>JBBRNS010000304.1:0-4206 GCA_038230175.1 Burkholderiales bacterium
AATTTGCCCGCCGACTGCTGCACACCAAGAAAAACCTGCCCAAGTTCGATAAGCCCCTGCGTTATACCGCGGGCTTGTGTGTTGTCATGATGCTATTGGCCTTGTTTGCGGGCTACACCATTGCCATCAAGGTCGCCACAGCCGGCGCCCTGTTCTTGGGCTTGCTGGTGGTCAGCACAGGTGCCTGGTCGCTCATAAAGGGGTTTCGCCAAGCGCGCTATTTCATGCTCGCCTGGCTTTCGCTGGTGGCGGGTGTGGTGCTGTACGTTTTAAAGACCTTTGGCATTTTGCCAAGCAACATCCTCACCGAATACAGCATGCAGATTGGGTCGGCCATTGAGGTCATCCTGTTGTCCTTTGCACTGGCAGACCGCATGCGCCTGCTCAAAGAAGAAAACGCCCGCATGCAACGGGAAGCCGCCGAAACGCTTGAGAACCGCGTGCAGGAACGCACCCAGGAACTCGACCAGGCCTTGCTAGGCCTGTCCCAAGTCAATGGCAAGTTGCAGGAGCTGACCCGCATTGACGGCCTGACCGGCATTAGCAACCGGGCTTTCTTTGATGAACAATTTGAGGTCGAATGGCAGCGCGCCGCCCGCATCCAAACCCCCCTGGGTCTATTGATGCTTGATATCGACCATTTCAAGCACTTTAACGACACCTATGGCCATTTGGGTGGCGATGCCTGCTTAAAGGCGGTTGCAGCGATTATTCAAAAGACCATGCGTCGACCTGCGGACAAGTGTTACCGCTACGGCGGCGAAGAGTTCGTCGTGGTCTTGCCCCATACCGACCCAGCCGGTAGCCTATTTATCGGCGAACGCATCCGCAAGGCGGTGGCCGAAATGGTATTTAGCCTGGAGGGCCAGCCCATCCCGGTCACTATCAGTGTGGGGGTGTGCAGCGTGGTTCCCCATCGCGACCAGCCCAACAAAACCCTCATCGGTTATGCGGACCAGGCGCTCTACCAAGCCAAGCACAATGGACGCAATCGGGTCGCAGACTTCACGCTGCCCGAAGCCGACAACCAACCGGGCTAGCGTACGCACCAGGGAAGGCACAATGGCGGTATGGCCAACGCACCCTTTCTCACCGCTGCTTTCTACCAGTTTGTCGACCTGCCTGACTACGCCGAATTCAAAGCTCCCTTACTGGCGCTGTGCCAAGAGCGCAAGGTCAAAGGCCTGATTTTGCTGGCCCGCGAAGGCATTAACAGCACCATTGCGGGCGCCCCTGATGACGTTTACGCGGTGCTGTCCCACATCCGCCAAGACCCGCGCCTGGCAAACCTACAGCACAAAGAGTCGCACTCGCACAAAGCCCCGTTTAACCGCATGAAAGTGCGACTCAAAAAAGAAATTGTCACCATGGGTGTGCCCGGCATCAGCCCGGTGCACATGGCGGGCACCTATGTGAAGCCCGAAGACTGGAACGCGCTCATTGCGCAGCCGGGTGTGGTATTGGTGGACACCCGCAACGACTACGAGGTTGAGCTGGGTACCTTTGCCGGCGCCGTGAACCCGCACATCAAAACCTTTGCGGAGCTGCCCCAATGGGTCGCCAGCCAACCCGCCCTTACCGACCCACAGCGACCAAAGCCAAAGGTGGCTATGTTTTGCACTGGGGGCATTCGCTGCGAAAAATCCACCGCCCTGATGCGCGCACGTGGCTTTGACGAGGTCTACCACCTTGAAGGCGGCATTCTCAAATACCTAGAGACCATCGCCCCCGAACAAAGCCAGTGGCAAGGCGAATGTTTTGTATTTGACGAACGGGTCTCTGTGGGCCATGGCCTGCTGCCCGGTCCGCACGCCTTGTGCCGGGCATGCCGCCAGCCACTTGCCCCAGGGGCTACCGATTCACCCCTCTATGAGATTGGCGTGAGTTGCCCGCGCTGCCACGCCGTGACGTCTGAGGCGCAAAAATTCGGCGCGCGAGAGCGGCAACGCCAGTGGGAGCGCGCCAAGACGCGGCACGCGCACGATGCCGTGCTGGGCGTGCCCCACGCAACGCCCTAGCGATGGCGCCCGAGAGACCCATCCTGTATTCGTTTCGCCGCTGCCCGTATGCCATGCGGGCACGGTTGGCACTGGCGGTCAGCGGGCAAACCTGCACCCTGCGTGAGGTGGTGTTGGCGGACAAACCGGATGCCCTACTACAGGCCTCGCCCAAGGCAACCGTGCCGGTGCTGGTGCTTCACCGTGGCGAGGTCATCGACCAGAGCTTGGAGATCATGTTGTGGGCGCTGCGGCGCAACGATCCGCTGGGGTGGCTGCCCGCTGACGACGCCGGCATGGCCCATGCCTTGCAGTGGATTGCACAGTGCGACGGTCCCTTTAAGCAGGCGCTGGACCGCTACAAATACCCGCACCGCTATGCCCTGCCCGATGGTTTGGCCGACCGCACACGGGCCGCAGAATTCTTAACCGACTTAAACGCATGCCTTGCGCACCATGGCAGCGTCCATGCCGCCTGCGTGCACCAGGCCATGGGCGGAACGCCGCAAGCGATTTTTGGCTTGGCCGATGCGGCAATTGCACCGTTTGTGCGCCAATTCGCCGCCACCGATGCGCTCTGGTTTGACAGCCAGCCGTGGCCCGCATTGCAGGCATGGCTGGCGCAGTTTATGAACAACGCCCTGTTGGCGCAGGTGATGGAGAAATACCCCAGATGGACGCCCGACCAAGCACCCGTCGCCTTCCCACCCTAGCCACTGAACCTACCCATACTGCTATTTATTCAATAGCTGCTTGCGCACGTTCCACGAGGGCTAGAGCACGAAATGGCTTAGAAATTAGGCAAATGGATCAGGCGTAGGAGTGTGCCAGCAACTGTGCCTTGGCGGCCGCATACTCGCGTTTGAGCTGCGCCACATAATCGGCGGTTGGCTGGATACGCGTGACGGCACCAATACCCTGGCCACAGCCCCAAATCTCTTTCCAAGCCTTGGCCTCGCTGCCGCCAAAGTTCATCTTGCTGGGGTCGCTGACGGGCAGATTGAGCGGGTCCATGCCGGCCGCGCGGATGCTGGGCGCAAGGTAGTTGCCGTGGACGCCGGTAAACAGGTTGCTGTAGATAATTTCGTCTGAATCGCTGTCCACAATCGACTGCTTGTAGGCGTCGGCGGCGCGTGCTTCCTCGGTGGCAATAAAGGCGGAGCCAATGTAGGCAAAGTCGGCACCCATGGCCTGGGCTGCCAAGACGGCAGCGCCAGTCGAAATGGCGCCGGACAAGGCCACAGGGCCGTCAAACCACTGGCGAATCTCTTGCACCAGCGCAAACGGGCTTTTGGTGCCAGCATGGCCACCTGCCCCGGCGGCAACGGCAATCAGACCGTCAGCGCCCTTCTCAATCGCCTTGTGGGCGTGTTTGTTGTTGATAACGTCGTGCAAGACCACGCCGCCATAGCTGTGCGCCGCGGCGTTGATCTCCTCGCGCGCGCCCAAGCTCGTGATGATGATGGGCACCTTGTATTTAACGCACATTGCCATATCGTGCTCCAACCTATCGTTGCTCTTGTGCACGATCTGGTTGATGGCAAACGGGGCAGCCGGTTTATCGGGATGCGCGGCGTTGTAGGCCGCCAAAGCCTGCGTGATTTCGACCAGCCAATCCTCAAGTTGCTCGGCGGGGCGGGCATTGAGTGCCGGCATGGAGCCCACCACGCCAGCAATACACTGGGCAATGACCAACTTGGGGTTGCTGATGATGAACAGGGGCGATCCGATCACCGGAAACGGCAAACGGTCTAAGGGTTTTGGTAGCGTGGACATACTGTCTCCGGGGCAAGAAATGCGATACAAAACACCCTGTAGCCCTCGCGTCTTGTGCGCGAGTAGCTACTCATTCAATAGCAAGGCCAGTGCGCCTTAGCGGTCAGAATGCGTCCAGCGGCAAGGCCGTTACAGACTCCGCGCCTTCGACGATGCTGTCGCGCATGCCAGCCGCTTTGGTCAGCATGTGGTCAGCATAGAAACGTGCGGTGGTGATCTTGGCCTGCATAAAGGCCACTTCATTGCCCGCCGCAATTTGTGTCTGCGCCACCAAGAGCGAACGCGCCAGCTGCCAGCCTGCCATCACGTTGCCGGCCAGCATCAGGTAAGGCACGCTGCCAGAGAAAACGGCGTTCGGGCTGGCCTTGGTATTGCCGGCAACAAACGTCACGACATCCAACAACGCCAAACGTGCGGCCTTCAGACGCTTGGC
>JBBRNS010000305.1:0-4146 GCA_038230175.1 Burkholderiales bacterium
CGAATCCAGCACTTTGCCCAACGCCGAGCGAATCATGTCCTGCGGGATCTTGGCGCGGTTCTCTGCCCAATCGGTCTCCATGATTCCCAGCTTGCTTTGGTCAATGGCCAGCAAGAAACCGTTGTCAACCCAGAAGTCTTTAACGGGGTCCCACAATTGCTCGGCGGGGCGTTTCACCACCAACCAGCGCTGGTTGCCCGAGCGCTCAATGCGCACATCGCCTGCTGACAACGTAGCGGTGGCTGCAGTCACCGGCGCGGCCTGGGTGGCTGCTTGATAGCCTGACGCGGACACAGTGCCATCCACCACGGTGTAACGCGTGTCTTTGGACAACTGGGTTAAGTCTGGCGGAATATCGAGGGGAGTCGTTTTGGCGGTGCTGCGGTAGTCCACCTTGTCGGTTTCCAGCACGGAACAGGCGGTCAGTGCAATGGCTGTGGCTAACACGGTTAACTTGGAGATTCGGTTCACAGAGATCCTTGAATGTAAATGGGCGTTCAAATCAAACCCGCAGACTGCATAACGCGCTCCAGGCCCGGTTGGTTGGCTTCGCTCAGTGCCGTCAACGGTAAACGCAAATTGGGCTTGCACCGGCCCATGCGGGCCACGGCCCACTTCACTGGAATGGGGTTGGATTCTACAAACAGGGTTTTGTGCAGCGGCAGCAACTGGCGCTGCAGCTCCATGGCACGCGGCACGTTGCCCGCGATGGCGGCAACACACAGCTCATGCATCAAGCGCGGTGCCACATTGGCCGTAACACTGACGTTGCCGTGTCCACCGCACAGCATCAGCGCCACAGCGGTGGGGTCATCGCCCGAGTAGATGGCAAAGCCCTCAGGCGCTTCTTTGATAAGCCACTGCGCGCGCTCAATATTGCCCGTGGCTTCCTTGATTCCGACGATGCCAGGCACTTGCGCCAGGCGCAGCACGGTTTCATGCGCCATATCGGCTACTGTGCGCCCGGGCACGTTGTACAAAATCAAAGGAAGGTCCACCGCTTCGGCGATGGCCTTGAAGTGTTGGTATTGCCCTTCTTGGGTCGGCTTGTTGTAGTAGGGCACAACCTGCAACTGGCAGTTGGCCCCCACCTTTTTCGCAAAACGGGCCAGCGCAATGGCTTCGGCGGTTGAATTGGCACCACAACCGGCCATGATGGGCACACGGCCTTTGGCTTGTTCGACCGACACTCGGATAATTTCGCAGTGCTCTTCCACGCTGACGGTGGGCGACTCGCCGGTGGTGCCAACGACGCAAATGCAGTCGGTCCCTTCGGTGATGTGCCAGTCAATCAGTTTGCGCAGGGCGGGGTAGTCCACAGCGCCGTCGTCGAGCATCGGTGTGACCAGGGCGACGATGCTGCCCTTAATTTGACCTTGAGGTGAGTTCATGGCATTTGTGTTTACGGGAAGCACGCATTTTACCTAGAGTGGATGGCGCCTTGGGTGAATAGGAGATGCCGCACCGCTGGGTAGTCGCACGGCGGCAATACGTTGTGTAAAGCGTGGGGGGGTCTCTAGGTACCCGTTTTCATAGGCAACCACATGCAGGCTTCGGCAATGGTGCAGCAATTCACCGGGTTGGAGCAAAAAATCAGGGCGCGAAGGCCTACCGACCGTTTCGTTGCCGGCAGTAAAAGTTTCGTAAAGCAAGACGCCACCTTCAGCCACGCTACTTATCAGGGTTTCCATTAGCGGTCGCCACAGGTAATTGGTCACAACTACCGCATCAAATGGCTGTGGCTGACCGCCATCTTGTAACGGCCAAACTTGGGCTTCAATGTCAGCGCATACAAAGTGCGCCGCAGGCACCGCGCGCTGGGCCTGAGCCGTGTCGCGGTCAACGCCGGTAACCTGGTAGCCCCGCTCGGCAAACCACTGCGCATGGCGCCCACTGCCGCAGGCCACGTCCAGCACCGTGCCGTTTGGCGACACCAGGTGCGCCCAGCGAACGATCCAAGCAGACGCTGTCAAAGGAAGGCCCTCGTCACATTCTGGGTCGTGGTTGCCAGGGCAGCCTTGGTGGCGGGGGATTCGGGGCGCAAAGGCATGGGTAGCATTGTCGCCAATTTGCGCAATGGCACTGGCGGTGGAGCCACACGAATGCGCAGAGCTGGTGTTTTGTACAGCCTATTGCGCCCTGCAGATTAGAATGGAAGGCTATGTCCGTTAAAACTACCCCCGAATATTCCGAAGGTTCCATCCGCGTTCTCAAAGGGCTGGAGCCGGTTAAACAGCGTCCGGGCATGTACACCCGCACCGACAACCCCTTGCACGTGATCCAAGAAGTGCTGGACAACGCCGCCGACGAAGCCTTGGGCGGCTACGGCAAAAAGATCAAGATCACGCAGCATGCCGATGGCTCGGTCAGCATCGAAGACGACGGACGCGGCATTCCGTTTGGCATGCACCCGGAAGAAAAAGCGCCGGTGATTGAACTGGTGTTCACCCGCTTGCATGCTGGTGGCAAGTTCGACAAAGGCAAGGGCGGCGCCTACAGCTTCTCCGGTGGCCTGCATGGTGTGGGTGTCAGCGTGACCAATGCCTTGGCCACGCGGCTCGAGGCTACGTCCTACCGCGACGGCCAGGTGGCCACGCTGGTGTTTCAGAATGGTGACGTGACCGAACCCCTGCAAATCCGCAAGGTTGGTGAGGGCGACCGAAAGTCTGGCACCACCGTGCGAGTCTGGCCCGATGCCAAATATTTCGAGTCGCCCAACTTACCCACCAACGAGCTGACCCACCTGTTGCGCAGCAAGGCGGTGCTGATGCCCGGCGTGAGTGTGTCACTCTCGGTCGAAAAAACCAAAGAAACCCAAACTTGGCTCTACAAGGGTGGCCTGCGCGACTACTTGAGCCAAACGCTCAACGGCGAACCCGTCATCCCGCTGTTTGAGGGCGAAGGTTTTGCTGACAGCCAAAGCGACAACTTTGCCGAAGGCGAGGGCGCCGCTTGGTGTGTCGCGTTTACCGAAGATGGCCAGGCTGTGCGCGAGAGTTATGTCAACTTGATCCCCACCAGCGCCGGCGGCACGCATGAGAGCGGGCTGCGTGATGGCCTATTTACCGCGGTCAAAGGTTTTATCGAGCTGCATTCGCTCTTGCCCAAGGGCGTCAAGCTGATGCCCGAAGACGTGTTCGCACGCGCCAGCTATGTGCTGTCTACCAAGGTGTTGGACCCCCAGTTTCAAGGCCAGATCAAAGAGCGCTTGAATTCGCGCGACGCGGTGCGGTTGGTGTCGAGCTTTGTGCGCCCTGCGCTTGAGTTGTGGCTCAACCAACACGTTGAATACGGCAAGAAGCTGGCTGAACTGGCTATCAAAGCCGCCCAGAGCCGCCAAAAAGCCGGCCAAAAAGTCGAAAAGCGCAAAAGCTCGGGCGTGGCCGTGCTGCCGGGCAAGCTGACCGACTGCGAGAGCAAAGACACCGCCTACAACGAAGTGTTTTTGGTCGAGGGCGACTCGGCCGGTGGCAGCGCCAAAATGGGCCGCGACAAAGAAAACCAGGCCATCTTGCCCCTGCGCGGCAAGGTATTGAACACCTGGGAGGTGGACCGCGATCGCCTGGTTGCCCACACCGAGATCCACGACATATCGGTCGCCATTGGGGTGGACCCGCATGGCCCCAACGATACGCCAGACCTGACTGGCCTGCGCTATGGCAAGGTGTGTATCTTGAGCGATGCGGACGTGGACGGTTCGCACATCCAGGTGCTGTTGCTCACCCTGTTTTTCCGCCATTTTCCCAAACTGATCGAGTCTGGCAACGTCTACATCGCGCGGCCCCCATTGTTTCGGGTAGATGCCCCGGCACGTGGCAAAAAACCCGCCAGCAAAACCTATGCGCTGGATGAGGGCGAGCTCACCGCTATTTTGGACAAGCTGCGCAAAGAAGGCGTGCGCGAAGGTGCCTGGAGTATCAGCCGCTTTAAAGGCTTGGGCGAGATGAATGCCGAGCAACTGTGGGACACCACGCTGAACCCCGACACACGCCGTCTTCTGCCGGTTGCTTTGGGCATGGTCGATTTCAGTGCCACCGAAGCCTTGATCACCAAGCTGATGGGCAAAGGCGAAGCTGCCGCCCGACGCGAGTTGATGGAGTTGCACGGTGACTCGGTTGAGATTGACGTTTAAGCCGGTCATCGGCA
>JBBRNS010000306.1:0-4132 GCA_038230175.1 Burkholderiales bacterium
CGTCCACCACATGGGTGATGCGCTGCGCTTGCAGCCACGCCTGCAAACCTGCAACACCGCCAAAGCCGCCCACGCGGGTAGGCAGGGGCTGGGCCACAGGCAATTCGGTACGGCCCGCGTAAGAAAACACAGCGTCGATCTGAGCACTGGTCAGGGCGCGGGCCAATTGGCTGGCCTCGGTGGTGCCGCCCAGCAAAAGGACACGCATCGGAAGGCGTATCGAGGTATTTGCCGAGAAGGAGCGCGGCATGTCTGAAGCGTGGCTATCAATCATTGGTATCGGTGAAGAGGGCGTGGCGGGACTCTGTGATGCTAGCCGTTTGGCGTTGAACACTGCCGATATCGTCTTCGGTGGCCCGCGCCATCTGGCCTTGGCCAATGCGGGCCAGCGCGGCCACCCCTGGCCTGTTCCGTTTGACGTGGCCCCGGTACTGGCCATGCGCGGACAGCGGGTCGCAGTGTTGGCCTCGGGCGATCCATTCTGGTTTGGCGTGGGTGGCAGCCTGTCCGAGCACTTGCGCTCAACCGAGTGGCAGGTGTTTGCCGCGCCCTCTACCTTTAGCCTGGCTGCCGCACGCCTGGGTTGGCGGCTTGAAGACACCGCCTGCTTTGGCCTGCACGCCGCGCCGTTTGCCAGCACCCGCAGCGTGCTGCATCCGGGCAGACGCCTCATTTGCCTGTTGCGTGATGGCGCAGCGGTGGGCGACTTTTCCCGCTGGCTGGATGAACAGGGTTTTGCTGCTTCTGTTCTGTGGATTTTGGAGGCTTTAGGTGGACCCCGAGAGCGGGTTCGCCAGACCACAGCCCGAGGGTTTGCCTTTTCCGACGTGGTCGCTCCTGTCGCTGTTGCGTTGGAAGTGGCCGGTGCAGCTGGTCTGCAACGCAGTGCGGGCCTGCCCGACGCGAGCTTTGCCCACGATGGGCAAATTACCAAATCACCAGTACGTGCCTTGACCCTGGCCGCACTGGCCCCACGTCCCGGCCTGTACCTGTGGGACATTGGCGCGGGTTCGGGTTCGGTCAGCGTGGAGTGGTGCCTGGCAGGCGGGCACGCCACCGCCATTGAACAGCACACAGACCGAGTGGCCAATATCCGCAGCAATGTGGAGAGTTTTGGGCTGGGCAAGTCGCTCACCGTTGTACAAGGTTTGGCACCTGCTGCACTGGCGGGGCTCGCGCCGCCAGATGTCATTTTTGTGGGGGGCGGGTTCAATGCAGCGATGTTCGATGTACTCAACACTCTGGCAGCGACTGCGTGCAGGCTTGTTGTGAACGCCATCACACTGGAAACAGAGGCTGCGCTGGCCGTGCTGCATGCCGCACATGGCGGCGAGTTGCTGCGGATCGAGCTGGCCCACGCTGCGCCTTTGGGCCGTATGCGCGGTTGGGTACCGGCCCGGCCGGTGGTGCAGTGGAGCACTACGCTGGGACGTCCGCAATGAGGGTAGCAGGCCTGGGTTTTCGCTCTACAGCAGATGTGGCAGCGCTGCGCGACGCCCTGTATTTAGCCGGTGGCGCATCGGGGCTGTCGGCGCTGGACGCATTGGCCACAGCCGAAGACAAGGCAACGGCCCCGGCACTGGCTGCACTTGCCGCAGAATTGGGTTTACCCATCATTGCCGTAGCTTTGACACAGTTACCCAGCCAAATCGCAAGCCCGAGCTCTAACGTGCCCGCACGCTACGGTGCACACAGCCTGGCCGAAGCCGCTGCACTGGCCGGTGCCGGCCCGGGCGCACGTTTAACCAAAGGTCGTACGGTGGCAAGCAACAAAATGGCCACCGCCGCCATTGCAGAAAGCAACCAGCCATGACAGTCCACTTTATCGGCGCCGGCCCTGGCGCCCCTGACCTCTTGACGCTGCGCGGCCGCGACCTGATTGCCGCTTGTCCGGTGTGCCTGTACGCCGGGTCTTTGGTGCCGGAAGGCGTGTTGACCCATTGCCCACCGGGCGTGCAACTGGTCAACACGGCATCGCTATCGCTGGACGACATCATTGCCAAAATCAGCGCTGCCCATGCACTAGGGCACGATGTGGCTCGCCTGCATTCCGGAGATTTGTCGGTCTGGTCGGCGATGGGGGAGCAACTGCGCCGCTTGCGCGCGGTCAATATCCCTTACACCGTCACCCCCGGTGTACCCTCGTTCGCGGCGGCTGCCGCTACACTGTGTGCGGAGCTGACGCTGCCGGGCATGTCGCAATCGGTCGTGCTCACCCGCACCTCGGGCCGCGCCTCGGCCATGCCGGACACAGAATCATTGACCCACTTTGCCGCCACGGGCGCGGTGCTGGCCATCCACCTCTCGGTGCACGTTCTGCCCCGCGTCGTTAAAGAACTAAGCCCTCATTACGGCCCGGACTGCCCGGTGGCGGTGGTCTGGCGTGCCAGCTGGCCGGACGAGCGCGTGGTGCGCGCCACGCTGTCCACCATCGAAGCCGCCGTGGGCGATGGCATGGAACGCACTGCCCTGATCCTGGTGGGCCACACGCTGGGGGCTGAAGACTTCAACACCAGCCGGCTGTACGCGGGTGACTACGACCGCCGCTACCGTCCCATCGGCACGCACCCGCGTTTTCCAACACCCGATACCACCGAAAGCGGTGTGGCAGAAGACGATTCAGCCGGAGGCGTAACGCCGTGATTGCCCTCAGCCTGATTGGTATTGGCACTGGCAACCCCGACCACCTGACCCGCCAGGGTGTGGCCGCATTAAACGCTGCTGACGTGATTCTGATTCCACGCAAAGGTGACAGCAAAGCCGATCTGGCCGAGCTGCGTGCATCGATTTGCGCTGCGGTGGTTACCAATCCCGCTACACGCATCGTCTACTTCAATATGCCGCTGCGTGAAAACGCTGCTAACGACTACCCGGGCGCTGTAAACCGCTGGCACGATGCCATTGCAGACATCTGGCATGACAACATTTCCATCCACCTGCCACAGGGCGGCCGCCTGGCACTGCTGGTGTGGGGCGATCCATCGCTGTACGACAGCACACTACGCATTGCAGAACGCCTGAAGCTGCGGCTGGACTTGTATATATCGGTGGTGCCCGGCATTACGGCGCTGCAGGCCTTGACCGCTGCCCACGCCATCCCGCTCAACGACATCAACGCCCCCGTCACCATCACCACCGGTCGGCAGCTGCGAGACCACGGCTGGCCGGACAGCGCAGACACCCTCGCGGTCATGCTGGACGGCGAATGCGCTTTTCGAGATATCGACCCAGCGCGTGTCACCATCTGGTGGGGCGCTTACCTGGGCATGCCAGAGCAAGTGTTGGTGAGCGGCCCACTGGCCCATGTGGCCGAAGAAATCATGCGAGCCCGTCAGGCCGCGCGCGCTGCGCATGGCTGGATTATGGACACGTATTTGGTACGCAGGGCAACTTAACGCAAAGAGCGGGCCACGCTGTGTACTTTGTATGCCATAAGTGCCTGTAGCCCCTGAAAAATATACACAAGAAGCTATTTTTTTGATAGCAGAACCACAGCAAGCAGACGGCGCTTATTACGCAGCTTCCAGCCTGTCAGGCGTGAAATTCGCCGCCAATATCGGCTGCACCCAACGCCGAAAAACCAGCCCGCAGGCCACGCCCATGCTGAGCCAGAAGCTCAATGCGACCCAGGTGGTGGCCCAGAAGAATTGCTGCAGCAGCTGCGTCAGTGCGACGCGAGCTTCTGGGCTGTAAGCCGCCAGAGCGTCACCCTGCAGGTGCGGCGCGCCCACGACAAACGGGATCATCAGCAGAACAGCGGCTGCGGGCCACCGCCATCGAGCTGTGCCAAACCCAACCAAGGCGCAGGCTGCTGTGGCGCTACCCACGGCCAAAACCGACCACAGTTGGCGGGCATGCAACGGGGCGGCTTCCATACCAGGAACTTCGGCGGGCAAACCCAGTGTGGGCCACAGGTGAAAACTCAGCCAGCCTGCGACAGCTACCAAACCCGCGAGAGGCAGCGCGGCCAACGCAGTGCCACGCCGATAGCGCCAAACACCCATCACTGCAAGCACCAAAAGCGCCATGCTGAAGGCGTGCAGCGCATTGGCCACCCAGGTCCAGCCGATACGCTCTGCGCCGTTTTCCGGCTCCCATTCTTTCGCCATGCCATATTCATGCGCGTGGGCAG
>JBBRNS010000307.1:0-4124 GCA_038230175.1 Burkholderiales bacterium
ACCATCCTTGGATGATCAAGCCAATGGCAGTTGGACCTAAACCTACCCCTTCAGGCTCATTTCTGGTTGGAAATACGCAGGCCGTTCAGGCTCATACCTCGTTGGACAAGGCTGGGTCGCGCAATACCTGTCGGAATGTGGACAATGCTTGCGTCAGAATTTGGGAGCGGTGGGAGATAAACAAAAGTTTGGGTGCGACGCCCTCGTCATTACGCAGCCGCAAGTAGTCAAATGCCGCAACCACCGTCTTACCGGTTCCAGTGGCGGCCACCACTAGATTGCGACGTCGGCCCAACCGGCGCTCTGCGGCCAACTGGTCGAGCATTTCTTGTTGGTAGGACTTAGGGCACAAATCAAACCAAGTTTGCAATGCCACCACTGTCCCACTTGGTGAAGGGTGGGTCCCGCCGCGGCTTCGCTCGCTAACCAGCGCGCGCGTCAATGCTTCACGATGTTGTTCGTTGTAAGGGTCGTAAGGCTGAAATTCGCGGTCGTTCCACAGGGTCTCAAAGTTGGCGACCGCTGCAGCGAACAAGGGCGAACCACTGGCTTGGGCAAACTTCACTGTCCACTCAATGCCGCCAATCAGTGCGGACTCTGACAGGTTGGCGCTACCGACGAAGGCGGTCCCGAAATTCGTGACTCGATGAAATATCCATGCCTTGGCGTGCAACCGAGTGCGGCGTCCGTCTAGTGAAATCCGTAGCTCAACGCCAGGCAACTTGGCAAATGCATCTACTGCACGCACTTCGGTAGCGCCAATGTAGGTGGTGGTCAAAATTCTGAACTTTGTCTTCGGGTTGCCATTGGCATCCAGCGCGGTCACTTGCTGTAATACATCCAGCAATTTGCGTACGCCGCTCCAGGTAATGAAGCTAACCAAAATGTCAACTCGGTCTACCGCACGCAGCTCGGCACGCAACTCGTTGAGCAGGGACGGGTCGGCTCTGGCGGACGTGAACAGCCAAGGGTGGCGCAGCCCCGTAGCGGGCATCGCTACATCGGCATTGGGCGAATGAACTGACTTGAGCAACTGCGGCGGCATGGCCAGCGAGCGCTCGGCTTGCCCTGTCGGTCGCAGCTGAATCAGCATTTGGCGGATTAGCGCGATCTCGGCTCTTGCCTTCTCACTCGTATCAGGCTGTCCAGCAGCCGCGGCGTCCAGTAACTCCGGTAGACGATGCACTAACTCGGCAATGAACTGTTCGCGCCGCTGGTGCGCCGAGGGCGCCGCCACTAGCGCACGATGTTGACTCGACAGGTTGGTGACCTCACCAACTTCGTCTTCGTAAATCAGTCGGTCGTACAGACCCTTTGACAGTGTCATTTAACTCCCCGTATCAGCTGCGCATTTAGACTTTTATCCGTGGGCAATGGTGATATCGCTACCCGCGCAGCAACGCCACGTAACGCCGATAACTGTAATTGCGATTTTTCTTCTGTCCGGTCAGCTCGGTGACGATGCCCAAATCTTCCAGCACCTTCACCGCCGCAGTGGCGGTGGGGAAGCTGGTGGCCAGCTTCTGGCGCACTTGGTCGATGGTGAAGCGCGGCATCATGGGCAGCATTTCAAACAAACGGTAGCTGCTTGGCCCAGCTTTGGGCGCAGCCAGCAAACGGCGGCGGTCGGTAGCCAGCAGGGAGGCAATGGCCACGATGTTGCGTTCGGCATCTTGTGCCGCCACGGCCACGCCCTCCAGGAAAAACGCCACCCAGCCCTCCCAGTCGCCCTCAAGGCGCACGTTCGACAGGCGGCGGTAATACTCTGCCTGATGCTGTTTCAAGTAACCGCTCAGATACATCAGCGGCTCGGACAGCAAACGCCAGTGCTCCAGCAGCGCGGCAATCAGCAAGCGCCCAATGCGGCCATTGCCGTCCAGAAAGGGGTGAATCGTCTCAAACTGCAGGTGAACCAGCGCTACTTTCACCAGCGGCGGCAGGGTTGGCACACCGTGGTCTTGGTCGTGGATGAAGCGCTCTAGGTCGGCCAGCAACGCAGGCACCCGCTCCGGCGGCGGTGGCACAAACACCGCGTTGCCCGGGCGCGTGCCGCCAATCCAGTTTTGCGAGCGGCGCAGTTCGCCGGGTTGCTTGCCGTTGCCACGCACGCCGTCCAGCAGCAGCCGGTGTGCATCACACAGCAAACGCACACTCAGGGGCAGGCCAGCTGGGTCACGCAGCTGCGACTGCACCAGCCGGAAGGCGCGCAGGTAGTTGGTGACTTCTTCCACGTCGTCGGTGTTGCTGACCGCAAAGCCAGCCTCTTCGGCCAACAGGTCGTCCAACGTGGCCTGGGCACCTTCAATCTGCGAGGTCAGCAGCGCCTCTTTGCGAATGGCGCTGTAGTGCAGCCAGTCCACCAACGGCACCAGAGCGGTCACCCCAGACAAACGGGCCAGCGCCAGCTCGGCCACCCGGTTGGCCTCCTCATAACACTCTGGCGCCAGCACGGGCTTGGCGGGTGGCAGAGCATGCGGCACAAACGCCTGCACGGACTCGCCCGCGGTGGTGGAGATTACGTATGTACCGGTTTGGCGCATTTTGCGAAAGAACTCTTTAATTTAGTCGATTCACATTAAATCAATCTTTAATATGAAGCGCAAGTATCAAAGCGGGCTTGAACAGCATCCCTTGTATAGCCAGCATCCCGGGCTCGGCACTAATTCTTACGCCAAATTGGCCTCTAGCCCTCGTGGAACGTGCGCAAGCAGCTATCAAAAGCATAGTGATTTTTAGACTGGCTGCATCTGCTGTCGCGTGGAGGTATCCCAGCCGCTCAATCATCTGCGCACCCCAGCATTTGCTTGCTTGCCTCAACAGAATGTCGCGCCCGGGCCGCCAGTACAACAGCACCAGCGAGCTGGCTATTAGTAAAAATAGCGACAATCGGCCACTACTTATTCAAAAAAGGATTCCCCATGAAGGGCAATTTCGCAGCCATTGTGCTGGTGGTTTTGGGCACGTTTTTTTTGCTGAATAACCTGGGGCTGGTCAACATCAGTTTGGCAGAGCTGTTCAAGACGTGGTGGCCCGCCATATTGATAGCGGTGGGCTTGGCGATGTTTGCACTGCCCAACGACAGAAAAAAAGATTAGGCAACCCGCTGGGCTGCGGTCGCCACTACTGAGGTGGCAGCCACAGCAACGGTAGGGTCAGTTGCGCTTGAGGTAGCCCGCAGCAATTGCCTGCACACTGGCGGGCTTGATACCCAGCGCGGCCAAGCCAGGAACACCTGCGTTGGCGACGTTGTCCACCCGCATAGAGTCCAGATTGTCGCGACTCATCAAGGGCCCGCCGGGCGCCCACTCCATGACAAAGGCCTGAATCCGCCCCATCCACATGGGCAAGCCGATGACCGGGCGGCCCCGCCCACCTCGCACACCCCCCAGACGGGCTGCGAGCTGAACCAACTCTTTTAAGGTAAACACGCCGGGGCCGCACACCTCCAGCGTGCGCACCGGGTAACCGGCCGCGTCGAGCCTGATCGGCTGGTCTAGGCTGCGCACCACGGCACTGGCTACATCCACCACCCACACCGGCTGGAACCGCGCATGTGCCCCTGCCAGGGGCATGATTGGGAACACCCGCTGCAGCCGCGCAAACAGGTTTAAAAATTGGTCATTGGCGCCAAAGATCACGCTGGGGCGTAACACCGTCAGGTGCATGCCACTGGCATTTGCAGCAGCGCGCAGCGCCACCTCCCCACGGCCCTTGCTGCGCAGGTAATGCGACGGCGCGGCGTTGGGCTGCTGGTCTTGCACCCCCAACGCACTGATATGGACACACTGAGCAACCGAATGGGCTTGACAGGCACGCGCCAGCTTTTGCGGCAGCGCCACATGCACATGCTCAAAAGCGGCCGGAGTGCCATGCAATATGGCAATCAGGTTCACCACCGCGTTATGGCCAGCAACCAATTGGCCCAGTGCGGCTTCGTCGTGCACGTCCGCCTCCACCACGGTGACGCTCGGCAGGTGCTGCAAATGGCGCGCATTGGTGCGCCTGCGGGTGGCCAGCGTGATGCCCCAGCCGTGGCGCGCCAAGTGCTCACACACCGTGGTGCCCACAAAGCCGGTACCGCCCAAAACCAGGATATTTCTCATGGCGCCCAATGTACTGCGGTA
>JBBRNS010000308.1:0-4099 GCA_038230175.1 Burkholderiales bacterium
GCCATAGCATCCTGATCAACTCGTCCTTTTGCGCATGACTAAGTTGGCTGAGATCGGGCAGGTTTGGCATTACAACGCATTGTCGCTCACTATTTCATAGCGGACGATGGCCTGACTCATTGGGAGCTGAGTAGTTACCACCATTTGTGGGTTCTGCAGCCAACTGTCGGTGCTGGCCGCGCAGCAGCCACCCGGCCCATGCCAGCGACGCCACCAGCACCAACGCACCGAGGGTGTGGGTCAGAGCCCCCAGCGCTTGCGCCCGCGCCAGCAGCCCCATGCTAGACAACAGGTAGATCCAGTCATGCCCACCTTCTTCACCGGTCTGGCCCGACAACAGCATCAGCTGGGGGTGCAGCGCGTCGTACACATAAGGCGCCACATCCAGCACCGAAACCCCCAAGAACCACAGCCCGACCGCCGCACCAAACGGGTCGCGGTTTTTAAGCAGCAGGGCACCGGCTAGCAGCAGTGGCATGAGCAGTTGGCCGAGTGTGCCGCCCAGGATCGTCATCCATTCACCGAAGGGGCGGAAAACGACGTGCCCCGCCTCATGGAACACCAGCAGCGGCCCGTGCACAAAGGCGCTACCCATCTCGCCGGTGCGGTAGTCCATGCGGATCAAGGCGATGCCCCACACCGCCAAGCCCGTCAACAGGGCGACCCGCAGCCACCAGCCCGTGCGGTCCAGGTCGTGTGGAATGTGGCTTAGCAGTTGGCGCCATTGGCGCGGAGGTGGCAGGCCGCCAATCCATTCCTCGTCGTCATTGATGGCGGCGGTGGCTTCAGCGGCGGTGCTGGATGGCGCTGCGTCTAGGGTACGCCGCACCGGTAATGCGCCAATCTTGGCAAATATGACACCGCAGCCCGGGCATTCGGCCGGAAACGCCTGCTCACTGGGCAAGGGTGTTTGGCCACATTTGGGGCAGCGGGTGTACATGGGGCCTAACGCGCTTACTGGTCCCAGCCGCCAGCCGGGCGGCGCAACGCCTGCTGGGCGCGTTCGCGGGCCATTTGTTCTTCAAGCTGTGCGCGCCCCTGTTTGACGACCGACACCAATTTGGCGTCGTCTTTGTAGTGGGGGTGCAGCTGCTCAAACAGTTCCAGGTTGTGCTGGCGAAAGCGCATGGTGGTTTGCCGGGCGGTGTGGGCGGGCAGGCCCAACAGCTCAAGCACGCTGCGGGCGCTGCGCAGGCTAGACTCAAACAGCTCACGCTCTACATGCAGCACGCCACGCTCACGCAGTTGGTTCCAATGGGTGACGTCGTGGGCACGGGCCACGATTTGCAGTTGGGGGAAATGTTCGCGCGCCAAATCGACCAGCTTTAAAGACTGCGCCACATCGTCCACCGCCACGACCAAAATCTTGGCGTGGGCCGCTCCGGCGGTGCGCAGCAGGTCTAAGCGGGTGGCGTCGCCGTAAAACACGCGGTAGCCAAAGCGGCGGGCGGCTTCAATCATGTCGGCGTCGTGGTCTAGCACGGTGCAGGTCATGCCCTGGGCAATCAGCACCCGAGAGACGATTTGCCCATAGCGGCCAAAGCCGGCCACGATGGTGGGTGCCTCTTGCGGCTCGGTGATTTCTTCCGCCGTCGTGGCGCCGCTGTTCGCCCAGCGCGGCAGCAGCAGCTTGTCGATAGCCACCAAGACCAGCGGGCTCACCAGCATGGACACCGCCACCGCACCAATCAAGAGGGACGCGGTTTGTGGGGCGAACACCTGCGCACCGGCCGCCGCTTGAAACACCACAAACGCAAATTCACCACCTTGGGCCAGCAATAGGGTCAGCACCGGCCGCTCTTGAAACGGGACCCCCATGGCGCGTGCCAAGGCGTAAATCACCACGCCCTTGATCGCCAAAAAGCCCAGCACAATGCCCACCATTTGCAGGGGAAACTGGGCCAGCACGCCAAAGTCCACCCCCATGCCCACGGCAATAAAAAACAGGCCCAGCAGCAAGCCCTTGAAAGGCTCGATATTGGTCTCCAGCTCGCGGCGGTATTCACTCTCGGCCAGCAGCACACCGGCCAAAAACGCGCCCAGCGCCATGGACAGACCCACCCACTGCATCAGGCTGGCAATGCCCACCACCAGCAGGAGCGAGGCGGCGGTGAAGATCTCTGGCGTTTTGCTGCGCGCGATCCAGCGAAACAGCGGGCGCATCAGCAGGCGGCCACCCAGCACAATGCCAGCAATAACTGCTATTATTTTTATAGCTTCTTGCGCGCGGTCTGCGAGGGCTAGCGGCCCATTTGGCACTAAAGCGACGCCCAAGAGCGGCAGTAGCGCGAGGATGGGAATGGCCGCCACGTCTTGGAACAGCAGAATCGAAAACCCGGCCTGCCCGCTGCGGGTGGGCAGCAGGTTGCGCTGGCCCAGCACCTGCAAAGCAATGGCCGTGCTCGACAGGGCCAAGCCCAGTCCGGCCACCAAGGCGGTGCGCCAGCCATAACCTGCCAGCAGGCCTGCCACCGTGATGGCCGCCGCGCAGGCCAGCACTTGCGCGCTGCCCCAGCCAAAAATCGGGCGGCGTAAGCTCCACAGTCTGCGGGGTTCGAGCTCTAGCCCCACCAAAAAAAGCATCAGCACCACGCCAAATTCGGCAAAGTGCAGGATGTCTTGCACATTGGTCACCAGCCCCAAACCCCAGGGGCCAATCGCAATACCGGCTGCCAAGTAGCCAATGATGGAGCCCAAGCCCAGGGCCTGGCTCAGGGGCACCGCAATGACGGCGGCGCTGAGGTAGATGAAGCTGTTGACCAGCCAGGTGGGGGCGTGCTCCATTAGGCGGCTCCCCGCAGCTTGGGCGGCAGAGGGTTTTGCGTCGTGTCCCGTGCCCGCTGCGCGGACTCCTCCTTGACCTGCGCAAAACCCGCAGCCGCCCAAGCGTCCAGCTTGTGGGTGCCTGGTTCGGATTCATGCGGGCGGTCTTGGTCGGGCACCTCGCAGGCGGGGCAGGTCTCTAGGTTTTCCAGTTCGGGCCAGTTGGGGTAGCTGGCAAGGTGTTCGCCGAAGGTGGCTACATGCTGCTTTACTATGTCGGCGCCTACGGTATGGGCGCCATGCAAGACGAATGGCGGCAAAAACCGCATGCCACACAGGGCGGCGGTTTGTTCGTAGGGCGGCAAAAATGCGTCGAAGAAATAGCGGTTGTATCCACCCGGGTGGTACGACGCCTCGGGCCCGCCGGTAGTAGCCACCAGCCACAGGTCTTTGCCGCGCAGGGCGTGGCCGCCTTCACCGTAGGCCCACCCAAAGGTCAGCACCTCGTCAAGCCACAGCTTTTGCAGCGCTGGCATGGAATACCACTGAATCGGGTGCATCAGAACCACCAACTGGGCGGCAGCCAAGTGGGCCTGCTCAGTAGCTACGTCAACGTGGTAGTCGGGGTAGCAGCCGTAAAGGTCACATACCCGCACCTGGGGCTGGCTACGGGCAGCGTCCATCAACAGGCGGTTGACGCGCGAGTCACGCCAGTTGGGGTGGGCCGCTACCAGGTAAATGGGGGCGGGCTGTGACTGGGGCTGCGGTGGCTGGGGCGGTGGAGGCATGTGCATGCGACGAACATAGCAAACTTTTGAACGTGTGGTTGGGCGACGGCTTACCCGTTGTCCCTCTTGCCCGGCACGGGCATTTGCAAGGCGCGGAAAGCGCTAATGGGCTGAGAAGCGCCAGCGTGGGGGGCGTGCAGCGGGAATTCAATGGTGAAGGAGGAGCCCTTCCCCTCTTTGGACTGGGCATGGATAGTGCCGCCTAGCACGCCGGACACGATGTTGCGGCATATCGCCAAGCCCAAGCCCGAGCCACCTTGGCCCAGTTTGGTGGTGAAAAAGGGGTCGAACACGTGTTTGAGTACATCAGGGCTCATGCCCTTGCCGTTGTCCGACACCACCAGCTTGGCATGGGTGGCATTGGCGCTGCCCTCAATGACCAAGTGCCCCGGGGTGTCGGGCTCAAAGTAAGCGCTCCATGAACCCCATCTTGTCAGGCGCCCACAAATTGCGCACGCTTGCCCCATCACTTTTAAGATGGAGAAACAAGCATGAAGATGGCGACACATATCTGGGAGCAGCACGTAGCGGCAGCGAGCCAGCAAAAC
>JBBRNS010000309.1:0-4066 GCA_038230175.1 Burkholderiales bacterium
AAAGCCATTATTTCGGCCCTATTCAAAAGCGGAGAAGACGGGCGTATCCCCATTGTGGCGGTAACCGGTACCAACGGCAAAACCACCACCGTGCGGCTGATTTCGCACCTGCTGACCCAAAACGGGCTGTGTGTGGGCATGACCAATACGGATGGGGTCTACGTGGGTGGCAGCTGCATCGATACGGGCGACTGTAGCGGCCCAAAGAGCGCCCGCAATGTGCTGTTGCACCCAGATGTAGACGCTGCGGTTTTGGAGACCGCGCGTGGCGGCATCCTGCGCGAAGGCTTGGCTTTTGACCGCTGTGACGTCGCCGTGGTCACCAACGTTGGCGCCGGAGACCACCTAGGGTTGAATTACATCACCACCGTGCAAGACCTAGCCGTTCTTAAGCGGGTTATTGTGCAAAACGTGGCGCCCACGGGCACCGCAGTGCTCAATGCGGCAGACCCTATCGTGGCGGTCATGGCCGGTAAATGCCGGGGATCGGTTACGTTCTTTGCGCTCGACAAAAACCACCCCATCATGGCCACGCACCGCATGCAGGGCCGATCAGTGGTGTATGTTGAAGATGGCCACATCGTGGCCGCCAAAGGCGAGTGGACGCAGCGCATTGCCTTGGCCGATATTCCTCTTACCCTCGGTGGTGCGATTGGTTTCCAGGTGGAAAACACCATGGCGTCCATTGCCGCTGTGTGGGCGCTGGGTGTGGACTGGGACGTGATTCGCCAGGGTCTGGCAAACTTCTCAAACGATACCAACAACGCCCAAGGCCGCTTCAATTTATTCAACTACCGCGGCGCAACGGTGATCGCCGACTATGGCCACAACCCCGACGCCATGGTTGCACTGGTGCAAGCGGTGCAGGCGATGCCAGCCAGTCGGCGCATGGTGGTCATTAGCGGCGCGGGTGACCGCCGGGACCAAGACATCCGCCAACAGACCGAAATTTTGGGAGAGGCGTTTGAAGAGGTCATCCTCTACGAAGACCAATGCCAACGCGGGCGGGCCGACGGTGAAGTCGTCGCTCTACTGCGCCAGGGCTTGGCCAACGCGCGCCGCACCCAACACACCACCGAGATCAAAGGTGAATTCCTGGCCATCGACACCGCGATGGACAGGCTCGCGCCGGGCGAACTGTGTCTAATACTGGTTGACCAGGTGGAAGAAGCGCTGGCCTACATCAGCGCGAAGGTGCAAAAGGGCTAATTTAGGCGCCCTCGCTGGCCGCACCCCGCCCCATCAGGGCGGCTACGGCCTGTGCAGGGCGAATGGCACCGTCCAACAGCTGCACCACACACCGTGCAATCGGCATATCGATGCCCAAGCTTTGCGCCCGCTGCGCCACCGTGCGGGCACAGTAGACGCCTTCGGCCACATGGCCCAGTGACTGAACCGCTTGCTCCAGCGTTTGGCCCTGCGCCAAAGCGAGCCCCACGCGCCGGTTGCGCGACAAGTCACCGGTGGCGGTAAGAACCAGATCACCCACGCCACTCAAACCCATAAATGTCTCAGCGTTGGCCCCCAGAGCCAGACCCAGCCGGGTTGTTTCTGCCAAACCCCGGGTGATCAAGGCCGCCCGGGCGTTAAGGCCCAGTTGCAAGCCGTCGCACAGGCCCGTGGCGATGGCCAAAACGTTTTTGACGGCACCGCCCACTTCAACACCCACCACATCATCATTGGCATAGACCCGCAAAGTCGAACTGTGGAAAGCGGCGACCATGGCATCGCGCACATCGGCGTGGGCACTGGCAGCCACCAATGCGGTGGGCTGCCCCAAAGCCACTTCTTGTGCAAAGCTGGGGCCACTGAGAACACCCACCCGAAGGCCTGGTGCAACCTGGGCCTGTACTTCGTGTCCTAGCAAACCCGGCGTTACATCCATGCTGGCCTCAAAACCCTTGCACAGCCAAGCGACGGAGGCGGTGCAGCCCTTAAGTTGGCGGAGCAGGCCCCGCAAGCCCGCCATCGGCGAGGCAACGATTACCAAGTCATACTGCGCCATCGTGGCCAGCACGTCGACCAGTCCATCCGCATTGACCTCTAACCCAGCCGGAAAGACAATACCGGGCAAGTAACGCCGGTTCTCACGGTGCTGGCCCATGGCGCGCGCCTGCGCACAATCGCGCGCCCACAGCGTGACATGGTTCCCAGCGCCGGCGTTGCGCGCCGCACTGATGGCCAGCGCCGTGCCCCAAGCGCCACCACCCAACACTATAATTTTCATAGCTGCTTGCGCAATAAGGACGAGGGCTAGAGGCCTAAAAGACCACTAATTACTGTGGCAAGCTATCTGGGGCGGCGCCCGCCATGGCGGCTTGCTGCTGATCGTACATGGCTTGGAAGCTCACCTCCGACAGGTGCACTGGCGGGAAGCCGGCGCGTTGGATCAGATCGGCCACGTTGCCGCGCAAATAGGGGTACACAATTTGGGGGCAGGCAATACCCAAAATTTGACCCATTTGCTCTGGCCCCAGGTTGCGAATTTCAAAAATGCCTGCCTGCTTGGCCTCCACCAAAAACACAGTTTTGTCTTTGATCTTGGTCTGTACAGTGGCGGTGACACACACTTCATACATGCCATCGGACACCGGCTGCGACGCCATACCCAACTGGATATCAACTGTCGGTTGCTCTTGTTCCAACAAAATTGCAGGGGAATTGGGCTGTTCCAACGATGCCTCTTTCAAGTAGACACGTTGAATTTGGAACATCGGCTGTTGATCTGACATGGGGTACTCTTTCAAATTAAAACAAAACCGGCTACACAAACTGTGGCCGGACGGTCTGACAAAACTTGCGCGGGTGCATTATCTCAGCGCCACATGACACCCATTGGCCCGCTCAGGCGCTATTGAGCAGCGACACCAAGCCACCTTGCGCATCCAGGGCCATCAGGTCATCACAGCCCCCCACATGGGTGGAGCCGATAAAGATTTGCGGCACGGTTCGGCGTCCCGTCAACTCCACCATCTTCATGCGCTCCTCTGGCAACGCGTCGACTCGCACTTCTTCGATCGCGTCAACACCCTTGGACTTGAGTATCCGCTTGGCCTGAACGCAATACGGGCACACGGCGGTGGTGTACATCTTGACATGCTGCATGATTCAACCCCTCTCAATTGGCAAATTCGCGGCCTTCCAGGCCGTCAAGCCACCGGCCAGGGACTGTGCCTGGTCATAACCCAGGGTCTTGGCAAGCGCCACTGCGCGCCCAGACCGTGCGCCCGACTGGCACACTAAGATCACCGGAAGGGCCTTATTCTTGACCACCGCCGCGAGCTTTTTCTCCAAGTCACTAAACGGAACGTTCTTGGCACCCACGACATGGCCTGTGGCAAACTCATCGGGCTCACACACATCAATCACCACGCCTTTGGCCCGGTTGATCAGTTGCACGGCAGCATCCGGCGTTAGGCCTGTTGCCGTAGCCCCTTGCAGCGCGGGCCACAACAACAACGAACCCGAGACGAGCGCAAGGGCCACCAAATACCAATTGTCCAAAATGAATTTCACTTTATTCCTTATTCAATACCAACCAATCAACTTGCCATTTTAGAATGGCGCCTGGCCTGCCTTCGGATACCCGGGCGCAATTACCGATTTTTCCCCTTAGACCATGCACAAACTTGTCCTTGTTCGCCACGGCGAATCTACCTGGAACCTCGAAAACCGATTCACCGGCTGGACCGACGTCGACCTGACGCCCACCGGCCTTGAGCAAGCCAAAACTGCTGGGCGCTTGCTGAAGGCTGACGGCTACGAGTTTGACTTGGCCTACACCAGTGTGCTCAAGCGCGCAACGCGCACCCTGTGGCATTGCCTTGACGAGATGGACCGCACTTGGCTGCCCGTAGTGCATTCGTGGCGCCTCAATGAGCGCCATTACGGCGCGCTACAAGGCCTGAACAAGAGCGACATGGCCAAGCAATATGGCGACGCACAGGTTTTGCAATGGCGCCGCAGTTATGACACACCGCCACCTGCGCTGGAGCCAACCGACCCCCGCAGCGACCGCTCCGACATACGCTACACCACCCTGAAGCCTGAGCAAATCCCACTAACG
>JBBRNS010000310.1:0-4042 GCA_038230175.1 Burkholderiales bacterium
ACCTCACTGTGTGACGCCTATGCCAAAGCACTGATCCGCGCAGCACAACTAGAGCAGGAGGCTGACGCCATTGAGCGAGCAGGCTGGCATGCGTTCGAGGCAGCCTTGGGCGTAGCCCCGCCACCACCCTTGCCAGATCGACCTGTCTTTGTAGCGCGCTTCAAGGATGTGGAGCGGTGGAGTCACGAGAGCATCTTGAGAACTTCAGCAACGGGACCAAATAAACCCATCCACGCTTTTCTGGGAATGCACATCTTTGGCCGGGTTTGTAGCGAAAACGGTATCACCCACAAGCTGACGAAGCCTTACCACCCCTGGACCAACGGGCAGGCCGAGCGCATGAACAGGACTATCAAAGAGGCCACCATCAAGGCCTTCCACTACCCAGACCTACAAAGCCTGCAAGCCCATGTGCTGGCCTTTGTTTGCGCTTTCAACTTTGCCAAACACCTGAAAGCGCGGAGATTGAAAACGCCCCACCAGAGCATTGTTGAATGCCTGGCAGAAAACCCCGGTTATATTCAAAACCGATCCCCGTCACCTCATCCCGGGACCATACACGCTGGCAGCTTCGGCAAGTGGTTGCTGCAGCTGGCCAAGACCCATGTACTGATCCTGGATGACTGGGCATTGGCACCGCTCGATGCTGCCACCCGTGCAGATTTGCTGGAAGTCATTGATGACCGCACCGGCAGTCGGGGCACCATCATCACCAGTCAGCTGCCAGTGGAGCATTGGCACAGCTGGATAGGAGACGTCACCATTGCCGATGCCATGCTGGACCGGCTGCTACAGCGAACCCATCGAATCACGCTCAAAGGGGAATCGCTGCGCCGGGTCAAAGAAAAGCCAACTGGTGATCAGGAGGCAACCCTAGTCGCAGCCAACCCATAAACCAAGGGGGGCGCTGACGCGCCCCGCAACCCATACAAAAGAAAAACGGAACCAGGACCAAAAACTAAAATAAATACAATTCAAAGCGCGCTGTGCTCGACCGGTTCAATTCGTCGGTCACGATCAGCGGAATACGCACCAGCTTCGCACAACGTCCTCGTTGCGCTCGATGGCCCGCTTGTCGGGCTTTTGCGGGCTAAAGCCCAGAGAGCCCAAGATACGCCAGATTTGGGCCTGGCTGAATGCGATCCCGTGCAAGCGTTTGATGACGACACCCACCCGCTTGAGTGTCCACAGTTCCGTATCAAAGCCATGTTCGGTTGGATTTTGCAGAATGGCACGACGTAATTCTTCGCGCTGCGCACCATCGAGCTGGGCCGGGCGGCCCCGCAAAGGTACTGCGCGCAAGGCATCAATTCCACCTTCATCGAATATTGACTTCCATGTGTACACGGTCTGTCGTGCTACGCCCACGATGACTGCGATCTGGGCAGGTGTCTTGCCTTTTTGCAACAACCGCCCAGCCTGCACTCGCTTCTTTGTTGCCTCGTCCATTGCCTTCTTGACCATGCTGCGTATCTCCAAAACACTCGTTCAGGATATAACGCATGAGATAGCGATTGGTTGTCATGAATTATGAAAAGATGAATAAGTCAAATCACAGTCGCCGTCGGGATCAGCCGCCGATAATGCGCTCATGAAATCACTGCTTCACCGTGCATGTCGAATCTTCTGTACTGCTTTGGTGGGTGCGGCTGCAGTGATGGTCCCTGTGGCTACGTCTGCAGCCGCGCCGCCTGCACAGACAGTGGTGCACGTTCTCGACGGCCACCGAGTCACGCTGGACATATACCCAGCCGTAGGTTCGCTGCGTGGGGCTGCGATTTTGTCGCACGGCTTTACACGCAGCCGATCCACACTGGCCGGTCATGCACAAACGCTGGCCGATACTGGTGTGCTGGTACTGACACCGGACCTGCCGTGTACCTTTGACTTTCGCTGCAACGCCCGGGCTTTGGCCGCACTGGTGGCCTCGCTACGTGCGGGTGGCGCCTTTGGCGCTCCGGTGGAGCGGGTCATGCTCGTGGGTTTTTCCGCTGGCGGGCTGTCGAGCTTGCTGGCGGCGGACACACCGGGCGTGGTCGGCTTTGTTGGCCTGGATCCGTTTGATCGTGTAATACCTGGTGAGGCTGAGAAGTTGGGCTTGACGGCGGCTGCCCGGCTTCGGACCGAGGCACTGCTGCTGCGCGCGCCGCCTGCGAGCTGTAATGCACAGGCTTTTGCTGCGCCTTGGAGTACTGTGTTGCCGACGCTGTGGCGCGATGAGCTTATCCCGGACGCGTCGCACTGCGACTTCGAGTCGCCCACCGACTGGATGTGTCGCCTGGCGTGCGGTAACACCGACCCGGTGCGCCAGCAGCGGGTACGTCAGGGGCTGCTCGATGCTGCGGCACGCTGGATGCGCTGAGCCTGAGCTGCCTGCATGATCGGGGGTGGGTCTGAAATCTTCGCTCCGGCTGACTTTGGGCACGGATACCTCTAACGCCCCAAAGTGATAGCCTCTACATAAAATGGGTGCATTGATAACTATGGATGGAGATATACCAAATGGCAAATGTGAATGTGAGAAATCTGCCTGATGAGGTACATCGGGCCCTCCGAATCCAGGCCGCCCAGCACGGGCGCAGCACTGAAGCAGAAATCCGCTTTATTCTGCAGAAAGCTACAAGACCCGAGGGTCGCGTGAAACTTGGCTCCTACCTGGCTGGTATCGCTCGTGAAGCAGGCGGCTTGAGTGATGAAGAACACGCCCTCTTCGAGAGCACGCGCATCAAGGCTGCAGCCCGTGCGGCGAGTTTTCAATGATCCTGCTTGATACGAACGTTATTTCGGAGACGCAGCGCCGAGAGCCCAATGCCCAAGTTCTTCAATGGATAGATGTGCAAGCACTGGAGACACTCTACCTGTGCACGATCACGGTGGCCGAGCTACGTGCGGGCGTTGCGCTGATGCCCGCCGGAAAGCGCCGGGATGGTCTGCATGAAAACTTGGAAAAACGCTTGCTGCCGATGTTCGCCAACCGGGTGCTGTCATTTGATATGGCTTGCACGAAGACTTATGCTGAGCTTTTGGCCAAGTCCCGAGCTATCGGTTTGGCCATCGAGACAGCCGATGCATTGATTGCAGCCATCGCTCTTGCCAATAACTTTACCGTTGTCACCCGCGACACCGCACCTTTTGAGGCTGCCGGGCTGAATGTCATCAATCCGTGGCAAGCAAGGCCATGACCAAAGCGCAGGGGAGTGAAACAGCATGGCTGGACGATGTAATTCGTCGGTGTTGAAAAACCCCCACAACCCGCATAGATACTAGGTTTTCGCTGGTTGCCTGTCCACCTAAAACCCTTAACGAGCGGTAATAGTGGAGTAATAACCTGAGAGTTTTAGGCCCGACTTTATGAGCGATTGCGCAGCCTCAACGGACTTCTTTAGAGCCCGTATTGACGCCATGAGAATGGGCAAGCGGGGCCTGCCTGCTGCGCTAACTCCAGCACCGACGACATCGGCGGTGGTGCCGAACAGGTCAGCCCCCAGTGCATGCCGTCCAGAACGCGCCGGGCGTAAAAGGTAAGGGGCAATAGCAGACTCGATCTGGGCTCAGGGCATGCATGTGGCCAGCACTGCCAGCGGATCGCGCATGTCGATCATGGCGTCTATGCGGGCTCTAAAGAAATCGCTCGGATTGGTCATAAAGTCGGGCCCAAAACTCTCAGGTTATTACTCCACTATTAACGCTTCTTGAGGGTTTCGGGTGGACACGAAATCATTAAAAACCTAGGCTTTATGCGGGTTGTGGAGGTTTTTCAGTACCGACTAACTATTATCAAGATGCTTCAAAAAAACACTTTGCGATGTTTGCCTTGGCCAGCTCCACATACCTTGCCTCCTTCTCAATCCCAATAAAATTTCGGTGTGAGGCTACAGCTGCCAGGGCAGTGGTTCCAGAGCCTATAAATGGATCAAGTACTGTATCTCCTTCATCTGTATAAAGACGAATTACTCGGGAGGCCAACTCGAGCGGAAATTTCGCATCATGGTCATTATTCTTGGCAACGCTTCTTATATTCCAAACGCCCCGCGATCCCCAC
>JBBRNS010000311.1:0-4042 GCA_038230175.1 Burkholderiales bacterium
ATTGCACCTAGAGGTCGATTACTTGCACGAAGCCCGCATGACCCAGCGCATGGCCACCCTGGTAGCCGGTGACAAGCGCTATGTGGTGCCGCGTGTTTACCCGGCTTTGAGCAGTGGCACGGTGTTGGCGTTGGAGTTTGTGCCGGGTGAAATGATCACCAGCGCGCGGGTAGCGCAGTTGACGCAGGCGCGGCGCAACCAATTGGCCATGGCCATGTTTGACCTATTTTTGAACGAGGTCTACGCCTGGGACTTGATGCAGACCGACCCCAACTTTGGCAACTACCGCATCCGCGTGGGGGCCCAATCAGACCAGCTCATCTTGCTCGATTTTGGTGCGCTGATGCAGTGTTCGCCCGCGTTTCTGGACGCATTGGGTAACACCATTGCCAGCGGCCAACAGGGCGACCGTCCAGGTGTGGTGCGCGGGCTGACCGACTTGGGCTGCCTCACCCCCACCAGCAGCGACCATGCGCAGCGCACGTTTGCTGACTTTTGCCTGAGCCTGCTGGAACCCTTGCGCGACCCCGCCAAATTGCCGCCCCAATACCTCAACGCGCAGGGGCAATACCGTTGGGGCGCCTCAGACCTGATGAAGCGCGCGGGGCTGCAGGCGGCAGAATCCGCAGCCAGCCGCCATTTCACGACACCAGCGCGCGAGTTTGCCTTTGTGGCGCGCAAGCTCACCGGCGTGTTTACTTTTATTGCGGTACTCAATGCCGAATTTAATGGCGCGCAGCGGCTCAAGGAGTACCAGGGTTTGCAACGGATACTGACCGCGCCACCGATTAGCGGCTTAGCGAAATTGCGCGGGCAACGAACCCAGTAGGGCCAATGCCTTTAGCCGCTGGTGTGCCGCATGTTCAGGGTCAAACGGCAATTGGTTCTTGGCTTGCAAATAGTGGTGGGTAAACACATCCAGGTAAGCCTCAAGGGTTTGCGCGGCATGGGTTTCGCCTGCAAGTTCTAGGCACAGCGCGGCGACCTCGGACGTACAAAAATGGTCGTCGCGGGTGGATCGGCGCAGCCGGTAGCGCGACAGCTGGTCAGGGTGCAGGCTCAAAACGGGCAGGTCTTGAAGGTAAGGGCTTTTGCGAAACATCTTGCGGGCTTCGGACCAGGTGGCATCCAGCAACACAAACAAGGGGCGTTTGTGCAGCGTTGCACACGGCAGCAGGATTGTAACCACCCGCTCCGGCGCCACAAATTCTCCGGGGAACACCACATAGGCTTGCCACTGTGGGTCGGCCAGCAAGGTCAGCAGGCGCGGGTCCACCACGGTGCGCGCCCAACCAAAGGCGAAGGTGTCGGGCACCACGTCGGCTATCAGCCAACCGGTGTTACTGGGCTTGAGCGGCTCGATATCGGCCATCAGCAGGCATACCCCTGCGTCGGTAGACAGCACCGGGCGCACATGGCACAGGCAGTGGCTGGGTACCAAACGGCAGGCCGGGCAGCGTTCGCCATGTGTCCCACCCCGGGCTAGAAACGGCTTGCTACTGCGGGCCAGGCGCTGGGCCCGTAGGCGCGCTACTGCGTGGGGGAGGGAGGTGGGCATCGGCCGAGTCTAAGGGGTGGGTCAACCGACCCGGTGCCGCAATGGCATGAAAAAAATCCCTCGCGGCACTTTAAACCGGTTGCGCACTTGCATCGGAATCACGCGCAATTCGCCTATCATTTCACGGTTGGTCGCGCCAGTAGTGGGTTGGTGCGGCAGAAGCCACAATTTACCAAAAGCGATTGAAAAGATATGGATTACAAACACTGGCTTTCAAAAAATTTTGACAAAAGCACCGACTGGGTTTTTATCACGGGTGCGTCGTCTGGGATTGGTCTTTCTTTCCTCAAACTATTGGCAGCAGAACAATGCAACTGCGTGATCTTGTCGAATGAGGGCCCCGAGTTAAAGGCGATCGCAAGCGACCTCTCACAAAAGCATCAAATCAAAGTGGTTCCGCTGGTTTGCGATCTTGCAAAGATTGAGCAAGTCCTGGCATTGAAAGACCAGCTAAAGGCTTACAGGATCAAGTTTCTGATCAACAATGCCGCCTTTGGCTACAAAGGTGATTTTCTGGATTGTTCTGCAGAGACCATTGTCGATATGGTCACAGTCAATTCAACAGCCTACACAGTCATCTCCCATATGGTGCTTCCGCAAATGCGAGCAATGAATTGCGGAGCGGTGATTTCAGTCAGCTCGCTGAACATCGCTACGCCTATTCCAAAAAGTGCCGTGTACACCGCCACTAAATTTTATGACTGGGCTTTGAGCCTCGCGGTCGCGTTTGAGAACGCAAAATACAATATTGTTTTTCAGGCGCTACTTCCTGGGACCACGATCACGCCATTCCATACCAAGCAAGGATCGCAGCCCAGATTTCTCACGATGAGCGCAGACGACGTGGCAAAGCGATCCTTGAATCGTTTGTACAAAAAAATATACCTGCCCAATCGGGTGGATCGGGTTGCCTTCCAAATATTTACCCGGCTGCCTTGGTTCCTGAGAATGAAACTGGTCACTTACATTATGAAAGCACGGCTGAATGTCTAGGAGCGCTGCCTACTAAATCGGCCTTTGCGCCTAGATACGTTTTACGCGTGTCTTCATGAAATGGCCTTTTGCTGATTTATTCAGGGCGCGAATATTGCCCGCAGTAGTGCCCTTGCGGATATTCTCCAGAAAGAGTTTTCGCTCTTCCAGAATTTTGCGGTGCATTCTGTTTCTTATGATGGTGACGACGGGTCCGCATACGACCTTGTAAGCGGAGTTTCGAACTTTATCTAACAGGGTCGGCTGTAGCAGACCTCGCTTTTTTGCAAATTCATAATAATCCCGGAAGACAAATTCCCACATCAGGGGATTGCCACGGCCAAGAAAATTGCGCTTGATATCGAAAAGCATCAGATTGAGCGCCGTCTCTTTCATGAATGGGGTGAAAAATCGCACACCAAGCTGTTTGGCACCAATTCGCTCGTAGATCGGAATCAGATTGTCTTCACAATTGATCAGAAAATAATCGTAACCCGCCTCGAATGTGATACGGCCCAAATGTTGCGTCATGTTGTGGAAGACGGTCGATCCACGGTAAAACGGATGGGTGCACACGCGGGACAACTCCACAAAACCCGATTCCCATAAAAACTCGGGTATGTTGGTGATGTCGCTATGTTCGGCTTGTTCCCGATTGCCGTCGTTAAAGACGATTCGACCCGCCGCAATAATTCGATCTCCAATCTTGCAAACCAAATGCCGCGCAAATTTGTCGTAGTCATCGACCAATTTGTAGGGATCTGTCTCACCAATCCAGCGGCCTACCTTTTGCGCTGCCAATAGGCGCAACTCCAAGACCTCATGCCACTCCGCCTTATTGGACACGTAGGTGATGGCCAACATGGGCTCCATCTCAGGGATTAAAAACCCGGATTCCTTGAGGTCTGTGGTCGAGACACCATTGCCTTCGTTCGATAAAAAATAATTGGATATTGCATGCAGCAATTGGATCGAGGGATTGTGAAAGACCATGCCCAGAAAATAGGGCTGGTGGCTGCCTTTGGCCATGGATGGGTCATCGACTGGGCGAATGTGGGTAATGGTTCCCTGAACGTCATGTTCGCCGAACATGGGAATCATGACCTTCAGGCGCATTTCGGTTCCGGGCAAAAGAATATTCTTCTGCGAGGTCCCCAGTAACGTCATGCCATCGGCAGAAAAGTCACAGATTGAATACCCGACACTGTGTTTGAAGCGGTAGGGATGGCTGGAATAGGCCACCGGCACCCATTCGGAAACGCATTTAAACCGACGTGAGCGGTGACCTTGGTTGTTTTTGGTTCCACCAAAGTCAACACTGATCCGCGACACCGTTTGCCCAGAAAATTTCGACTGGCCAAAGGTTTTAACCCGTAAGCGCTCCATGAACCCCATCTTGTCAGGCGCCCACAAATTGCGCACGCTTGCCCCATCACTTTTAAGATGGAGAAACAAGCATGAAGATGGCGACACATATCTGGGAGCAGCACGTAGCGGCAGCGAGCCAGCAAA
>JBBRNS010000312.1:0-3978 GCA_038230175.1 Burkholderiales bacterium
GAATGTGCGCAAGCAGCTATCAAAACGGTAGCACTTAGCCTTTGCAACGACTGAAGAATTTGCCCATGAAAACCGTGTTCATCCTCAATGGCCCCAACCTCAACCTCTTGGGCACGCGTGAGCCACAGGTCTACGGCTCCCAAACGCTGGACGACGTGCGTGCCCTGTGCGAACGCGCCTGTGCAGCCAACGGGTTTGAGATGGATTTTCGGCAAAGCAACCACGAGGGCGAGCTGGTCGACTGGCTGCACGAGGCCGGGCGTTTGCAGGCCCAGGGCGACTTGGCCGGAGTGGTCTTGAACGCGGGTGCCTACACCCACACCAGCGTGGCGCTGCATGACGCCATCAAGGGAACGGGTGTGACGCTGATTGAGTTGCACATCAGCAACGTGCACGCGCGTGAGGCGTTTCGCCACCACTCCTTTATCTCGCCGGCCGCTAAGGCGGTCATGGCGGGCTTTGGGGTCAATGGGTATGCCTTGGCGGTGGCAGGGTTGGCGGGCATGCAATAGGGCGCTGGGCCATAACGCAGTGGTTTTTTGACAGGGTTTGTACGCACTTGGTATCCCCGATAGTGGTAGTAAGCTGAATTGGAGGGTCAAAGTGTGCACCTGCCGGTGGGTACCACTTTTTGAACCTTCATTCCTAATCTACGGTGGAGTACGCGTTATGAAATTGGTCTCTTTGTTTAAGTTTTTTGTGAGTGCAACCGTGCTCAGTTTTGCAATGTCTGGCGTGGCCCATGCTGCTGACCAAGGCACCGCAGCCGAAGCGGAAGCCATGGTGAAGAAGGCGGTCGCTTATATCAAGACCAATGGTCCTGAAAAAGCCTATGAAGAATTTACGCATGGCAAGTCCTTCAAGGACCGTGATTTGTACATCATCGTGTATGACTTGAATGGAAAAAATCTGGCCCAAGGCGCCAACCCAAAATTGGTCGGCAAAGACCTGATTGGCCTGAAGGACCCAGACGGCAAACCCCTCATTCAGATGTTTGTTGACTTGGCCAAAGGCAAAGGCAAGGGGTGGGTTGAGGGTTACAAATTTTTAAATCCGGTTTCCCAAAAAATTGAAGGCAAAGCCATGTACCTCGAGCGCGTGGGCGACACCTTGGTCGGTTGCGGTATTTACAAAAGCTAAGAGCCAACATTCACCGGGCCCGCACTGCAAGCCGGGCCTGGCGTGGGCATCTTGGCGTGTGTTTAGTGGGGTTCGTGTATGAATTTGCGTGATATGCGTATTGGGTTGCGGCTGGGTGCGGGTTTTGGCCTAATTTTGCTGGCCGCAGCGGTCATGCTGGTCGGTACGTTGCTGAGCGTGAACGCCAGCCGGTCGGCGCTTTTGGATACCTTGCAAAAGGCCGGGGTCCAGCAAGAGATCGCGGTTGAGATGCGCAATAGTTTGCTAAGCAGCGCCATCTCCGTGCGCAATATGGGCCTGCAGTCCAAAATGGACGCCGTTCAAAAGGACGAAGCGGAGGCAAAGCGCCATCGGGCGGCCTATCTTGAGGCTAAAGCCAAGCTTGAAGCGCTGGGTTTGAGTGCGCAAGACCGGGCCGTTTTTGGGCGTTTGGCAGATATTGACAGCAAGATGGACGCCTATTTCAAAGAAGCGGTGGATCTTGCCGCCCAGTTCAATACAGAGCAAGCCGGCGCCGTCATTACCGGCAAGATTGATCCCTTATCGTCACAAGCGTCTGCTGAGTTGGCGGCATTTATCGCCTTGCAAAAGCAACACACCCAGGAAGCCACCGACCAAGCCAATGCGCGCAACCGTGCCATGGTGCTCATCATTGCCTTGGCCGGGCTGATCGTGCTGGCGGTGGTAATGCTCGTTGCATGGCGATTAACCATGAGTATTACCAAACCCCTCACCACTGCCATGGAGGCGACAGCCCGTGTTGCCAGCGGTGACCTGATGACGGACATTGAGGTAAGCGGCAAGGACGAAGCGGCACAGTTGCTTGCGGGCTTGCTGGAGATGCGCAACGGTTTGGCCAAGATGGTCAGCCACGTTCGTTTAGGGGCCGAAAATATTTCGACGGGTGCCAATGAGATTGCAGCCGGCAATGCGGACCTGTCGCAACGCACTGAAACCCAGGCCAGTAATCTGGAAGAAACTGCAGCCTCCATGGAGGAGTTGAGCTCGACGGTTAAAACCAATGCCGCGACCGCGCGCGAAGCCAATCAGATGGCGGGTTCGGCAAGAGCCGCCGCTGCAAACGGCGGAGTCGTGGTGGGTCAGGTGGTTAGCACCATGGAAGAAATTACGGCTTCATCGCGCAAAATTGCCGACATCATCGGTGTTATCGACGGCATTGCATTTCAGACCAATATCCTGGCATTGAACGCAGCGGTTGAGGCAGCGCGCGCGGGTGAACAAGGACGTGGTTTTGCGGTCGTTGCGAGCGAAGTGCGCAGCTTGGCGGGACGGTCCGCTGAGGCGGCTAAAGAAATCAAGAACCTGATTGGCGCCAGCGTAGAAAAGATTGAAACCGGGAGTCGTTTGGTTGGCGTGGCTGGTGCGTCGATGGGTGATATCGTGGACCAGGTACAGCGCGTTGCCGGGTTGATCGGTGAAATCAGTGCTTCTGCCCATGAACAAACCAGTGGCATTGAGCAGATCAACCAAGCTATTGTTCAACTCGACAACGTCACCCAGCAAAATGCTGCATTGGTTGAGGAAGCTGCTGCTGCCGCTGATAGCCTCAATAAACAGGCGGCACTCATGGTCGACGTGGTCAGTGTATTTAAGCTCGATACCTAGCGTTTTGTGACAAGGTCACCAAATCTTTAGGCGTATGCAGCGCCCGTCAGTGTGGCGGCCACATAGTATCGGTCGCCCCCGGCTTGCTTAGCCTCCGACAAGGCCCGGTTGGCGTCGGTTTGTAGTTCTTCCCAGCCCATGGTGCCGTTGCTCACCGCAATACCCACTGAGGCCCGCAACTGGCGCTTCACCCCATGCAGGTTCACCAGCGGCAGCACACAGTCCAGGCACTTGGCTGCTACGGCGCAGGCGGCAATTTTGGCCATCTCGGCATCGGTATCGAGCTCACCCATCACGACAGCAAACTGGTCTGTTCCCAACCGTGCCAGTGTGTCGGACTCTCGCACTACACCTGCCAAGCGGCGGGCCATCTCCATCAGCGCGGCGTCTCCGGCGTCACGGCCTAGTTCTTCATTAAGGGCTTTGAACTGGCCCAAGTCCACGATTAGCAGCCCTACCCGGCGGTCGTTGCGGTGGGCGCGTGAAAGGGCCTGGCCCATGCGGTCTTTGAGCAAGGAACGGCTGGGCAGCCCTGTCAGGTTGTCATGCAGTGCCATGCGTGGGGCGTGTGGTTTGTTGCCTGGCAAGCGGGGCAGCAGCCGCCCAATGGGCGCTGCAAAAGGTGCGAACCGCTGCGTGATGCGCTCTGGCTGAAAGACAAACACCACGCCAACAGTAGCAATGAACAGCAGCACCAGCACCATGGGCAGCTGGAGCAGGCCATGGTTGCGGGTGGTGGCGCTCAGGCTTTGCAAGGCTTCTGCGCTGGGGTTGCGCGCCACCACAAACCAGCCAGTGCTGGCAACAGAGGCAACGGCAGCCACTTCTTCCACCCCTTCAGAATTAATGCTCAGCCCCGTGCCACGGTAGCCGGACATGGCGCGGTCTACCAAGGCGTCTACACCGACGGGTGGGGTGGGCCGAAGCACCATTTTGGGTTGGGTGGAGGCCACAAATAACTGGTCATGCGGCGACACCAGCAAAAAGTCGGCCGTGTCTTTGCCGTGGTTTTCCGGGCTGAGCGACAAAAAGCCCGGTGCGCCCAAAGCGGTAACGCCCACCAGCACGCCGCGTACCGTGCCCGATGCGTCTTTGATGGGCGCCGACATGGGCAACACCGGCTCGTGTGCCGAACGGTCCACAACGGGGCGGCCTATGGAGGCCTCACCGGCCAAGCTGCTTTGGATGTAGGCGCGGTCGATCAAGCGCCCC
>JBBRNS010000313.1:0-3968 GCA_038230175.1 Burkholderiales bacterium
AGAAACTGGTGGGGCGCAGCTACCGGGTTCCGATTGGAGTGAAATGGGCTTCAAACATTGCAGCCAACCTGTTGTGGGACACACTTGAATACGTGACCGGTGTTGACACGAAAGGTAAACCAGACCGCGTGGTCGAACAGCACGCGGCGTTTCGCCAGCGTGTTGAGGCCTTGCCTGAAGGCGTTCGCCCAGACGCTGGCGTAGCGGCTGTGCGTCAGTTCTTTGAAACCTTACATGTTGAGACGTTGCAAAACCTTCCTGCATGGAAGGATGCGTTTGACAGCAATGCCATTCTTAGCTTTCGTTTGCATGGCGATCTGGAGTTGGTTTGCCAGCGGCCTGCCGTGGCGCAAGCCGCACGTCAATTGGCCGGGGATGCTGATGCACCCGTTGCCATGTGCTTGGTCACGGGTGAACAGGCCCCGCTGGAGCGCTTGCATGCGTCCATCAAAGGCGTGTGGGGCGCACAAACCTCGGGTGCCAATATCGTGTCGTTTAACGCCCGCGCGTTCGAGTCCTATGGCAAAACTGAACGACAGGGTGAAAATGCCCCGGTCAGCCAAGCCGCCGCCTTTGCCTACACCACGGCACTGAATCATCTTCTGCGCAAAGGGTCTAGCCAGCGCATCCAGGTTGGGGATTCATCAACAGTTTTTTGGGCAGAAAAAGAAACCGAGTTTGAAGACCTGATTCCCGGCTTGTTTGCCGACATCCCAGACGACCCCGATGTCCATACCAAGGCCGTCAGCACCTTGTATAGGGCTATTGACAAGACTGGCACTTGGACACAGCCAGACGGCGATACGGTAATGCACATACTGGGGCTGGCACCCAATGCGGCGCGTATCAGCATTCGGTTTCACCACCGCCTGCCTTTGCGCGAGCTTGCCAAAGACGTGTATCAATATTTCAGTGATTTGGAGTTGGAGCGCGGCCCTAATGACCCGCAGCACCCGTCGTTGTTTCGGCTGCTGGCGGCGGTTGCACTGCAAAACAAGGCCGACAACATTCCGCCCAACCTGGGCGGCGCGATTGTGGATGCGATTTTTGCTGGGCCGGATGCACCATTTCCCAGTCAGTGGCTAAACGCCTCCGTGGGTCGCTTTCGGATACCACGTAGGGCGAACGAAGTCAAAGTGGAATTTCATAAGGCAGAACACCTGCGGGCAGCGGCCATCAAAGCCTGCCTGAACCGCCAAATTCGTCGCCAGATTCGCAACGCACCTGTTTCCTCTACCCACCCGTCCCCCGAAAAGGAGTTTCTGCCCATGCTTGACCCCACCAATACCAACACGGCCTATCGCCTGGGGCGGCTGTTCGCCGTGCTGGAGAAGGCGCAAGAAATTGCCAACCCTGGCATCAATGCCACCATCCGCGACCGCTACTACGGGGCCGCGTCCAGCACCCCTGTAGCGGTGTTCACTACCTTGCTGCGGTTGGAAAAGGCGCACCTGAAGAAAATGCCCACAGGCCAAGCCAACTGGATTGAGTCTTTGATCGGCGAGGTGCTAGAGCCGGTGGCGGACTTCCCCAAGCACCTGACGCTGCCCGACCAAGGTCGCTTTGCGCTGGGCTACTACCAGCAGCGCCAATTCTTTTTCACCAAAAAACCTGCCGCTGATACCGGCACTGCTTCTAACAACGCTCCCGAAGGAACCTAAACATGACACCCGATAAAAACCTAAGCAATCGTTACGATTTCGTTTTGATCTTTGACGTGAAAGACGGCAACCCCAATGGCGATCCGGACGCAGGCAATATGCCGCGCCTAGATGCCGAGTCCGGCCATGGTTTGGTGACTGATGTGTCACTCAAACGCAAGGTGCGCAACTTTGTCGGGCTGGTCAAAGAGCAAGACCAGCGTGATCCAACTGATGGCGAAAAGCGATTTGAAATTTATGTGCGTGAAAAAGCGATCCTGAACCATCAAAATCAGCGCGCCTATTCAGCACTAAATCTGGCTGTAGCCCCCGAAGAACAAGCGGAAGATGCTACTGAAAGTATAGCAACTGAGGCCAAGAAGAAAAAACCAGCCAAAGAAAAACGCAAGGGCAGCGCCGATGAAGTAGGCCAAGCCCGTAAATGGATGTGTCAAAACTTCTTTGACGTGCGCACCTTCGGTGCCGTCATGTCCACTGGGGTTAACTGTGGCCAAGTCCGTGGTCCGGTGCAGTTGACCTTTGCCCGTTCGGTCGAACCCATTGTGGCGCTGGAGCACTCCATCACTCGAATGGCTGTGGCTACTGAGGCGGAGGCCGAAAAGCAGCAAGGTGACAACCGCACCATGGGACGCAAACACACGGTGCCCTATGGCGTTTACGTAGCCCATGGCTTTGTGTCTTCTTTCCTTGCAAAACAGACCGGCTTTGGCGAAGAAGACCTGGAGCTGGTGTTTAAAGCGCTGGAGCAAATGTTTGAGCACGACCGCTCTGCTGCACGGGGTGAAATGTCAACGCGCGGGCTGTATGTGTTTAAGCATGACAGTGAACTTGGCAACGCCCCGGCGCACGCTCTATTCGACCGACTTGTAGTCAAGCCCACCGTTGAAGGTGAAGTGATCCGCAGCTTTGATGCGTATTCGGTAGCGTTTGATGGGCAAAGCTTGGCCGTGGGACAAGCGGTGCAGCCGGCCCCTGGCGTGACCTTGATCCGGCGCTGCTGATTGGGGCTGCCATGAAAATCCTGCCCACCGAATTTGACGGCCAAGCCATTCGCCGCGTGTACGACGAAGACACGGAAACCTGGTGGTTTTCTGTCATTGACGTGGTGCAGGTGCTCACAGACAGTGAAAATGCCCGCGATTACTGGTTCAAGATGAAGTTGCGGGTCAAGTTTGAAGACGGGGCTGAACTGTCGACATTTTGTCGACAGTTGAAATTACCTGCCGCAGATGGCAAGCAGCGACTCACCGATGTGGCCAACGCAGAAAGTTTGCTGCGTATCGTCCAATCTATCCCCAGTCCCAAAGCCGAGCCCATCAAGCTCTGGCTGGCCAAAGTGGGCTACGAGCGTATGCAGGAGATGTCCGATCCTGCTTTGTCCCTGGACCGTGAGTGAGGCCGAGTTGATTTTTACGGCCTTGGCCGAACTCTCCACCCGGCAGATTGCCGAGAGTGTGCAGGCCACCGGCATGGTTGAGAACAAGTCCGCAGCCAAATCCGGTGGCCGCATTGCGCGCCAAGCTCGCAACCAGTTGGAAAGCCAGACAGGTAAGTCCGTGGTGACAGGCGACAACTTTTTGCCAAGCACTCCTAAAAAGATAGCTGACGGAACAGAGTAGACGAGGGCTACAGGCCAAAAACATCTATAAACCCAATGGAAACCATACCCCTGTCGGCCCTGCAGCACTGGCACTACTGCCCCCGCCAGTGCGGGCTGATCCACCTAGAGCAGGTGTTTGACGAAAACGTGCACACCCTGCGTGGGCAGGCCGTGCACGCGCGGGTGGACAAACCCGGCGTGGAGACCGCCAAGGGTGTGCGCCTGGAGCGGGCCTTGCCGTTGTGGAATGACGCGCTGGGGCTTATTGGCAAGGCGGACATGGTGGAATTTTTGCCAGACGGCACGCCCTACCCAGTGGAATACAAACACGGTAACCGCAACAAGGCGGCAGACATTGCTGCCTGTGATGACCTTCAGTTGGCAGGGCAAGCCCTGTGCTTGGAAGCGATGCTGGGGCGACCCATTGCAGAAGGTGCACTGTATTACGCCACCTCTAAACGGCGGCGCGTGGTGCCCATCACCGCAGAGCTGCGTGCTCTAGTGGTGCACACCGCGCAAGCCATTCGCAACATGTTGGCATCGGGGCAATTGCCCGCCGCATTGCCCGTGGGTGATCGAACCAGAAAGTGCAAAGCCTGTTCGCTGCTAGAGCGATGCCAGCCGGATGCTTCCAACACCAATCTCCACGCGGCACGGGCTGCACTGTTTGTACCGGATGCCTGATATGCAATTGCTCAACACCCTCT
>JBBRNS010000314.1:0-3912 GCA_038230175.1 Burkholderiales bacterium
ATTCAGCACCACTGCGGCCTGTTTGTCGCAGGCTACGTACCTCTGGTTCGAACCCAACCTGCAACGCCACCCCGGTGGGTTCTATTCGATATGGGGCCATGAAAAAGCGCAAAAGGCATTGAACAGTGCAACACGAAACGCAATGAAAGAGGTCCGACGGGGCATCGCACCTGACGCAAGTCGTGGAACTCCAATTGACATAACCGGGGAAGTGAGCCCAGACCTGTTGAATTCATTGCTGGAAAATAAACGTGTGAATAGACCTGAATCAGATCTGATTCATTACGGTGTAGTTCTTTACTAACAAAATTAACCACCCAAACGGCCGTTGCACAAAACCGATCGCCAGTCAATCGACCGAAACGAATAGAACATTAATTATGCATATCGCAATAGTGGGGCCCATCGCGACAGACGATATCAAACATCTTTTGCACGATGACGTTGTCACCCGTCCTTGCGGCTACTCTGGCGGACCATTGCTTGCCACATTAATCGGCGAACTAATAAAACGTGGCCACACCGTCTCTGCCTTCACTTTGTCCAATGACTTGCCACTTCAAAGACGCCAGGCGGTAGTGGCACATGGTCAAAACTTCACTTTAAATTATTTACCAATGCGGCCCCGCGCATGGAGGCCCAATGGCTGGCTCCCCGGACGCATTGTCGACCTTTACCGATTTGAGATCGACGGATTACGCCATGCTATCGAGCAAGCTCAACCCGACGTCGTGCATGCGCATTGGACCTATGAATTTGCACTGGCCGCATTGCAATCCAAAATCCCCCACGTGGTGACCTGCCATGACTCGCCTTACACCATTGCCCGATTGGCAAGCAGCAGCCGTCCAACACAAAGTCTTTACCGATGGCTGCGCGTCATCATGGCGCGAAATGTGTTTCGTAACACTCAAAGCATGACAGCAGTTTCTCCCTATATGAGAGACAAGGTACAGTCACTAACGAGTGTAGACATCGCTGTTGTACCAAACCCGGTAGATAACCATGCATTGCTTACAGCGCGACCACGCCACGTACCGGCCGAACCCCGCCTTGCTATGGTTTGCAACGGCTGGAACAACTGGAAAAATCCAATCGCTGGGCTTTTGGCGTTTAGACAACTCCAAAAGACCCGGCCGCATGCTGAACTTCACCTATTTGGTGCCGACTTTGGGCCAGGCCAGACCGCAGAAAATTGGTGCAAAGCCAACGGCATTGACGTTGGCCTGGTGTTCCATGGCTCTGTATCACACCACCGCTTGCTAAATTCGATTTCACGACTTGACTTACTTTTGCACCCATCACTCGAGGAGTCTTTTGGTGTCGTAATCGCCGAGGCAATGGCAATGGGTTTACCTGTGGTGGCGGGCCAAGCGAGCGGCGCAGTACCCTGGGTTGTTGGAGGCATCGGCGGCTTATGCGATGTAACCGAGCCTAATGCCATCGCAAAGGCCCTGGAAGAGACATTGCAGCCAGAGCGCTATGTCCAATTGTCTGAACGGGGCATTGCGGCCATAAGGGAGCGTTTTTCTACTGCAGCGGTAGTGGATCAGTTTTACGCTTTGTACCAAAAGGCTGTCAACCCTGAATTCGCTGCACCAATGCACGTCGAAACGGCTGACAAAGCGGCTGTGACATGATTGCCTTGCAATACCTTTTTTATGCAGCACCAGTACTGGTCGCATTGCTATTGGGGCTTTTAGTCCCCGTCTTGCTTGTACTTGCGTACAACCAGTTCAATTTTGGATTGGCGCTGGTATTTGCTACTTTTTTGGTCGACACCTTGACAATGGGCAATGGCTCAATAGGCATCGGCATTAATCTGTACTACCCCGACATCAGCCTAGGGCTGGTGGCAGCAGCAGCAGGGTTGCGCTTAGTGTTAGCCAAAGAGTTTCCAAAAATAAATGCTGCGTGGATATTTTTTACAGCGCTGGTATTTATCAGCTTGGTGACGGGGCTAATCTCTTTTGGAACCGCCGCTGGTGTTCAAGCCAGATCGTACTTTTACTTTGTTGCAACCGGCCTCTATGGCATGAGTTTTGCCATGACCCCGCAGCGCGTTCAAACGACTCTGTATGCACTCACACTCATGGCATTTGCGCTTATAGGCGTTGCTTTCTACCGGTGGGTGGTCTACTTCACCCCCATCACCAGTCTGCTCCCGCCCGGTGGCAGCTACAACGTCGATGGCCCAATTCGCGTTATCTTCTCCAACCATGCCTTGGTCATAGCCCAAGTGCTGGTTGCCTCGTTTTTCTATGTTGCAGCCGCACGGGGATTTTCGTTCGTCCGGCTGTTCTCTCCACTTTTACTTGGCATGGTTCTAGTCATGCAGCACCGGTCCGTTTGGTTGGCTGCCATAGTCGGCGTAATGAGCCAGTTTCTTTTGGGCAAGTCTAAAAATGGCTCTGCGGCAAAGCAGCTGCTGCTAGCACTGTGTATCGTTGGCTTGACCGCAGCTCCTTTGGTCTTCAATGAAAAGTTGTCTGGCATTACCCAGCAAATTGAATCGGGGGCTTCTAGCGCACTGTCGGGCGAAGGGACCACGGGTGAGCGAATCCAAAGCTGGGGGGAGATTGTTAAAAACTGGTACGGTGCAGGCGCGCGGTCTATTTTGATTGGACAATGCTTTGGCACAGACAACAGCCGCTTTGTAAAAGACAACAGAGGCGAAGAAAGACGAATCAATTACATTGCACACAACCTCTATGTGCAGACGCTTTTTAACACGGGCATTCTGGGTCTCGTCGCCTATTTGGCTGCAAGTTGGTATGTGGTATCCGGCCTCTACCGCATGTGTCGCAACGGCGAGGGGGACAAAACCGCCGAAGTGTTACTAGTTTTCATGGTTATGCAATTGGCGTATTACGTTCCTTATGGAGTGGACTTCCTCCAGAGCTTCCTTTTCGGCATTGCCCTAGCGTATGTGGCGGGCACACACTTTTCGGGTAAGTCACATGCTTGATTGGAGCTACTTACTGCTGATTTTTCCAATGGCGGTGGCCTTGGCTCTGGGTCTGTTGGTGCCTATATTGGTAATCCAGCTTTATCGCAGCTTCGGATTCGGCTCGGCCTACATCGCTGTGGCGTTTTTGATTGACCCCATAACCCTGGGCGAAGGCGGAATCCACCTAGGCATTAATCTGTATGTGCCAGATATATTGTTAGTGCCACTGGCTTTGGCGGCGGGGTTGCGTCTCGTCCTTGCACACGACTGTCCAAAGAGAAATAGGGCTTGGCTGCTTTTTTGTGTACTTTTCTCTGTGAGCCTGTGCACCGGGCTGCTGACTTACGGTGCTGGCGCTGGCGTACAGGCCCGAAACTATTTTTACTTTGTTGCCGCCGGCCTCTATGGCATGTGCTTTGACATGACGGAGCGTCGGGTGCAGTTGGTTCTCAACACACTCGCCTCGATCGCACTATTCTTGTTTGGTCTGGCGTGCTATCGCTGGGTGGTTTACTACACACCGATCGCCAGTCTTCTCCCACCCGAAGGGGCCTATAACATCGATGGTCCTATTAGGGTGATCTATTCGAGTAGCGCCTTGGTGCTTGCGCAATTGCTGGTTGGTGCGGTCTTCTTTCCGGCTGCGTCCCGAGGTTTCGGCATTGCTCGGCATTTGACGCCTCTACTGCTGGGGGCTGTATTGGCGCTTCAACATCGCTCGGTCTGGTTGGCTTCGTTAGCCGGTGTGGCTACACGTGTTTTCATTGGCAACGTCAAGCAGGGCTACAAATACCGACAGTTGCTCTACGTGATTGCCATGGCCGCAATAACTGCAACCCCACTTGCATTTAGCGACAAAGTGGTTGGCGTTTGGCAGCAAATTGAAACAGGTGCGTCCAGCGCACTAGCGGGCGAAGGCAGTGTAGGAGAGCGCTTAAAAAGTTGGCAGGCCATCATTGATA
>JBBRNS010000315.1:0-3904 GCA_038230175.1 Burkholderiales bacterium
GGTGCAAACCCCGCGCACCACACCCATCGTTCGCTGGGGTAACTGGATAGGGCCGGCAGGCGCGGCCTTTTTGGTTTTGCTGCTGTCCATCGCGCTATGGCCCTTGCGACCCATCCACGGAGCAGACGGCGCATCCACATCATCGGCTACGGTCACTTTTCCACTCCAGGTGGTTTTGTTACCCACCACCGTTCGATGGGTCACCAGTGCGCTGCGGGGCTTTGCGCGGGGCGCCTTGCTGTGCATGGGCATTGCCATGTTGGTGGACGACAGTTTGCGCGCCAACACGCTGGCGCAAATGCGTTTGATCACTGGTTTTTTTCTGGTTCCCGAGGCAGCAGCGTGGATGTTGCTGCGGGCCTTTAGCGCGCGGGCCCACATTGAACAAGGCGCTTTGGTCTTCACCCACGGAACACGGCGCCTTGAAATACCACTGCACGATATTACAGCGGTTGAACCCTGGCCCCTACCCGTGCCTAGCCAGGGCGCGGCGCTGCGCCTTACATCGGGCGCACGTTGGTCGTTTGGCCTTGCATTGGGCAACCCGCTGGGCTTTGCGCAGGCACTCTCGGCGGCGGGCGGTCCAGCCGTGCAAGCCAATACAGCACCACGCCGCATGGGCTTCACGCAGGCTTGCTTGGCCATGCCACGCAATTGGCTAGACCACCTTGTGACAAAGTTTGTGCTTTTCCCACTGGTGCTGGCGCTACCGGCTTTTCGCCTGCACCAGTACATTGCCTATGGCGGCCTTTTTGGCGAGCTGTATACCTTCGGGCTCAAGGCCTACCTCACCACGTTGGGCCTGTGGTGGGCTGCCTGGGCGATTGGTGTGTTGCTATGTGCTGCCGGGCTGCGTGCGGCTATTGAGGTAGCCACCGTGGTCATGATCGCCCTGCGGCCCAGCCAGGCAATCACCACCCGCCAAGTGCTAGAACGGTTGGGCCTTGCGGCGCTTTACCTGGGCCTGCCCGCATGGCTGGCGCTGCGTATTCTTTACAGCTAATCGCGGGCGTTCAGCGCGCCGCGCGTGGCGCAAACCGGCGGGTTTCGCCAATGGCCAAAACAGAGAACTCGTCCGCTTTGAGCTTGGCCGCATCGCGCGCAACCGCCAGGTCAATCGGCGGCTGATCCAGCGCCTCATCACTCAGATTAAACGTGCCCCAATGCACACCAATGCTGCGCTTGGAACCCAGGTCTTGGTGCACCTGCACCGCCTCAGCCGGATTAATGTGCTGCGGTTGCATAAACCAGCGCGGCTCATAGGCACCAATTGCCAGCAGCGCCACATCAAAACCACCGCCCTTCGCTGGCGTCTGGCGGTCTGCCAAGCGCGCTTTGATGTCTAAAAAGTCGTGGCTGTAACCGCTGTCACCGCTAAAGTACCACTGAAAATCGTTGCCCAGCACAGCCCAACTGCCCCACAAGGTCTCGCCACGGTCCGCAATGCCGCGCCCGGACCAGTGCTGCACAGGAGTCAGCATAAATTCAACCCCACCCACGGTGGTGCTGCTCCACCAATTTAACTCTTGCACAGGGCTCACACCCCGCGCCTCTAGCCACGCTTTAAGGCCCAGTGGCACGATAAACAACGGCGCCCCACCCGCCTGCTGGCTCAACAGCAAACGCGACTGGGGGTCGAGATGGTCGTAATGGTTGTGCGATATCAGCACCACATCAATCTTAGGCAACTGGGCCAGACTCAACCCTGGCGGCTGCACCCGCTTGGGCCCAAACCACTGGATGGGCGACGCACGTTCTGAAAAAACGGGGTCGGTCAACACATTGAGGCCACTGGCCTGCACCAAAGTGCTGGCGTGCCCAATCCAGGTAACGGCGGGTACCATCTGCGCGCCAGCCACCGCGTTGGCTTGGATGAACGCCACGTCCGCCGCAACCTGCGGCGTAGGGTGCGCTGGCTTTGGCGGCAAGCCGTGCAGCGTGCGGTGATACAACCAGCGCGCCACATCGGGCAAAGACTTGTCCGCAGGGGCGTAATTGTTGTGAAACTTTTTGTCGGAATGGTCTTTTTGCAGCTCCGCATTCGCCTGGGCTGCGCCACAGGCCGCCAATTGGGCGGCAATAAGCACTGCGGAGGCGGCGCGCAATAAGCGCAAAGGGTTTTTCAGTGAGGGGGGGTTCGATGTATGCATTCGCCCGATTATTGCCGCCCCGCGCAGATACCCGTGTCTGGCGCACCATACGCAGAGTACGATACCAAACACCATGGACCAACTTCGTTCACTACGGGTTTTTACCCACGTTATAGCGGCGGGCAGCTTTGCCGGCGCGGCGCGCGCGATTGGCGAGCTAGAGCAGCACCTGGGCGTACGGCTGCTCAACCGCAGCAGCCCCAATCTGGCCCTCACCGATATTGGCGAAGCCTACCTGCAGCGCGCCACCCAAATAAAGGCCGACCTGTAAGACGCCGACGCCCTGGCGGGCACCGCCACCACCACGCCCCAGGGCGTGCTCTACCGACCCGCGTTACTCATCGTCCCATGCGACATGTGGGGGCCAATGCCCCACATAAAGCCACTACAGGACGCGACAAACAGTGCAGATCCACAACAACACCAGTCAGAAGTCGCAGCGGATTTGACCTAGTACGCTGACTTCATTCATCCATCTATCGTTCGCTTGTCCCGAACAGCGCAGACTGGGTTGCAATATTCCAATTTTCACCATCCACTAGTCCCTTGGCTTTCCTGAATCCAGCCAAGGCCGATTGCGAACCCTTGCCAAAGTCACCATCAACGTCACCAGCGTAAAAACCCAATTTTTTCAACTGCCCTTGTATCTGCATGGCGTCACTTTTGACTTGAATGTTCAATAAACGCTGATTGCTCGTGTTTGATGAAACTACGCTGGTTTTGGCTGTTGTCGTATCGAACTTATCATTTGTCGCAGCCGTTCCAGCGGGAGTTTTTGTGCCGGTATCGACGAATGCTTTTGCCGTCGAGAATCGGCCAATCGGGACATCCATGGCAACACCATTGGTTCTGGATTTGTCCGCTGATCGCCAAGCGACGTGAATGAACTGCTCCTCGCCACTGACGTTCAGCGATCCATCAACATCAATCATGACGATCGGGAATCCGATGCCGTAGCGTGCCGGAGTGGTGACTGACCATGTTGAATCGGGGGCGTGGCGCGTGGACCGCCAGCCCTTGACCGAATCGCCAGATTCAAGACGGTCTAGCACAAAGACCACAGCAAGATAGGACCCTTTTAACGGGGGGTGATCGGCACCAATGGGCACACCCATTGAGTTAGCCAGATCCATGACCTCCCAAATTGGCAGGGCTTTGTCAGTGGCAATGGCGGCCTGAAACGCTGCTTTGGGTACAAACCAGGCGACAGTCCGTGGGAGGGCGGGTGACAAAGTGCGCACCGCAGCTTGGTTGAGCACGACACCACTTGACGAGGTAGTGGTTAGCGCCTCGGTCATTACATGGGCGCGCCATGGCCCCAATTCAAAGGTCAAAACAGCCATGGTCTTTGTTTCCCACGATTGGCCCTTGATCACCTCTTTTTCAATCCGGTTCAGGATAGTCAATCCGGTAAACTGAAAGCTCTCCAGTGGCACACCAATCTCGGTAAGGTTAACGCTAGGGGCAATGGTCAGGTGGTCCACATTAGGCTTTTCCCCGCGAATCAGGTGGACGATGCCAGACATGGCCAATGCGGTATCCGCAGGAAGATTGGCCAATGCCAGCGGTGCCGTACGATAGGTCGGAGAAATCTGGATAGGGGAGACGTCGCGTTCAGCCGTTTTGGGGGTTAGGAAGGTGGGCAGGGTGGGGGCACATCCGCAGAACAAGACAAGGCTTGCACACACCGTAGCTAATATTTTCATGGCGCTCACTCCTTGCTGACTTGCGCTATCGGCGCGCTGTTGTTAACC
>JBBRNS010000316.1:0-3885 GCA_038230175.1 Burkholderiales bacterium
CATCGCAAATATTCGAAGCGTGACAAATCAAGCACGCGATCAAAAACAATGAAATTGGGGAAAACCCTATTTTCTGACTATCTTTTTTTGCACGAATTCAAATCGTGGACACCCCAAAATCTCTGCAAACCCGCATCGATCTTGGCTTTGCGGGCGATGGGCTTTGAATTAACCGGACACTAGTGATGTTGACCCCACCTAAAAATTGACTCAATATTCAGCCGAGCCCAACCATCATGAGCACTTTCAAGATACCTAAGTTGTATGTTTTCGGGCTGCTGGCGCTCTATGCAAACGCGCCTTCGATTGCAGCGTCATTTCCCTGTGAAAAGGCTAGCACCCCTGTAGAACGCTTGATTTGCCAGGACAAAGAGTTGTCTGACTATGACGCGTATCTTGGAAGGTACTACGCAGCCGCGCGATCGGTGTTGCCCCAGGCTTCGCAATGCATTTCCGTGGACCAAAAACAGTGGCTGCGCAGGGTGAGGGATGTTTGCAAAGACACGCTCTGCCTCAAAAAGGCCTATTTGCTGCGCCTGGGTGAGCTCAATGGCGTCCAGCCCGGTGCGACTCTGCTGAAAAATTTGAAGCTGCCCGATACACCCACCCTCGTTGCCATCATTCCGCCGGCAGAAGACCAGATAGCAGCTCCGCGACGTCCGAACCCGGTTTCAATGTCGGTCACCGGAAAACTATTGAACGAGGTTTCGGATGGCGATGGGTACGTGGTTCTTGCCAAGGACGGTCGAAAACACTTGCTTGTGGGTCTGATGTTTCTAGACGATTCCACTACGCAGCTGGAGTGGCTCAGCAAGGCGGGTTCAACGGACTACCTTGTCAAAGGCGCTGCGTCAGCCGAAGAAGCTGGCAGTGTTTCGTTTTCGCAAGCGGCATGCCGGTACATCTACCGCGTGCAGTGACGTCCGTTCGTAAGGGTGCCCTGGGCCGTCTCACTTCGCACTCAGTGCTGCAAAATTTTGCCCAAAAACTCTTTGGTGCGGTCCTTGCGGTTTTCGGGGTGGTTGAAGAATTCGTCTTTGGAGCAGTCTTCCAAAATAACGCCGCCCACGTCCATAAATATCACCCGGTTGGCGACCTTGCGGGCAAAGCCCATTTCGTGGGTGACGACCATCATGGTCATGCCCTCGCTGGCCAAGGACACCATCACGTCCAGTACCTCGCCCACCATCTCGGGGTCTAGTGCCGAGGTGGGCTCGTCAAACAGCATTACCACCGGGTCCATCGACAGCGCCCGCGCGATGGCCACGCGCTGCTGCTGGCCGCCGGACAGTTGAGCGGGGAATTTGTCCTTGTGCGCCATCAGGCCCACGCGGTCTAGCATCTTCAGACCCCGGGTGGTGGCGTCGGACTTGGAGCGGCCCAGCACTTTGATTTGCGCCAAGGTTAGGTTTTCGGTCACGCTGAGATGCGGGAACAGCTCAAAGTGCTGAAACACCATTCCCACTTGGCTGCGCAACTTGGGCAGGTTGGTGGTGGGGGCTTGTAGCGCGGTGCCGTTGACCACGATGCTGCCTTTTTGGACTGGCTCCAAGCCGTTAACGGTCTTAATCAAGGTGGACTTTCCCGAGCCCGAGGGGCCGCAGACCACCACCACATCGCCCTTGTTGACACTAAAGGAGCAGTCCTTTAGCACCTGGGTCGGGCCATACCATTTGGAAACGTTTTCTATGCGAATCATGGGTGTACTTTCTTGGACGTCTTAGCCATACGCTTTAGTCTTAAACCTTAACGGGCAATCGCCATTTTCTTGTGCAGCCGGTTAACGAAGGTAGACAGTGCAAAACACACGCAGAAATACACCACAGCAGCCATGATGTAGGCCTCTTCCGGGCGGCCGTAAATTTTGCCAGCGGTAACAAAACCCTTGAGCAAGTCATACGCGCCAATGGCATAGACCAAAGACGTGTCTTGAAACAAAATGATGGTCTGTGTCAGCAGCACCGGCAGCATGTTTCTAAATGCCTGGGGCAGCACCACCAAACGCATGTTTTGCCCGTAACTCATGCCCAGTGCTTGGCCCGCATGCACCTGCCCGCGGGGGATGGACTGAATGCCCGCGCGCATGATCTCGCTGAAATACGCCGCCTCAAATGCAATAAAGGTCACGATGGCCGACAGCTCCGCGCCGATGGGGCGGCCTATCATCAAAGGCACCAGCAAAAAGAACCACAAAATCACCATGACCAGCGGCACGCTGCGCATGGTGTTGATGTAGGCCCCGGCAAATAGGGCCAGTGGGGCAAAACCAGACAAGCGCATCAGCGCCAGCACAGTGCCCAGTGCGATGCCGCCCACGGTGGCGATGGCGGTGAGCTTCAGGCTGAACACAAAACCACTCAAGACGAACTTGCTGATGATGTCCCAGCTAACTAGGCTTAGGTCGAAGTCGCTCATATCAGTGCCCCGCGCCTGCGCTAGTCGCTGCAATGGTTCCGGGCACGCGCACGCTGTACTCAATCCACGCCATGATGCGGTTGATCACCAAGGCCGACAACGCATACAGTGCGGTGACCGCAATGTAGACCTGAATGCCGCGCGATGTTTCTTCTTGCGCCTGCATGGCAAACATGGTCAGCTCGGCAATCGACACTGCAAACGCCACCGACGAATTTTTCAGCAAACTCATCGCCTCACTGGTCAGCGGCGGCAAGATGATGCGAAACGCCCTGGGCAGCAGAATGTAGCGGTAGGTTTGCACCGTGGTGAACCCCATGGCCATGGCCGCCTCGGTCTGTCCGCGTGGCAAGGCCTGAATGCCCGAACGCACCTGCTCGGCAATGCGGGCCGAGGTAAAAAATCCTAGCCCCAGCACCACCAGCACAAAGCTGGGTACCGCTTGCGCGGCGGGTATCAGCTTGGGCACGACGAAGTACCACAAGAAGATTTGCACCAGCACCGGTATGTTGCGAAACAGCTCTACCCAGGCCGTGCCCAGTGCACGCAGCCACGGGCTGCGGGGTAGGGTGCGCAGGGTGCCCATGAGTGCACCCAAGGCCAGAGCAATCACCCAGGCGCAGCCGGTGACTGACAGGGTCCAACCCCAGGCGTCGATCATCCACTGCAGGTAAGTCCTGCCGCCGCTGCCGTCGTCTTGAAGGAAAACTTGCCAATCCCATTCCATGTTGGGCTCCTGTTATTTCTTGGCGTAGTCTTCCATGGGTTTGTCGTTCAGGTTGGCCCAGGCGGCCTTGGTGGCTTCGCTCAGTGGCAGCCCGATACGTACATTTTTAGGTGGGATCGGTTGCATGAACCACTTGTCGTAAATCTTGGCCAGCTCGCCATTTTTCTGCAACTCGCGGATGGTGTCGTCGGCTACCTTTTTGATGCCCGGGTCGTCCTTGCGCACCATGATGGCGATGGGCTCCACGCTCAGCACCTCACCCACAATTTTGAAGTCGGCGGGGTTCTTGGCCGTGGCAATGTTGCCCGCCAAAATCTGGCCGTCCATCACAAACGCGTCGGCCCGGCCTGATTCGAGCAGCAAAAAGCTGTCGGCATGGTCTTTGCCGTAGACCTCTTTGAAGTCCACGCTGGCGGCGCGCTCGTGTTTGCGCAGCGTTTGTACCGATGTAGTCCCCGTGGTGGTGGCCACGTTTTTGCCAGCGAGTTGCGCAATCGAGGTGATGCCGGAGTTGGCCTTCACTGCCATACGCACCTCTTCCACATAGGTCGTGTAGGCAAACGCCACGTCTTTTTGGCGTGCAGTATTGTTGGTGGTGGAGCCACATTCAATATCGACCGTGCCGTTTTTAACCAGTGTAATGCGGTTTTGCGAGGTGACCAGTTGGTATTGCAATGCCAGCTTCTTGCCCACCGCTTTTTCGACGTTGCCGACAATACGCTGGCATATCTCAACGTGGTATC
>JBBRNS010000317.1:0-3863 GCA_038230175.1 Burkholderiales bacterium
GGTTTCCTTCCTGGTAAGACGATCTGTTTGCGGGCTCACATCCAAGAACTACAACAACGTGTTCATCACTACCCTGCGACAGTTGCACGGAGCAGGGATCAACGCTTCAGCTTTGCGCGGCCTGCTGACATCGGCGACTGGTGAGGCATCACGTTGGCCAGCAGACGCGGAATTTCGAAGTGCATGTCTCGCCGCGCCACTGTACGTTGGCAGAGTTGAGACACCAAAAATTCGAGCCATCCTCACCGAACTTGAAGCTTTTCTCCGCACCAGCGTGAAGACGGAAGAGCCTGATTTACCGGACCTGAGTGACCTTGATGTCGATCACCTTATGCCACGGTCATGGTTCACCCATTGGCCTTTGGCCGATGGCACAACCGTTTCCGGTGCAGAGAGCGCTGCAGTTGAATTGCTGGCCCGAAGTGGAACACCTTTGAGCGAACGGCAAAAGCAGATCAATGACCGGCAGGCCGTCATCGCAACGCTCGGAAACCTGTCATTGCTCAACTTGAGCGTGAATCGGGAGGCGCAGCACTTTGCTTTCACCAAAAAACGCGACCTGCTGATTGCAAACACCAATTTACGCCTCAACATCCCATTAATTTCTCTTCCAGTCTGGGATGAGTCAGCCATTGGCAAGCGTGGCGAACTGTTGGCCAATGCAGCTTTGAAAATTTGGCCGGGGCCACGCCCCTGACCCAACGAATCACCAGGAATGGTGATTTCCCAATTCGAGGCAATGGATAGTCTTTCAAGACCCAACTGCCCGCGACTGATCAGGTTTCTCGTAGGCAGCTCCGGTTTTATGCTTGCCGAACATTCCTTGCTTCGAGACCTGCGATTACACATGGACTCTTGCGCAGGCCAGGATTGTGTTTGACGCTAAGGCCGCGTCTGGCGGGCTGCGCGTGGTGACTGGTTAATTTGCAAAGTGTAACGCTACAAGATACAATCCACCATGATTAAGTCATTCGGACATAAGGGGCTGCAAGCGTTCTTTGAGCGAGGCACAAAAGCAGGTATCCGGCCTGACCATGCCGCCAAACTGAGCCGTTTGCTTGCGCGCCTGGACGTGGCAACGTGTGATCGAGATATGAACGTTCCGGGCTGGGGCTTGCATCCTTTGACGAATGACTTGAAGGGCCATTGGGCCGTATCGGTCAATGGCAATTGGCGAATGACATTCACCTTTGAAGGCACAGACGCTGTGCTGGTCGATTACATGGATTACCACTAGGAGTACGCAATGACCCGTATGTTTGACCCACCACACCCCGGCTTGACGCTGCGTGATAACGTGCTGCCTGCATTGGGGCTGGGTGTGACCCAAGCTGCCGAACAGCTGGGCGTTTCGCGTGTCGCGTTGTCACGCATGCTGAATGGCCGCGCTGCTATTTCGCCTGATATGGCCCTGCGTATTGAGGCATGGCTGGGCGTGGAGCGTGGCGGTGATGCCCGCGTGTGGCTGGCTGAACAAAGTGCCTATGACGTGTGGCAAGCACAACTTCGATTCAAAGCCAAACCGATGCGCGTTCAACCAGCTCCAGCGATGGCGGCGTGATCACGCCACCGAAAGCCGCGCCATGCAGAAACCTAAAGACAGTGATCGCCAAAGATTCGCCAGCGTGTGGGATGCGATTGAGGACACGCCAGAAGAAGCCGCCAGGACGCGGGCACTCTCAGAATCGAGAATGAAGGCGGAAGCTGTCGCCAGTAAATCTGACGATGGCGGCACGCCAACAACCGAGGTCACTCTGTGGCTTGACGTTGAAGTGGTCGATAAATTCAAAGCATTCGGCGATGACTGGCAAACCCGGATTAATGCAGTTCTCAGGGCGCACGTATTAGCCCACCGCGTGAAGCAAGTATGGATGAACTGCTTGCCTTGATTGGCGAGGCGTACCAAGCCGTTGGCATTCTGGAGGATGAATGTGGGCGGTTTGATGATCCACACGTCACCAAAATGATGGATAACTTGGCCGCCGGGCACATGGTGCATGCCGATGTTCTGCCATTCCCGAGCAAGCCAAACCAACTGCCACCGGGACACTGTGGGAAAGATTAATGCGGCGTGGCGTGTGGCAATGGCCACGGTGGGGAAGAACTTCACCAAGGAGGAACACGCAGCCGGGTGGCCCGAAACGCTGAAGCATTGGCAACTGGCCGCGCTGCAATACCCGCACGTCAAGGGCGAAACTGCAAAAATTCGGCTGGCCAGGGCCAGAGCCGACGATTTTTTGAATGCCTGCAAAAGTGGCGACTTGCCCCACACCGCCACAACGGTGACGGTGACACCCAAGCCGCAACAAGTTCAGCGACAAACCCGGTTCGCGTCGAGTCAATGGCTTATGCGCGACGGGTTCATTTCCGTAAAGCCAACGCAAAAGACTCCCCAGCCCTACGACGTGACAACCTACACCATTACCGCTTCAGACTTCGCTGCCTGGCTGGCCGCACAACCGGAGACACAATCCGAACACATCGCCGCTTGGTGTGCTGCGCTGGGCTTGGATGGCGACACGCGCCCCGTAGTGCCGCCTGATTCATGGGCCGCACAGTCATCCCATGGCCTGCAACGCTGCGACGGCACTGCCGACGGTCGTTTGGTGCGTCTGGCCGATGTGGTGACGTGGCTGATGCAGGCGCGCGAACTGCCCTGTCAAAACGCCGTGGAGGTGCTGTGTACCGCTCTGGAGCGGTTGCCCGCCTCTGGCAATGCGCTGTATCTGCTATCTGAAAACGGCTACGCCAATGTGATGCCCGCAAACCACTCCTTCTACTATCTTCCGATCGTGTCTCTCAGCGAGAACTACCCGCAAGGCGATGACGACGACAAGGGGCTGGCCGGGGCTTTGAAACACATGCGCACTTTTTGGGGCAAGAGCAGCGCGCCAGGCGCTGGCAACTGGGTCGGCCAGCATGTGCTTAACCCAATAGCTGTGCGCTTAAGCTTGGCCCACCGGCTTTGGGGCTATGGCCGCCGTGGTGATGAGGTGGTACCGGAGGCGGCACCAGCAGTCACCACGCCACCGACAGCAGTACCAGTGGCAAAACCAGTGCAACGCAGCGCAGCCCAAGACGCCGCCGTGCTGGCCGCGCTCAAAGCGATGGGCATTGACCCGCTGGCTGTGCCAAAAAATGAAGTTGGCAAGGCAGGTACAAAAGCCGAATTTCGTGCTGCGCTTGCAAGCAATGCGCTCTTTACAGGCACAACCGCTTTGACAAAGCATGGGAACGCCTTTCGACACGTGGCGAAATTGTGATTAGCGCCTGAATGCTTTGGGTATCCCCCTAATTGGGGGATACGGGGACACTTGCGGGGGAGGATAGTCGTCGGGAAATCATCAATGCACATCAACTTCTTGAGGTGCAAACCGATGAAAACCGCAACCCCGACATTCCCCCCGCTGGAATCCGTCAACCGCCCCGCAGTCGATACCGCCGCTGCCGCCTACTACCTGAACCGTCAACAACAGACCTTGCGCGGCTGGGCATGTCATGAGGATGGGCCGTTGCGCCCGATCCGCATCAATGGCCGCCTGGCGTGGCCGACCCAAAAAATCCGTGAACTGTTGGGAGTGGCATAAGCATGACTAACACCCAATACACCCGCGCCGACGCTGTGGGTTTGTCAATAGCAATCGCCAAGACAATTAGCTTTGCTACACATTTCATAGCTGCTTGCGCACATTCCACGAGGGCTACAGGTCAATTTGGCAAAAATAGCACCGCCACCAAGCCGCTGGCCACCCGGGGAGAAACACCATGCTGACACTTCTCCCCTACCTATAGACCGGAGTCCGCCATGCCACCCAAACCCAGCCCCGACAGCCACCAAACCCATCTCAATTTCAACTCGTTAA
>JBBRNS010000318.1:0-3856 GCA_038230175.1 Burkholderiales bacterium
ATGCGGATCATGATCAGGCTGATCAGTGCGGCTAGCGCAGCAAAACCAGGGAGCTGCGTCGCCGTGGCCGCGTACAGGTACCGTGCCATCATCATGCGTTGGGCCTTGTGATAACTTGACGGCGATACCGCCAGCACCAGAATTTGCGCACCGACAAAGACAATTTGCCACCAACCCTGTACCCAGGTGGCCCATTCCCGCGCCCAGCGCCCGGGTCGGTGGGAGAAAGGTCCTTTGGGGCTCATCGCGTTCCCATTACAAACACGTAAGCCTCAGCGCGCTGTGGAACCGCAGGCAGAGCGGTAATTGCGTTTTCATATGCATTGGTACATCATACTTTTTCGCAAACCTTCAGCGCGCATAGGGCAGGCGAATTCGATATTTCCCCCTGCGGGTAGCCCGTTTTGTACCTTCCAGTGTCCAACCCATGAGTGCGGGTGGGTCAGGATGCGCGTGTTTAAAAGGCACAGCATTTTCTGGACTCGCAGGACGAGATGGGGGAATTGCTGCAGCGAACGCTGGATTTGAAAAATTAAGCATTTGTCATTTCGCGCCGCTTGCAAAGCATGTTGGTACCTTGTCGGTTGTGCGAGCCTGCACGCCGTATTGAAGTGGCGTTTTGCGCTAGGATTGCCTAGACCCTATGGACCATTCTGTTGCACTGCCATTTTTGCGGGAGACGCTGTTGTTTCTCGTGCTTGCGGGCGTTTTGATTCCACTGTTGCAGCGTTTTCGCGTCAACCAAGTCATCGGCTTCTTGGTGGTGGGAATGCTGGTAGGGCCATATGGTTTTGTGCTGTGGGTTGATCAATTCCCATGGGTGGCTGTGTTTTCCTTTCCTCGGGGACCCGGTGTTCAGTCGTTGGGGGAGCTCGGCGTCATCTTCCTGATGTTTTTGATTGGCCTAGAGCTGTCGGTCCAACGCATGTGGGACATGCGCCGCTGGGTGTTTTTAGGGGGTAGCGCACAGGTTGTTATCAGTGCGATTGTTATTGGTGCGATTGCCTACGCTTTTGGCAATGCACTGAATGTCTCTATTGTTCTGGGGCTGGCGCTCTCGCTGTCATCGACCGCCGTGGTCATGCAACTCATGATCCAGCAGCGGGCGTTGGCGCAGCCACTCGGGCAGGCGGCTTTTGCCATTTTGATGATGCAGGACGTGGTGGTGGTGCCCCTGATGGTACTTATCGACATTTTTGCCAAGGACACCGGCGCAGGCGTTGCGGAACTAATGTCGTTGACCGCTCTGAAATCCATCGGCGTGGTTGTGCTGATCTTCTTGGTTGGGCGCAAAGTTATCCGCCCGCTGTTTCGCATGTTTTCCCAGCAGCACCAACCTGAGGTGTTTATGGCCTTAACCCTGCTGGTGGCCTTTGGTACCGCAGGCGCCACTGCGGCTGCCGGGCTATCGCTGGCGTTGGGGGCTTTGATCGCGGGCTTACTGATGGCCGAAACCGAATACCGCAACGAAGTCGAGGTCACCATTGAGCCTTTCAAAGGTCTGCTGATGGGGCTGTTTTTTATGTCGGTGGGCATGGGCATCGATGTGCGGGAGGTGGCCAACCTGCACCTCTGGGTGATTGCATCGGTTCTTGGCCTGATGGCGATTAAAGCCATCATCGCCGCCGGATTGTTCAAGCTGGGCGGTCTGTCCTGGGGTAAGTCGATTGAGGGGGGCATGCTCTTGGCTCAAGGCGGAGAATTTGCGTTTGTGGTGCTGGGCGCTGCCGCCACATTGGGGCTGCTTAATCAAGATGTGGCGCAGTTCATGCTGCTGGTGGTGAGTTTGAGTCTGATGGTGACGCCGGTGGTGGCCTATTTGGGCGTGCGAATCGGCCGTCGGCTGGATGGCACAGGCGGCGGAGCGCCGCGCAAGATGGAGATGCTTCATGCCCACACGCTGGGCGGCCACTTTGTCTTTGGGGGGATGGGGGGGGTGGGGCAGTTGTTGGCAGATGTGTTTGCCAAACAGGGCGTGATCTATGTGGCCATAGAGCACGATGCGCCCTTGGTTGCGCGCCTGGTTAAGCAGGGGCGCCCAGTCATCTACGGTAATGCTTCCCGCCCAGACTTGCTGCGCAAGGTGCACGCACATGCGGCCAAGGCCTTGGTGGTCACCATGGACCAGCCGGTGGCCGCCATGCTCACCGTGCGCGCCGCGCGCATTGCTTACCCCAGTTTGCCGATCTTCGCCCGATCCCGCGACGAATTGCATGCCCAGGAGCTGCGCGCGGCTGGCGCAACGGCCGTTGTGCCGGAGACCTTGGAAGCGGGCTTGCAGCTCTCAGGGTTCGCCTTGCATTCGCTGGGCTTGCCAGAATCGCTAATCACCGCCGCACTGCAAGATGAGCGCGAAGCCCGCGTGGCCAACGCCTGACTATTTCATGGCGCGGCGCACCACCTGACCAATCGTCAAGCCCTGCACCAAAATAGAGAACACCACCACACAGTAGGTCAGCGCCAGCACGGTGTCGCGGTCAGGCCCTGGCGGCAGGGCCAGTGCCAAGGCCACGGATATACCCCCGCGCAGCCCGCCCCAGGTGAGCACCCGCCACGCGCCACCGGGCAAGCCAAAACGGTGGCCCAGTGCACGCACGGGCCAGCCGACTGTGAGCAGACGGGCCAGCAGCGTAACGCCAATGGCGAGCGCACCGGCCATGATGATAGGTACGGAAAACGCAATCAACAGCACCTCCATACCGATCAACACGAACAGCACGGCGTTGAGGATATCGTCAATCAACTCCCAAAACATGTCCACGTAACGCCGGGTGGTGTCCGACATGGCCAGTGAACGCCCATGGTTGCCAATGACCAAGCCCATCACCACCATGGCCAGCGGGCCGGAAATATGCAGGTGACTGGCCAGGGCGTAGCCACCGGTCACGGCGGCCAGCGTGAGAAGCACTTCAACCTGGTAGTCATCCACACTTTTCAGCAGGTAATAGGTAATCCATCCCAAGACCAAACCAAAAACAATGCCACCGCCCGCCTCATGCGCCAGCAGCGTGAGCCCGGCGCCCACCGTGGGGGTGGTGCCGCTTTGCAGCATGCCTAGCAGCAACGCAAAGATGACCACACCCACGCCGTCGTTGAACAGGGATTCACCCGCAATTACCAATTCCAAGTTTTTGGGTGCACCGGCGGACTTCAGAATGCCCGCCACTGCAATCGGATCGGTGGGCGAAATCAGAGCGCCAAAAAGCAGGCAATACAACAGTGGTAGGCTCATGCCCACCCACGGTAGGGCGGCCCAGATCCCAAATCCCACGACCAGCGTTGACAACAGCGTTCCGACCAGCGCCAAAGCGGCGACCGGCCAGCGCAGGGCACGCAGTTCGCTTAGATCGACGTGCAATGCACCAGCAAAGAGCAGCAGCGACAGCATGCCTTGCATCAGAACGTCGGAGAAATCGATCGAACGCAGGAACGACTCCTCATAGTGGCGCAGCGAGGGCGCTAAGCCGGTGGCGTCGAGCCCAACAATCGCCAGTGACACCCCCAGCGCAATTACCATGACACCAATCGTGGCGGGCAGACCGACAAAGCGGCGGTTCAGGTAAGCCAGCAAAGCGGTTACGACGAGGCAGATTGCGGCAATGTCAAGCATGAGAATAAGAGTTCCGTGGTTGAATTGCGCAAAGCGCAATGGCGCGGGCCGAACTGCGCGCGTCGCTGGCACTTAACTTTTCAAAAGCCATTGCGACGATTGAATATTCGTAACTACTCAGCTCACCAAGCCAACTGAGGCTGGGTAGGCTGACCGTTAAAAGTACTGATCAGGCACTCAAACAGGCAAGCTCCCTGCTTGCGCATGGTCGCCAGATAGGAGCGGATAGTAAAGAAGGTCGTGGCG
>JBBRNS010000319.1:0-3840 GCA_038230175.1 Burkholderiales bacterium
AACTGCAGCCTCTGCGCACCTGATCCGGCGCAGGTCAGGTAGGCCTGCGCCACCCCGCTACCGTACACGATATCCCCAATTCTTGAGGAGGGATTGGTCCGCCAGTGTTACCCGAAAACCCGCGCTTTTGAACCACGCCGTCTTGGGCTTGTAGCCGTTGGCTTGATCGACACGCTGGGCGCTGCGCTCGTAGGGCATAGCCTGCAGATGCTGGGCACGCTCGATGCGGGAGGCTTCATTGACCAGGATACGCAACGCTTCGCCCGCGCCGTCCAGTCCATTGGCAAGTAGACAAGCATAGGCATCGTGCAAGGGGTTGGAGGAGTCTTCCAGTTGGGCTCTTTGGGCCATGATAATTTCTTTCTGTTGGGATCAGGCTCATCACCAAGCGCCGGGGGTGCCTCCGGCGGCCTGGCTGGGGCCTATTTAAAAAAATCCCAAAACCAGAAACACCCGGGGGCAAATTCAATGGGTGGGGAAATTACAGAACGTATGTTGCACTAGCGCAAAACGTGTGTGCACCGAAATGCGAAAAATGATTTTTGGTTAGGCAAGTTTCCCCACCTTTGTCCATTGACCTTCACACACTGACGCGCACACCGAACGCGATTTCGCGAGCCTCGGAATAATCGGATTGGGGCCCACACCGGCTTTATCACCGTGGTGGCTTGATTTGCCCCATCAATACAGCCAATCCCAGTTCAGCATCGTCCATGCGCAATATGGCATCGATGGTGCCGGGCTCCAGTTCCTTGGCCAGCGCCAGAACCTGCGTTGCGGCAATTTCAAGCTGGTCAATCTGATCCGTCATCCGAGACAATGCTTCACGTTGCGTAGGTGAAGACGCGGCCCGTTGCCAGCGGGCGGCTTGCTCCCGGTAGATCGGCATAAATTCCAACTGACTGGTGGACAAGCGCGTGGCACGAAAAACGGTGTCATCGTCGAGCACATGGGGTTTGTGCCGTGCAGCGCGCAGCAAGGCACACAGCTCCTGTGAAGATTCGACCTCGCCATCGATGATCTGGGCAATGGTTGCCAGCATCGCCAAGGGTTGCCATTGCGGTTGAGTTTCGGTTTCGGTTTCGGTTTCGGTTTCTGGTGATTCTTCATCGTCCAAGGGCGCGTCGGGCGTAAAAGCGGGTGACACCTCCATGCGATCCGTCCTCAAATCCAGATAACCCATGTCGTCGCGACAAACCCATTCCAGCGTTTGCCCCATGGGCCGTGGTCGTCGGTTGAACGCCTGCAGCGTCTTTTGGTACTGTGCTGGGGTTGTTGTGGAGCCCTGTATACGCCGATAGTTGTTCGACAAACCCATCAAATCTCGCTGGCCAATATCCGCGCGAAACGCCGTCACATGCTGGTCCTGATCGAGGATCAGGATGAAATACCCGCCGAGCTGAACCATATTGTTCACCACGTATTGGACCAGCGGGTTGTTGGGATTGAGCAAGACGTTGTACGTCTCAAACCCACGAAACTCAAAAGCGAAGTGAATCACTTCATGTTCGGCATCACCCAACAGCGAGTGCCCCAGCTCGAACCCACTGGCCGTGATGCCAGGTGGAATACACACCCCAAGATTAAGAGCCAAGACAGCGTACGATTGCTGGCGTTCTTCAATCAGTCCTAGTGCACAGCACGGAGCATCTTCGTTAACGAAGTCCTTAATAAAGCGCCGGTTGAACGTCAGTTTCGGCCGAAATTGGTGAACATTGCTCATATTTGGGTTGGCCTCAACGCCAGTTGCTACGGGTAAATTGCTTTGGGGCAAACAAATTGTGGTGCCGTGTGGCTGCACCCGGCCGCCGTAGTACCACAGCCTGAAAGATTCTATATGCGGGCCACTCGGGACAAGACGCGTTTGAGTGGCATGTTGAGTGGCATCGCGTTGGTACCCAACACCAATACACAATATTACGGTAAAATACCGTATGCGGCTATTTGCCGTATTCCAAGGAGATGGTTATGACCGCTGTTGCCCGCTTTGATTTGACGATGGACGCATCTGACAAGGATGTTGTCGCGCGTGCAGCCGCCCTGATGGGCACCACGATGGCGTCGTTTGTACGAACAGCGGCCAAAGAGAAGGCCCGTGAGCTGCTGGACCGCGAATCCCGCATCACGATGACAGCCCGGGATTTTGAAGCGTTCACCCAAGCACTCAACGGCGCGTTCCAGCCCAATGCAGCACTGCAAAAAGCCATGAGCGCGGCGCGCAAAATCAAACGTGCTTGAGGAGCAGTTTCTCGACACCACCCGACATGATCGCCAGGCGTTCACCTCGGGTGTGGGCGAGCTCGATGTGTACCTGCAGCGCTTTGCGGCCCAGCAAAGCAAAAAAGGCGTCGCTGTCGTTCGGGTTTTGGTCGACACCAATGCGCCCGGCACCATACTGGGCTACTACAGCTTGAGCGCGGCTCAGATTGACGCCGAGCAGTTTGACCCGCGCACCCAGCAAATATTGCCACGTTACCCCGTTCCCTGTTTCCGTATGGGGCGACTGGCAACACATACAGAACACCGCGGGCGTGGCCTGGGACGACTTCTGGTGGGCTGTGCAATGGAGCGGTGTCTGGAAGCGCGCAAACAGGTTGGTGCCTATGCCTTGGTGGTTGATGCCAAGGGAGATGACGCCAAGAATTTCTATGTGCACTATGGGTTCGTGGCTTGCCGTGACCACCCCATGACGCTTTATCTGCCGCTGGGTAAATAACTCTTGCTATGCGCGGTGATCGCAACAAGCGACTGACCATCCTCAGCGCGGCGGAAAAGCTTGCGCTCTATGGTTTGCCCAGCTTCGACGACTTTCAGCGTGTCGAATTCTTTGCTCTGACCGAGGATGAGCGCTCGTTTGCGCTGGTGCGTAAGTCCCTTTTGGCGCAAATGTATTGCCTGCTGCAAATGGGGTACTTCAAGGCTAAGCAGGCGTTCTTTCAGTTTTCTCTGGACGACGTGCCGCCAGAAGACGTGGAATTCTTGTTGTTACGGTACTTCCCAGGACAAGAACTGACCAACTCGCCTCTGCACACCAGTGAATACTACGTGCAGCGCAAACGAATCGCCGAGTTGAATGGTTTCCGTATGTGGGCAGATGCTGACCTGCCAACGCTGCGCGACAAAGCCCGGTTGTTGGCACGCACCGACGTGTCCCCTGCCTTTTTACTGGCTGAGCTGATGGTGTTTTTGATCGGCCAGCGAATCGTGAGACCGGGCTATTCCACGCTGCAGACCATCATCAGGGATGCGCTCACCGCCGAACGTGTGCGCCTGGAGCAACTGGTCGACGCGGCCCTCACCGAGACCACTCGGGAAACACTGCAACAACTATTGGTGCGCGAAAATACCTTGTCCGATTTGGCTGCACTGAAGCAGGACGCCAAGAGCTTTCGGTACCGGCAGATGGGGTTGGAACGTCAAAAACGCCTCACACTGGCACCCCTGTACACCGTCGCCAAAGCGCTGCTGCCAACTCTTGACATCTCGCAACTCAATATTGCCTACTACGCCAGCCTCGCCAACTTCTACACGATCTACGACTTGAGGCAACTCAAACCAGGGCAGACCCACCTTTACCTGCTGTGCTACGCCTGGCAGCGTTATCGGCAGCTCACGGACAACGTGGTGGAGGCCTTTGGCTACCACACCCGCCAGCTCGAAGACGAAACGAAGGCGGTTGCCAATAAACAGGCGGCCCAAATCACTAGTGTCCGGTTAATTCAAAGCCCATCGCCCGCAAAGCCAATATCGATGCGGGTTTGCAGAGATTTTGGGGTGTCCACGATTTGAATTCGTGCAAAAAAAGATAGTCAGAAAATAGGGTTTTCCCCAATTTCATTG
>JBBRNS010000320.1:0-3827 GCA_038230175.1 Burkholderiales bacterium
CGGGAAAAACACGATGTGTTACAGTGAGTGCGATAGTCTTTTGAGTTGATGAGTCATGACGAAACTCATAGAAGCTGCAAATTCTAGGCAATTCCATCTTGCCCGTTTTTCGCACTACAACATTTTCTCTAGCTACCCAACAGTTGTAAAAGGAGGGGATTGAAGCAAGACAGGGCGTCTGTTAAGGTTGAGTTACCAGGCAAAACCAACCGAGACGGGCCATGACACGCTACATTCCCCCAACGCAATTGTACAGCAGTTTGTATGCGCGCATGAGTACGTTATTACCGGCGGAGGTAGACAGCCGGGTGACAAATTTGGTGTACCTGATGCCAGGAATATTTCTGGCGCGGAGCGTACAAACCGGACGGCTGGCGAGTAAAATACCGGTGCGTGCCAAGCGGTTGAGTGTGGTGCGACGGTTAGAGCGGTTTTTGGCAAATCCAGCGGTGCGGGTGCGGGAATGGTATGCGCCGTTGGCGGACCAATTACTGCGCGCTGCAGCGGTCAGTGGACAGGTGGCGCTCATCACTGACGGGACAAAAGTCAGTTTTGCCCATCAGTGCGTGATGGTGGCGGTCGCGTATCATGGGCGCGCATTACCCATCGCCTGGGTGTGGGTCAGACACGGGCGCGGTCACAGCAGTCAGGCCACCCAGTTAGCGTTGCTTAGTTATGTCCGCGACCGACTGCCCCCAATGGTTACGGTTAGTCTGGTGGGGGATACCGAATTTGGGCACAGCCTTGTCCTGGACTACCTCAACCATTGGGGTTGGCAGTATGTCTTGCGTCAATCCGGTCACAACCGAGCGTGGGTCGGTCTCGGCCTGGGCTGGCAAGCACTGACCGACCTGGTGCGCTGGCCGGGCGATTGTCAGTGGCGACCGGGTGTGCCACTCACGCAAGCCAGTCCGGTCTTCACGACCCTGTTGTTCATCTGGCAGCGCGGCCAACCCATCCCCTGGCTGCTGGCGACCAACCTGCCAACCCAAACCGAGGCACGCCGCCTCTACAAGCGTCGTATGTGGATTGAACAGTTGTTTGGCGACCTCAAACGGCACGGCTTCGACCTGGAAAGTTCCCATCTGCGTTCGTTTCGCCCGCTTCATACCCTGACTTTAGCGGTTGCGCTTCTTTATGTCTGGCTGGTCACTGAAGGAACACACGCGCTCGTTCAGGGTCGTACCGCTCACATTGACCGTTCCAATCGCCGCGACCTAAGCCTCTTCCGCCTCGGTATCGAACTTGTTGACAGCGCACTGACGCGCGGCGACCCCTTTCAAGTCTACTTTGACCCTCTTTTTGTCCTTAATTTGGTGTCGGGTAGCTAGATGGAATTGATATTTCTGCTTTCGCCATTGTCTCACCCTCACTAACTTTATCGTTAATTCCCTATTCTATCGCATCCATTACCTCTTCGCGTTACCCCGGAATTGTCCAGAGAGCCACAATAGTGCGATCGGATCAGGGCAAACGCATCAAAAAGGGTTAAATAGAAGGCAAGGAAAAAAATAATGAGTGACCTTGCCAAGTTGAGTTTGCAACGCTTGTTTGAGGATATGGATGACCCGCGTGTAGTCGGTCGGTGTACGTATCGGTTGGTGGAGGTGGTGATGATAGCGGTATGCGGCGTGTTGTGCGGGGCAGAAACATGGATAGAAATCGAAGAATTCGGGAAAGCAAACGGGTGTGGCTGGAAACGTTTCTGCCACTCGGGGACGGTATTGCGTCGCATGACACCTTTCGGCGGGTGTTTAGCCTGTTACCGGCGGAAGTACTTGAGGAACGCTTTCGGGAATGGGTAGAGCGCAATTTTCGGGTCGAACGCGGGCAAGTCATCGCTATTGATGGGAAGACGGTGCGCGGAGCAGGGTTACGGGCACTGCATCTGGTGAGTGCATGGGCACATCGCAGCGGGATTGTTTTGGGAGAACGCAAAGTCGATGAGAAAAGCAATGAAATTACGGCTATTCCGCTGCTGTTGGAAGACCCCTATTTGGCGGGGAGTATCGTGACACTGGATGCGATGGGCTGTCAGACCGCTATTGCTCAGAAAATCATTGACCGTAAAGCTGATTATGTCCTCGCGCTCAAAGGTAATCATGGTCAACTTCATGCTGATGTCGCCGAGTGGTTTGACTGGGCGCAGCAGCGCAATTTTCAGAACATGCCGCACAGTTTTGCCCAAACCGTCACTAAAAATCATGGCCGTCTTGAAATCCGACGCTGCTGGGCGCTCGCTGACCCGCACGCCTTTGAGGTCATTCGCCATTAGGATGGTTGGGCTGGTTTACAGTCCATTGTCATGGTCAAACGTGAACGACGCACACCCGATAATCTTCCCGTGAGCGCTGAAACGGCTTTTTTCAGCAGCCGCCTGCCCCTGACGCGCACCTCTTACTGTCCGCCATTCGCGCCCAGTGGTCTATCGAAAATAACTTCCATTGGCTGCTTGATGTCGTCTTTCGCGAAGACGATGCCCGCCTGCGTGTCCTCAATGGTGCTGAAAACTTCGCTGTTTTACGCCGTTTTGCGCTCAATATCCTCAAGCATCACCCGGCTCGCCTTAGCCTCCAACGCAAGCGGTTCAAGGCTGCACTCGATGATTCCTTCCTTACTCAGCTCCTCGCCTCTTTTTTTTGATGCGTTTGCCCTGGCGATCGGATTTAAGCTTAACTGATAGGCGCTTCAAGCTGGTATGATCTTTTTAATGAACTGGTTGAAACTTTTAAGAAAAAGGAGGAGATAGTGCATCGTCGCTGAAAAACCTCGCCAAAGGTAAGCAGCGAAGAGCACTATCCCGACCAGTGTAACTGAAGAACAGTTCAGATCCAAAATTCTGCCGTGTTTGCGAACGGCAAAACGCGGGTATGTGAGCAAAATCCCGTTGTACAAGATCTTCAACTATATTCTGTACCGACTGCATACGGGTTGCCAGTGGGAGGAATTGCCGATTGAAGCTAACCCAGCGACACCAACGGTCGCTGAAATTAGTTGGTGGGCGGTCTATTACCATTTTCGCAAGTGGAGCCGGGATGGTAGCCTGGAACGCGTGTGGCAGCGTAGCGTTCAAACGATGAAGGATACTTTGGACACCTCGGTGTTGAATTTGGCTGGTTCTCATGCCAGCGCGAAGAAAGGCGGTGAAGCGGTGCGTATCAAGGCCGCAAAAAAGCCAAAACATCCAATATTCTCCCCATCACTGACAAGAACGGCTATATCATTGCCACAACGGATATTGTCGCTGGTAATCATCACGATGCCTTTAACCTTAAACCACAGTTGCAGTCCGCTTTCAAGGCCATTAAGCGCCTGGGGTTATCGATTACGGGTGCCTACTTCAACGCTGACAGCGGGTTCGACACCCTTGACGCCCGTAAAGTCTGTTTTAACCATCAGGTTATCCCCAACATTGCCGAAAACAAGCGCAACCGCCAGTCAGCTAAACGGGGGCGTAAACGTTTCTTCAACGCGACGGTCTACAAAGGTCGCTTTGTGAGTGAACGTAGTTTTGTCTGGATCGACAAGTTTCGTGCGCTCCTGGTGCGCTTCGATATCAAGAAAATCTACTTCTTGGCTAATCACTTCTTGGCGTTTGCTCTCATCAATCTGCGAAATTCCCTCCTTTGAAAAGTTTCAATGAGTTCATATTAAGAACCAGAGCAGTTGCACAGGATCCGAACTTGAGTCGCTGGAAAGAATTTATGCTGCATAAACCTGGTACCAGGTTTTTTCCGATATTTCTAATCAGGTAATAATGGGAATTGTTGGCAGGCCAGGTAAGAATATTGTAATCTCTGCACGCATTATTTTGTAGCATACTACAC
>JBBRNS010000321.1:0-3817 GCA_038230175.1 Burkholderiales bacterium
CTCGCAGTCGCGCATGCTGCACGGCCAAACCCGCTTCAATATGAAGAGCCGCTTCTTTGATGAGCTGCCCGAGCCGTGCTTGAAATGGCTCACACCCAAGAACCAGAACTTCAACCGCTCATGGAATGCCAGCACAGGTTCTGGGTCAGGGTCGGGATACAGCGCGGGTTCTGCTATGCATTCAGGAGCTGCTTACGCAGGTTCTACGAGGGCTAGCGGAACATTTGATACTCCAATTGCGCGCAAGGACGATTCTGCCAACGGCCTGCGTGTCGGCATGGCGGTGTTCCATGCCAAATTTGGCGAGGGCAAGGTTCTAACGCTGGAAGGCGCCGGGGACGACGCCCGCGCGCAGATTAATTTCCCCCGCCATGGCACCAAGTGGCTGGCGCTGAGTGTGGCCAAGCTCACACCGATCTGATTCTGGGTATTTGCGGTTCAGGCCAGCACACTGGGCTTTTGTGGATCAAAAGCAGCCATCAATTCATGATCATTTGAGTGCTAAATCGGTCTCTGGCCCTCTGATACTGTGCGCGAGCAGCTATCATTTAAGTAGCAAAGATGAAGTGATGCACTCGGGAGTCGGGGTTGGTTGCCGATCAGTGCCGCCGAATCCTAGTGTTTGTCTGGTAGGGGCTCGCGCGCCCCAGTCAATGTGTTGGCTGAAATGCCCGACCGTTTGTGGCCTCAGATGCCCATAAATTGGCGCAACAAGTCAACATAAGCGCCTAGCTAGCCACTTGATAATTATTAGAATTCTGTAATGAACACGCGCGTCGCTGAAATCTTTCAGCAATGCCGAATACAAAATTAATTATTTCAGGGTGGATATGAAAATTAAAAATTTTTGGGCGCTGGGCCTTCTCTTTGCTTTAGCCGCATGTGGTGGGGGTGGGGGCGAAACTCCGCCAGTTGGTAGTACTACGACTGTGGTCTCGCCAATGACGTTTCCGCTCAGGGCTGCCCGTCAGGCTTTGGTTACCAACGGAATGAGTGAGACTTACACCGTCTCCGGCACATGCGCAGGAACTGCAACAATTACCGCCCCGGCATCAACAGGTGGAGCCGTGTTCGAAACCGTTAGTGGACGTATTGCCTTTGTAAAAACAACCGCCCTTAGTTATTCCAACTGCACGCCTGCCGCGCCCAGCTTCATCGAAACCGACTACTACGATACGAATTACGTTCGCTTAGGCACATCAAGTTCGACACAAATTCGCGTGCTCGCGTCACCTGTCGCGTTACCAGCCATTGTCATGGTTGGGGACGCTGGCACAGTAGGTACGATGGATACCTATGACAGTGCGCATGCCCGAACCGGCACGGTCGTAGTGACCTACTCCATCGAAGCAGAAACCGCCAGCACTGCGATTTTCGATGTGGCCTATAGGACATATAACCTGACCAATGCGCTGACGCTCACCCAACATGACCGTTTCCGGGTTGCCCAGACAGGCGCACTAAAATTGCTTTCGGTGGACTTGCAGTACGCAGCTGGCTTCACCGGCCATTGGGTAGTGCAGTCCGGCGGCAGCGCTGGGGCCTCGGCACTGACGTTCCCCGTCGGGGCTGCACGGCAGGCTATGCTTAACAGTGGGTTGTCCAAATCTTTTACTGTTTCAGGGACATGTGCAGGCACCACAACGGTTACCTTGGCACCGTCGATTGCTGGTGCCTCCTTCAATGGCGTTAGTGGACGCATCTCTAGCATGAGCACCACCTCAGTTAATTTTTCTAACTGCACCCCTAACACACTCAATTCGGCTCAAACTGACTTCTACGACACCAATTACATCCGGGTAGGTTCGTCGAGCGCGACCCAATACCGCGTATTCGATGCACCTGCCAATATGCCCGCCACAGTGAAGGTTGGCGACTCTGCTACGGTTGGTACGATGAGTGCTTTTTCGGACAGCACGAAATCCGTCGTTACCGGCAAGGCCATCGTACGTTTCAATGTTGAGGCGGATACAGCGACTACGGCTATATACGATGTGATCACGGAGACATACAACGCTGCCAACCCGCCTATGCTGACGCTGACTGAACATGACCGCTATCGTGTGGCCCAGTCAGGTCCGCTAGAATTCATTTCCATCGACGTGCAGTATGCGAATGGGTCGACCACCCATTTGTTTATGCAGTAATCGCCTCAAACTTCTCATATTTTGAGGCCCTTGCTACCGAGTAACAAAGATTCGCTGTACGCACCAGCTGCTGCTCACTGCACGCTGCGGTCCGCGCACCCAACGGCCGCGCTGGTGCGACATCTTTGCCCTGGTGGTCGACTACCGTGGACTTATTCCGCACTACGAGACTTACCGCGAGGGTGATGACCCGCGGTAGAACTCGGCCGAAATCGTCAGCACGGGCGAGTGTCTCCTTAAGCAAAAAGGCATTGGCAACGAGACGTCAGCCATGCAGGTGAACCTGCAGGTCCAAGCCCGGCTAGCCAAGGCGTGGATTCAGTCCCGGTGCGCAGCCTTTGCAAGGGCTTTCTGCACCGACGCGTGGTGTATCCGACGATGCGCCTGACAGCGTTTCAGTGTGCCGTGCCCCAGACCTGCTCTACCCGTTGATCACGCCCACAGTTGAAGCGGTAGAACTTGTAGCGCACGGGGTTCTTCTTGTAGTAGTCCTGGTGGTATTCCTCGGCCGGGTAGAAGGTGCTGGCGGGCGCCACGTCGGTCAGAATTTGTTTGACCACACCGGCTTTTAAAATGGCGGCTTTACTAGTGTCTATGGCTGCCTTTTGTGACGCATCGTTGTAAAAAATCGCGCTGCGGTACTGGTTGCCCACGTCGCAAAACTGGCGGTCTTTGACCGTGGGGTCAATGTGGTGCCAGAAGTAGTCCACCAATGCGGGGTAGCTCACCTTGCTGGGGTCGTACACCACCCGCACGGCCTCGGTGTGGCCGGTGCCACCGGCGCTGACGTCGTGGTAGGTCGGGTTGGCGGCGGTGCCGCCGGTGTAGCCGGATTCGGCGCTCAAGACGCCGGGTAGTTTTTCAAAGTCCGCTTCCATGCACCAAAAGCAGCCACCGGCAAAAACGGCGCTGGCGGTTTTGCCACCGTTGGTAGCGGGAACGGACGGTTGCGCGCTGGCATGCAGGCCGCCCGTCAGCAGGGCCAGGGCGGCGGCGAGATTGAGAAAAGTCTTCATGTGCGTAACTCCGGTAGTGGTTCGTTGGTCGGGATGAAGCGCAGCGACACGCCGTTGTTGCAGTAACGTTTGCCGGTGGGCTGTGGCCCGTCGTCAAACACGTGGCCTTGGTGCCCCCCGCAGCGGGCGCAGTGGTATTCGGTGCGGGGCCACACCAGCTTGAAGTCGCGGCTGGTTGCCACTGCACCGGGCAGTGCAGTAAAGAAGCTGGGCCAGCCGGTACCGCTGTCGTATTTCAATTCGCTTTTGAAAAGCGGCAGTGCGCAGGCAAAACACACATACGTGCCGGCGCGTTTTTCGTGGTTGAGCGGGCTGCTGCCCGCACGCTCGGTGCCTTCTTCAAACAGCACCGTGTAGTTGGGTGCGGGCAGCAGGGCCTTCCACTCGGCCTTGGATTTGACTAACTTGGCCGTCGCCTGCGCAACGGCGCTCAGGGGAAATACCGCCAGGCCCAAAAGGGCTTGGGCTATGTGGGACACAGACGTTCTGCGATTCATAAAACCTCCTAGTTTTACAACAGCGGGCATGCAAGCATGCACCGCCATTGAGACCATTGGTCGGCGTAGGGTCGACTTTCTTACGACCGGTACACCGATTTAGCGCGCGGTGGCCGGGCCTGTGAGCATGATCAAGTCCCGTGAGGGTATTTCGGTC
>JBBRNS010000322.1:0-3777 GCA_038230175.1 Burkholderiales bacterium
CCACACGTCAGGGGCGCAAACCCAGCCTTCTTTTGCCTCGCTTGTTGGTGCAACCGCCGAAGCGTCTGATGGCAATGTTGCGCAGTCCCTGGGCTGGCTGCGCGGGCATTGGGTGGGCCTTGCAGCCGTCTTTGCGCTGATCGTTATGGTCGTAGGAATTTACCTCAACGGGTCTTCCCACGGCAATACCCCTCCAATAGCGCCTGTGGAAGATTTACAGCCTGTAGCGGCTGTGGTGCCGCTGCCAACAGCGTCCGAATCGATCATCGTCGAAACGGCAGCGTCTGAGTCTGCGCCTGCACCAGAGCCCCCACTACCAAGTCCCAAACCTGCACCTGCCGTGGTGCGTGTGCCGACGCCTGTGGCGAAGCTCCCTGCACACACTACGAATACTGCGAAGCCCATAAGCGGGCCAATGCGCACACAGACTTCGCCGCCGGGAGCGGCATCCCAAGCAGTCGCGGGCAGCGCAGGGTTACCGGCTAAGGCACAGCCGGCAGCGCGCGAGTTGTGTGCCAGTAGCAGCGTGTTTTCGCGCCCGATGTGTATTTACCGGGAGTGCCAAAAGCCAGAGTTTGTAGATTTGCCAGTGTGTGTCGAAGACCGCAAACGCTGGGAAAAGCGGGATCGGGAGCGAAACCTCCAGTAGCGCGCCTTGGTGCCAGAGCAGAGAGACATCGGGGTGTTTTCCGTGGCGCGGCGCTCCCTACGCTGCTAAAAGCTTGCTGAAAGCGGCCAATTTTGTATAATAGAAAGCTTCGCAGCGCCTATGTGGCTCCGCGGCGAAGGTGTTGGTGCGACCCGTTGCATTGATAAATCCCCACTTAAGAGATCCCATCAGAGGAAACCCGACCGTGGAAAAGAGCCCGACAAACCTTCTTTTATAAAGAAAAATCTCATGTCAACTTTCAGCGCAAAACCCGCTGAGGTCGTGCACGAGTGGTTTGTGATTGACGCGACCGACAAGGTCCTCGGACGAGTAGCCAGCGAAGTTGCTCTCCGTTTGCGCGGCAAACACAAGGCCATTTACACGCCTCACGTCGATACCGGCGATTTCATCATCGTCACCAACGCATCCCAATTGCGTGTCACTGGCGCTAAGCCATTGGACAAGATCTACTACCGCCATTCGGGTTACCCCGGCGGTATTTCGTCGACCAACTTCCGTGATATGCAAAACAAGTTCCCTGGCCGCGCTTTGGAAAAAGCCGTCAAGGGCATGTTGCCCAAGGGTCCCCTGGGTTACGCCATGATCAAGAAGCTCAAGGTTTACGGTGGTGCAGAGCACCCCCACACAGCCCAGCAGCCAAAGGTTCTGGACATTGCTGGTATTTCCAACAACGCTGTGAAACGTGAGGCCGCCAAATGATCGGTGAATGGAACAATGGCACCGGCCGTCGCAAATCCAGCGTCGCCCGCGTGTTTCTGAAAAAAGGCTCCGGCCAAATCGTTGTTAATGGCAAAGCCATTGATAAGTTCTTCGGTCGCGGCACATCCATCATGATCTGCAAGCAGCCCTTGATGTTGACCAACCACGCTGAAACGTTTGACATCATGGTCAACGTCGCTGGCGGCGGTGAGTCCGGTCAAGCCGGTGCAGTGCGCCACGGTATCACCCGTGCCCTGATCGACTACGACGCAACGCTCAAGCCCGCCTTGAGCCAAGCCGGCTTTGTGACGCGTGACGCGCGCGAAGTTGAGCGTAAGAAGGTCGGCTTCCACGGCGCCCGTCGCCGTAAGCAGTTCTCCAAGCGTTAATCGCTACCGATGCCGCAGCCTACGGGCTGTTGCATTTGTTACAGCCGCCCGAGCGCAAGTTCCGGCGGCTTTTCTATTTTTGGCTGATAGACTGCGCCCAAGTTATGAGGCTGCGTTTACTTCTTCGTCGTTTGACTATTAGTGCTCCGCGTATGGCGGTGCGCAGCGATATGGCGTGGCCTATTCGGTGGGCGGTGTGGGCCATCGTCTTTGGCTTTTGTGCCGCCATGGCCTTGTGGGCTTTTGAATTCGGCAAAGACATCGCTGGATTGGACGGCGGCACAAAGGGTGACGTGCTGCGGCTTCGGGCCGAATTGGGCGCGGTGCAGGCGGAGTTGAACAGTGTGAAAGAAGACCGCGACAAGGCCCAGTCCATTGCCAACACCGCTGGCACGCTGATGACCACTGAACGAGCGTCGTTGGAGAGCCTCATTGGGCAAGTCAAACAACTCGAAACCGACAACCGCTGCCTGCGCGATGACCTGGTTTTTTTTGAAAAGTTGATTCCGGTTGCAGGGCCGGACGGCTTGTCGATCCGTGGCTTGCAGGTCGACCAAAAAGGCGGCACCATCAAGTGGCAAGCCTTGGTCATGCAGGCGGGCAAACATGTCTCAGAATTTGATGGTCGCCTTGAACTCTCGTTTTCCGGTTTTAGCAACGGTAAACCGTGGGTTTCTGCATTGCCGGATGGGCCACTTGCGATCAAAATAAGGCAATATGGCCGACTGGAGGGTGGATTCGATTTGCCACCCCAGACGGTCTTGAAAGGCGTTTCCGCCAAGGTGATGCAAGGGTCGGTGGTCAAGGCCGCCCAAAGCATCAAGTTGTAGTGTCGGCACGAGGTACCCCATGTTCAATACCAAGAAGCAGCCCCCCATCAAAAGTTTGATTGCCGAAGGCAGCCAAATCGTCGGACATATGACCTTTACGGATGGTTTGCGGGTCGATGGTGATGTCACTGGCAACCTCGTGGGTCGTGAAGGTGTGGCCAGTATTCTGGTCATATCAGAGTCGGCCCACATCGTGGGTGAGGTGACGGCCGACCATGTCATCATTAACGTCAGTGTTATAGGCCCGGTCCATGCGCGGCACATGCTGGAGCTGCAGCCCAAAGCCCGGATTGAAGGCGATATTCAGTACGCCGCGATGGAGTTGCACCAAGGCGCCCTCATCACCGGCCAATTGCGCCCGATTGTGGGCGCCGAAGAAAAGCCCACACTGAAATTGGCGGCAAATAACCAGTGAAAGAAATGGTTGAGCGTTTTGCTGTACTATTTCGGAATATTGATTTGACCGGAGCAATCCATGAATGCCGTAGCTATTGCTGAAACCACCCCCACTGAAATGCCAACCCCCATTTTGTTCACCGACAGCGCGGCGGCCAAAGTAGCGGATTTGATCGCCGAAGAAGGCAATCCTGAGCTCAAGCTGCGCGTCTTTGTGCAAGGCGGCGGATGCTCTGGCTTTCAGTACGGCTTTACCTTCGACGAAATTACCAACGAAGACGACACCACCATGACCAAAAATGGCGTGTCTTTGTTGATTGATGCCATGAGCTATCAGTACCTGGTCGGCGCTGAGATCGACTACAAAGAAGACCTGCAGGGTGCGCAATTTGTGATTAAGAACCCTAACGCCACCAGTACCTGCGGTTGCGGATCGTCATTTTCCTGACCGATTGGGCCGCTTGGACCGTTTGACGCCGGCTTAGGCCGGGTAGATCCCACCCAAAATACGGGCGCCTTGTGCGCCCGTAACGCTTGGTACGCTAGCCGTTTGGCGCAGCAACGCTTGGCGGGCGAGCCATGCAAAGGCGGTGGCTTCTACCTGAAGCGGTGGTAGCCCAAAGGCGTCGGACGCACGCACCGAACAAAGGGGCAGCCAGGCTTGCAAACGGGCCATTAGGTGGCCATTAAACGCACCACCGCCACACACGATCAAGGCTTCACAGTTCGGTAAGTTGTCTTGCAGGCTGGCGGCACAGGTCTGGGCAGTGAGCTCCGTCAAGGTGGCTTGTAC
>JBBRNS010000323.1:0-3749 GCA_038230175.1 Burkholderiales bacterium
CGCCGCCGCTATGGTGCAGGCACCACCGTGTTGCTCAATGCGCATGGCGACGTGGTCCCGCCGGGTGAGGGTTGGACCCACGACCCCTATGGCGCCACGATTGAAAACGGCCAGCTGTACGGGCGCGCCAGTGCCGTCAGCAAGAGCGATTTCGCCACCTACACCTTTGCCCTGCGGGCGTTGGAAGCCGTCGCTCCACCCCGCCAAGGCAGTGTGGAGTTGCTGTTCACCTACGACGAAGAATTTGGCGGTGAACTGGGGCCAGCTTGGTTGCTCAAAAACGGCATCATCCACCCCGACCTGGTAGTGGCGGCTGGTTTTAGCTACCAGGTCGTCACCGCGCACAATGGCTGCCTGCAATTGGAGGTCACGGTGCACGGCAAGGCAGCCCATGCAGCGATACCGGCATCTGGCGTGGACGCGCTGCAAGCCGCCACCACCATCTTGAGCGAGCTGTACCAGCAAAACGCGCTTTACCGGGGCATCACCTCACAGGTGGCGGGCATCAGCCACCCGTACCTGAATGTGGGCACCATCGAAGGCGGCACCAACACCAATGTGGTTCCCGGGCGGGTGTGCTTCAAGCTAGACCGCCGCATGATCCCGGAAGAAAACCCTACCGAGGTCGAAGCCACGCTGCGCGACCTGATTCAGACCACTGCGACCGAAATGCCCGGTGTTACGGTGGACATCAAACGCATTTTGTTGGCACGGGCTTTGCTGCCGTTGCCGGGCAACTTGCCTTTGGTTCAGACGATTCAAAAGCATGGCGAAGCGGTTTTTGGCGAGACGATTCCCGCAGTGGGTACGCCGTTGTATACCGACGTGCGGCTGTTTTGTGAGGCCGGCATACCCGGTGTGATTTACGGCGCGGGCCCGCGCACCGTGCTGGAGTCGCATGCCAAACGGGCCGATGAGCGCCTGAACCTAGCAGACCTGCGCCGTGCCACGCAGGTGGTGGCGCGCACCTTGCATGATTTGCTGGCCTGATCCAACCACACCATTTCCCCCCTAACGACGCTGTATGACCTGGCATGCCGAACTCGACCTGAATTACCACCTGGAGGCGGGACGCACTGTGGCCCGCCACCGCCATAAAGGCCCTTTGCGTATTTTGCAGAGCCTGTACCCAGAAGGCGATGCCATTTGCCACAACGTCTTGGTGCACCCACCCGGCGGGCTCGTGGGCGGCGACACGCTGGACATAACGGTCAACGCCCAAGCGGGCGCGCACGGCCTTGTGACGACGCCGGGTGCAACCCGTTTTTACCGTTCTGAAGGCGCGTTGGCCTTGCAGCGCACCCGCATTGCGCTAGCGCGTGGCGCGCGGCTGGAATGGCTGCCTCTGGAAGCGCTGTGCTACAGCGGCTGCCAAGCCGAAAACCACATCACCATCCGCCCAGAGCCAGATTCCGAATTGATCGGGTGGGATGTAACCGCCTTAGGCCTGCCCCACGCCAACCAGCCATTTGTTCAGGGACAGTTGCAGCAACACATTGAGGTGCCCGGTGTCTGGCTAGAGCGCGCCAAACTGGCCGCCCACGACACCCGGCTGCTCAACAGCCCGGTCGGAATGGCGGGCCTGCGCTGTGCCGCGACGCTGTTTTTGGTGAGTGGCACACCCCTGACACGCGATCGCCGCCAACGCGCGTTAGACAGCGCGCGCGAGGCCCTGCACCGTCACGAATTAGCGCCCAGCGCAGGGGTGACAAGCCCCAACCCCCAGGTGGTGGTGGTACGGGTTCTAGCACCGGTGGTGGAGCCCGCCATGGACTTACTGCGTACACTGCGCACCACATGGCGCCAGCAATTGTGGGCACTAGACGGTGCTAGCCCTCGTATTTGGTCGATGTAGTGCTATTATTTTCTGCTAGGCTCGGAAACCCGCGCGCCGCGCACCCCTAGGCAACCCGCCACGAATGGAGCCCATTAACCCATGGCCACCGCACTGCCCGACGCGGATTTCAGCAAATGCGCCGCGCTGGTGATCGACGGCAATGCGACCTCACGCTCGATTTTGGTAACCCAATTGCGGGACTTTGGCATGGGCACCGTGGTGCAAGCAGTGCGGGTCACCGATGCCCGTCGCCACCTGGAATTTCGGTCGTTTGACTTTGTGCTGTGTGAACTCAGCTTCCAGAACGAAGGCCAGTCAGGGCAGGATTTGCTAGACGACTTACGGCGCAACCAGCTGCTGCCGTTTTCCACCGTTTTCATCATGGTCACCGGTGAAGCCACCTACGCCAAAGTGGCGGAGGCGGCGGAGTCTGCACTGGACGGCTACCTGCTCAAACCCCACAAGGCATCACAGTTGGGCGAACGCATCACCCAGGCGCGGGTTCGGAAAGCCGCTCTGCAAGCCATCTTCACCGCAATTGAGGCCGAAGACTTCGCAATTGCCGCCGCACTGTGTATGGAGCGGTTTGATACCAGGGCGCCTTATTGGCTGTACGCGGCCCGCGTGGGTGCCGAACTCATGCTGCGTATGGGGAAAAGCCAGGAGGCGCAGGTGCTGTACCGCGCGGTGGTCGCGGCCAAAACACTGCCTTGGGCCAAGCTCGGTGTTGCCCGCGCACAGCTCGACGCCGGGCAGCTGACCCAGGCCGGCAGCACGCTGGAAAACCTGATCAGCTCTGACCCCACCTACGCCGATGCCTACGACGTGATGGGGCGTGCCCACTTTGAGGCCGGCAAATTCGACAAGGCGTTAGAAACCTACAAGATGGCGGCCTCACTCACCCCGGCCTCCATCAGCCGCATCCAAAACCTGGCCATGATGACCTACTACGCCGGCGACCATGTCGAAGCGGAAAAGTTGCTGGACCAAACGGTGCGTATGGGCTTGGAATCCAAAATGTTTGACGCACAAAGCCTGGTGTTGCTGGCGCTGACACGCCTGGAAAGCGGCGACCGCAAAGGCCTGCAACGCTGCTACGACGACTTCAAGCGTCTTATCGACCGCGATGCAGACAACCCTCGCCTACAGCGCCTGTGCGGGATTGTTGTCGCGCTGAACCTGATTCAGCAGCACCAATTTGCCCAGGCCGTCGAGTCGGTTCGTGCCCTGACCAAATCGGTTTCGGAATCCGACTTTGATTTTGAGTCGGCCAGCAACATGCTGGCCTTGCTCGCGCAGCTGGCCAGCAAGGCCATTCGCTTGGACGAGATGGATGCTTGGGTTGACACCCTGGGAATGCGATTTTGCAGCAACCGCTCACAAACTGAGCTGCTGGTCGCCAGTTCCGTGGCGTACCCGTCCTTTGCAGACCGCCTGCGCGCCTGCCAGACCAAAGTTCTGGAATACGCAGAAACGGCCATGGCCCTGAGCATGGGCGGCAACCCCACCGCAGCGGTGAAAAATCTGATCTTGCATGGAAAGGAAACGCTCAACGCCCGCCTGATCGACAATGCCTACCAGGTGTTACAAAAACACGCCGCCAAAATTACCGACGCAAAGTCCCTTAGTGAGTCGGTGCAGGCCCTGCGCGGTGCCTATGGCACGGGCCATGCTAAGGCCTCGCTGGGTGAACAAAAGCGCTTGGCCGGTGGCCTGGCACTGCGCACCGGCGCACGGCCTTTGGACAAAGCCGTCGCCACCTGAAGCAGACGGCCTTAAATGGCCACCAGCTTGCGCACGCCATTGACTTCCATGTCTTTACCAAGACCACTGGCCACCACCGCGCCGCGCTCCATCACGACATAGTGGTCGGCAAGCTCCTGGGCAAAGTCGTAATACTGCTCCACCAACA
>JBBRNS010000324.1:0-3731 GCA_038230175.1 Burkholderiales bacterium
CGCCGGTGATGGAGTTGCTGGCTGCTCGCCGCGACGAAATCGACTACCTGGTCATCGAGACCTCGGGCCTGGCACTGCCCAAGCCTTTGGTACAGGCCTTCCAGTGGCCTGCCCTGCGCAATGCCTTCACGGTGGACTCCGTTATCACCGTGGTCGATGCGCCTGCGGTGGCAGCAGGCCGCTTTGCCGATGATCCGGTGGCCGTGGATGCGCAGCGCAAATCGGACGACAACCTCGATCACGACTCACCGCTGGCCGAGCTGTTTGAAGACCAGTTGGCCACCGCCGACCTGGTGATCGTCCATAAAACCGACGGCATGGACGCTGCAGCGCTGGCCGGTGTGGAGGCGGCCATTCGCGCCGAGACGCGACCCGGTGTCAAGCTGGTGCATGTGCAGCACGGCAAGATTGATCCCGCGTTAGTGCTGGGCCTGGAGCGCGCGGTGGAAGACGTGATTGACCAGCGTAAAACCCACCATGACGCGGAAGAAGACCACGACCACGATGCCTTCGACTCCATAGCTGTCACCCTGGATGTGCCCGACCGCGCCCGCTTGCTCAGCGCCCTGGCCAGTTTGGTGCAGCGCCACGAAATCTACCGTATCAAAGGCTTTGTCGCCTTGCCAGGTCTTCCCATGCGCCTGGTGGTGCAGGGCGTGGGGCAACGTTTTGACAGCTACTTTGACCGCACCTGGCGCACTGATGAGGCGCGCGTGACACAGCTGGTGCTGATTGGCGACCACCTGGATGCTGTGCATTTGCAAGCCGAGTTGCAGTCTGAGCTTGGATAGCCCGCATGCATTTGCTCTCAACCCGCCCTGGCGGTTATGTAGAAGATGACGGTATGGGCGTGGTGCGCGTGGCGCAAACGCCGGGCGACATTGTGGTGCTCAGCGCTGCCGACACGACGCTGTCGCTGCTGGCCGATGTCGCGTCCAGCCTGGACCCCAACTACCCCACAGTGCGCCTGGCGAACCTGATGTGGCTGCGTCAGCCCGCCAGCATGGACATGTACGTGGATGACGTGTTACGCCACGCCCGTGTGGTGGTTATCGAGCACCTGGGCAGTCTTAGTGACTGGGCTTATGTGGTGGACCAAGCCATGGAGCAGGCGGCAGCACGAGACCAGCAGTTATTCATTTTTTCTGGCGACAACTTTGAAGATATGCAACTGCTCTTGCGCAGCAACACAGCACACGACGACTGTCGCCACCTGTGGCGATGTTTGCGCGAAGGCGGACGCGCCAACGCACAAAACTTCTTTCAGCTGCTGGGTCATGCTGCGTTTGGTCTGGGTGAACGCCCGGCACCGGCAGCGGTATTACCTCCTGCGCTGGTGTATCAACCGCAGCTTGAGGCGGTTCAGTGGATACAAGGCGCTCCTGTCGCCCTGCTCGTGTTCTACCGCGCACACTATGAGTCAGGCAACACTGCGCTGTTTGATGCCATGCTGGCCGCTTTGGGCGAGGCGGGCGTGAACGGGGTGGCGGTGGCGGTCGATTCGCTCAAAAATCCCACCAGCTTCGCCCTGCTGCAGTCGGTGGCCGCAGAACACGGCGTGGCGGTGGTCTTGAACGCCACCAGCTTTGCCGTGGCCTCCATTGATGGTGGTGATGAACTACAAGACTGGGCAGCGCAAACTGCCAAACAGTTGACCAGGCAAATGGCGGGTGATGCCCCGGTACTGCAGCTCATTACCGCCGGTTGTTCGCAAGAACAATGGCAAGCCGACCCGCACGGCCTGGCCCCGCGCGACTTGGCGATGCAGGTGGTGCTGCCCGAGGTCGATGGCCGTATCCTGACCCGCGCCATCAGCTTCAAGGGCCTGGCCTGGCGCTGCGAGCGCACCGAGACCGACGTGGTGCGCTACCAGCCCGAGCCCGAGCGCATTGCCTTTGTGGCCGAGCTCGCCCGCCGCTGGTGCGTGTTGCGCACTAAAAACAATAGCGACAAGCGCGTCGCTTTGATTCTTGCGAACTACCCGAACGACGATTCGCGTCTGGCCAACGGTGTGGGGCTGGACACGCCCGCCTCCACCGTATTAATTCTGGAGTCGCTGCGCGATGCAGGCTACGCCACCGGCGCCGTACCCGAGGGCGGCGACGCGCTGATGGCCGAGCTGGTGCGCGGTGTGACCAACAAGCTGGACGCGAACGATGATCGCCCCGCCCATCAAAGTTTTGCGATGGAGGACTATCTGGCGGACTTCAACGCGCTGCCTGCCGATAGCCAGGCCGCCATCAATACCCTGTGGGGCCTGCCCGGGCAGGACCCCATGCTGCGCGGTGGCCGCTTCATGGTGTCGGGCCAGCGCTACGGCAACGTGTTTGTAGGCAATCAGCCCGCACGGGGCCGTGACCTGGATTTGGTGGCCAGCTACCACGATGCGGATTTGGTTCCGACCCACAACTACCTGGCCTTTTACTTCTGGCTACGCCGTGCGTTTGCGGTCGACGCCGTGGTGCATGTGGGCAAACATGGCAACCTGGAGTGGCTGCCCGGCAAAAGCGTGGCGCTGGGAGCAGCCTGCTGGCCCGATGCCATTTTGGGGCCGCTGCCGCACCTGTACCCCTTTATCGTGAATGATCCGGGCGAGGGCAGCCAGGCCAAGCGCCGCACCCAGGCCGTCATCATCGACCACCTGATGCCTGCCATGACGCGCGCCGAAACCTACGGCCCGTTGCAGGCGCTGGAGCGGCAGATGGACGAGTACTACGAAGCCCTGTCGCTGGACCCACGCCGTGCCAAGCTCCTGCGCGCCAGCATGCTGGACAGCGTACTGGAAAATAATTTGCACCACGAGCTGGGTTTTGAAAAACCTGCTGACGATGCTGGGCGCGAGGCCATGTTGAGCCGGTTGGATGCTTACCTGTGCGAAATCAAGGAATCACAAATTCGCGACGGGCTACATATCCTGGGCCGTTCGCCGCAGGGCCGCCAGCGTATTGACACCTTGGTCGCGCTGGCCCGATTCCCCGGTGGCAAGGGTGCAGGGCAGGGCAGCCTGCTGGTGGCGCTGGCGCAAGATTTGGGACTGCACAACGTGGATGGTTTTGACGTCTTGAGCCCCGAGTGGGCACAGCCGTGGACGGGCCCACGGTCCGACGTGCTGCAACGGTTGAGTGATGAGGCGTGGCGCCATGCGGGCCACACCCGTGAACGCCTTGAATTGTTGGCCAAGCAGGCGATGCAAGACTGCTTGGAAGACGACGACCATTCCAATGCCAACCCCGAGCGAGACGCTTTTTTTTCGCCGGAACTGTGGCCGCAGACATCACAAGTTTTGCAGCGCCTGCAAGCCACGCTGGCCCCCCGACTGGACGCCTGCGGTCCCAACGAGATGACGCAATTACTGCGTGGCCTCTCCGGAAAGTTTGTGCCTCCCGGTCCCAGCGGCGCACCGTCGCGTGGGCGCCCGGATGTGCTGCCCACCGGGCGCAATTTTTATTCGGTGGACACCCGCGCCGTACCCACCCCCACGGCCTACGCCATGGGTGCCAAGGCGGCTGACCGCGTGGTCGAGCGCCATTTGCAAGACCATGGCGCATTCCCCAAAGCCGTCGGCTTGTCGGTATGGGGCACCAGCACGATGCGCACGGGCGGTGAAGACATGGCGCAAGCCTTTGCGCTTTTAGGGGTGCGGCCCAAGTGGGCAGCGGGCAGCACCCGGGTGGTGGACATTGAAATCATGCCCATGAGCATCAAAAGCCGCCCGCGCATTGACGTCACAC
>JBBRNS010000325.1:0-3660 GCA_038230175.1 Burkholderiales bacterium
AGGCCTCTGCGGGCAACGAGTTGATGAAAGCAATCTCCGAAAGCTGCCCAAACGAATCGCTTGAGCTTCTGCTTGCGCAAGGGTATGGTGAACACAACGCCCGTGCAAGTACGCACAAAACCGGCACATAGTGTCCTATTTGATACCGAGACCTCAATGCGAAAACAACGTCACACCACGTACACGAATTGTCCGGTTGAGGCTGCTCTGGACATCATCGGTGGCAAGTGGAAGTCCATCATCCTGTTTCGGTAGTTAGAGGGCATGCGCCGGTTCAATGAGCTACGTCGTCTACTTCCGGCAATCACGCAGCGAAGGTTAACCACACAACTACGCGAGCTCGAAGACGACGGATTAGTTCAACGCACGGTGTACGCCCAGGTTCCGCCGCGCGTCGAATACCGCTTGACCAGACTTGGCGAGTCATTGCTTCCAGTGCTTAACGCTCTGAAAGCGTGGTCTGAAGCGCATATGCCCGAGCGAATGGCGCGAGTGAGGCCTAACCCCTCGCTCAAGCGGAGCGCCAACGGCAGGCCACCAGGCCCGGTCCGTGGTGCGGAGCATTTTCCACAGCCCGGGCCTGGCGTCCTGCCGTCGTCGCCCGCTTAGCTCGAACGTTGAACTAAACCGCTAACGCGGTGGCTGGTGCACGGTGCGCCGCCACCGCTTTTTTGTTGGTGCGTGGCTTGCACAAAGAGGTCTGTAGGTAAAGCCTTCAAGGCGGGGAATGTTCCCCGGCACTGAAGGAGAAATCTCATGACCGAACTACGTCAGCGCATGCTCGATGCAATGGTGCAAAGAGGCTTTGCGCCAAGGACTCAGCAAATCTATGTGGGCGCGATACGGCGCATGGCCAGGTACTACAGGCGCGACCCGGCGCAGTACACGCAGCAGGAAGTCCAGGCCTACTTGCTTCACATGGTCAAGGACCAGAAGCTCTCATACAGCAGCATGAATCAGACCGCTTGCGCGGCACAATTCCTGTTTCAAACCGTATTGGGCCACGGGCGCGAGGAGTTCCAGATTCCCTTTGCCAAAGTCCCGGCCAAACAGCCTGAACTGCTGGCACGCGCAGAGATCTCGCGTCTGTTCACAGCCTGCCTGCATCCGGCCAGGCGCACCCTGCTGCAAACCATCTACGCAACAGGTCTGCGCGTTTCAGAAGCGTGTGCGCTCAAGGTGAGCGATATTGACAGTGCCCGCGACCGCATGTGCGTGCGGGTGGCATGTGGCAAAGGCGGCAAGGGCCGCCACAGCATTCTGAGCCCCTCGCTGCTGGAATTGCTGCGTGCTTACGTGCGCAATGCCAAGCCCCGCATCTGGCTGTTTCCCAACGCCAGTGGCATCGGACCCATGCATATCGGCATGGCACAGCGTGCCTACGACGGAGCTTGCGCACGTGCAGGCATTACCAAGACCGGCGGTGTGCACACCCTGCGTCACTGCTTTGCCACGCACCTTCTTGAAGGTGGCGTGGATCTGTACACCATCCAGAAACTGCTGGGCCACACTCACATTGCAACCACGGGACGCTACCTGCACCTGATCAGCCCCCAGTTCCGTCCGCCGCAGCACGCCGATCCCCTGGACTTGCTGGCCGGCCTGAATCTGAACTGATCGCGCCTTCGGGTTGCAGTTCATGCAGGCAAGCGTAGCCGCCGTGCTGGGCCAGTTTGGCGCGCACTATCTGGCCCGGCACAGGCTCAGTACACCCCAGGCCAAAGCATGGCGGGCCATCGTTGCCTGCCATACAGCAGCGCTGGGTGGCGACCGGCTGTCCTGCGACGCCTGCGGTCACAGCCAGTGGCACTACCACTCCTGCCGCAACCGCCACTGCCCTCAATGCGGCACGCGGGCCAAAGACGCCTGGTTGCAAGCCAGACTGGCGCAGGTGCTGGACGTGTCCTACGCGCACATGGTGTTCACGCTGCCACATGGATTGAACGCTCTGTATGTGAGCCACCCTCGCTGGGTGATCGAGACCTTGTTTGCCTGCGTTGCGCAAACACTGAGCGAGTTCGCAGCCAACCCCAAGTGGCTGGGCGGGCAGGCGGCATTCACGCTGGTGCTTCATACCTGGGGGCAAGAGCTACAGCGCCACATTCACCTGCACGCGGTCATCGCCTGTGGTGGCTTGGCGGGCCCTCAGGCAGGCCAGCAGCAATGGGTGCAGCCCACACGCTCGCCAGAGTTTCTGTTCCCGGTGGCTGCACTGTCGAAGGTGTTCAGGGGCAAATTCATGGCTGCCTTGCAGGCGGCGCATGAACGCGGCGAAATCGCTAACGACCCGCAACGCGCCAACGCGCAATGGGCCAAGCGCCACGCAGCGCTGTACCGTCACAACTGGGTGGTGTACGCCAAGGCGCCGCTGGGTGGCCCGGCTCAGGTGCTGGAGTACCTGGCGCGCTACACCCACCGCACAGCCATCAGCAACGAGCGCATCGTCAACGTCGGCCCTGAGCAAGTAGCCTTCAAGGCGCGCGCCGATAACAAAGGAGGTAAGCGATTCGTCAGAGTTGCTGGAGAAGAGTTTGTGCGCCGTTTCCTGCTCCACGTGCTGCCCACCGGACTCAAGCGCATTCGCCACTATGGTTTGCTGGCACCCAGCAAGGGCCAGGCACTGGCGCAGGCGCGTGCGCAAATGCAGATGCCGCAGAGCAATGCGGTTGCCCTGGAGTCGGCGCAAGACTTCATGCGCCGGGTCGCGAACGTGGACTTGCAGCAGTGCGCGCATTGCAAGCTAGGGCGCTTGCGGTGGGCCGAAACATGCAAGGCCAGCAAGACCCTGCCGGCACCGGGCACGACCTCAGAAGTCATGCCGCGCAGTACTGGGCCGCCATGACTGGGCAGCGCCTTGTGGCCATGCCGAGGAAAAGCGAATTCGGACTGCCTCATGCGGGCAGCACGGCGTACAAACGCGCGCCTGCTAAGGACGGGGCTCGCAACAGGCGTCAGATCGCGCCACGCACGCATCCTCAAAACTGGGGAGGCCGGGACCGACCTAAATTCTTTGAGCGAAAGGATCGGAACGTGACCTCACGTGAGACCGGCCAAACTTACAATCCCCTGTAGATCACCGCTACTTCAGCGGTTCAGTCCAACGTGGTTCATCTGCCGACAGGAGCTTCTCGTGGTTTCTTCCAGCTTGGTCTCTCGGCAGATAAACGCTAATCGTTACACGGCAGAACAAATATGGTGAGAGCACCAGGCACGCTTGGCGGAATCGACCGGCGCGTTCTAGAGTTCGCGCAGGAGCCGGTCAATGCTGGTCTTCTCCTACACACACGGAGCTTCTGCACCCCTTTCCGCGGCACGCTGTTCGGGCGGTCCACTGTGATGGAAGTTCAGTCTGAGCTCTCGAGGCGTCAAGCTGCAGCGCTTATCTTGGGGACAAACCCTAGCATCACGAACGAGGGCGACTCCAGGTTTCGGTCGCTGCAAGAACATATTGCCAGCGGATCATACGGCGAGATCTATTGGAACAGCGATGGCACCACGTGCGCAGGGTGGCAATCAAGCCAGTCATGGAGATGGGAGAGGCAGCAGTACGAACCCCTGCGCATCGCTGGAGTGCCTCTTGACCAGGTTGCCTTCGCCAACTACGTTCCTTGGGGCAGTCCTGGGAACGCGAAGAACCTCATAAAGGTGATGGAGCCAGCC
>JBBRNS010000326.1:0-3656 GCA_038230175.1 Burkholderiales bacterium
GAACTTGGTGATACGCCAGTCGATGGTGTTGTCAAACGTGCCCTCGTCCACCTCAAAGTCGTTGCGGGTGTCCAAGGTGATGACTGGGCGACCTGCGTCGTCATGCCCCTGGTCTAACCAGCGCTTTAGGGTGGCGGGGGTGACCGCAGGGGCACGCCCATCTGCCGGGCGAATAGTGGGGTGGTTCATGCGGATGATTTCACCCTTGACCTTGACCAGCATTTTCTTAAACGGCTGCGCCTCAGACCAGCTTTCTTTGGGCGTGATGTCGGCAAAGCGCGCATCGGTATGCAACTGCGCCACAAAGCCCCGCACCGCATCGGCGGGGCCCGCCAAAAACAGGTTGATACCCTCAGACGCCAGCAAGATGGTGCCTTTGAGGCATAAATCCACCGCGCGGGTGTGGAGCGTGTCCCGCAGCGCGGTGGCGTCTGGCAGGGGGACGAATTTGTAGGCGGAGATATTGAGGACGGTATTCACGGTGGGGATTTTACGGGGTGCGACTTGCCCAGCTGCAGATCATGTGGCCCCTGCTAAACCTACAATGACCGCATGTTTATACACCTGCGCCTGCACACCGAGTTTTCCGTGGTTGACGGAACCAACCGCATTGACGACACCATTGCCGTGGCCGTGGCGGACCACCAGCCCGCTATTGCCATTACCGACCTTAGCAACCTGTTTGGCGCCATTAAGTTCTACAAACAGGGCCGCGCCAAAGGCACCAAGCCCATCATTGGGGTTGAGATATTTTTAGAGGGGCTAGGCGGCGACTTAACCGCCATGTCACGCATGATTTTGTTGGTGCAAAACAAGCAGGGCTACCTCAACCTGTCAGAGTTGCTGGCACGCGGGTATACCCAAAACATCGTCAAAAACCAGGCCGTTATCAAGCTAGCGTGGTTACAAGAACTCAATGAAGGCCTGATTTGCCTCTCCGGCGCGCAGGCGGGTGCGGTGGGGCAGGCGCTGGTGCAGGGCGATGAGGCGCGGGCTACTGACGCTGCGCTGCGCTTGGCCAGCCTATTTCCCCACCGGTTTTATATTGAACTGCAGCGTGCTGGCCGCGTGGATGACGAATCGCATGTGCTGGCTGCGGTGCAAATGGCGGCGCGCCTGCAGCTGCCGGTGGTGGCCACCCACCCGATCCAATTCACCACGCCCGACGACTTTGAGGCCCATGAGGCCCGGGTGTGTATTGCCGACGGCGAGATTCTGGGCAATGCCAAACGGGTGCGCAAGTTCACCCGCGAGCAATACTTCAAAACCCAGGCGCAGATGGAGGCGCTGTTTGCCGACGTGCCCTCGGCCATCGCCAACACAGTAGAGATTGCCAAGCGCTGCAGCCTGACCCTGGTGCTGGGCAATTACTACCTGCCCGAGTTCCCCACGCCCTTGGTCAACGGCGAGCGCATGACGCCCGAGGACTACTTTCGCTATGCCTCGCACGAAGGCCTCAAGGAGCGCATGGCGCACCTCTACCCCGATGCGGCCGAGCGCGAAAAACGCATGCCCGAATACCTGGCCCGGTTGGAATTTGAGCTGACCACTATTTTGAAGATGGGCTTCCCCGGTTACTTCTTGATCGTGGGCGACTTTATTAACTGGGCCAAAAACAATGGCTGCCCAGTGGGGCCAGGCCGGGGCTCTGGCGCGGGGTCTCTGGTGGCCTATGTGCTCAAGATCACCGACCTGGACCCGATACGCTACAAGCTGCTGTTTGAGCGTTTTTTGAACCCTGAGCGGGTGTCCATGCCCGACTTTGATATCGACTTTTGCCAGACCAACCGCAACCTGGTCATCGACTATGTGAAGGCCAAATACGGCAAAGACGCGGTCAGCCAGATCGCCACCTTTGGCACCATGGCGGCGCGTGGCGTGATCCGCGACGTGGGCCGGGTGCTGGACATGCCGTATATGTTTTGCGATGGCATTAGCAAGCTGATCCCCAACAAACCCGGCACCAACGTCACCCTGCAGTTGCCACCCAAAGATGGCAAAAAGAACGACAAATACGTCTACGCGTCTGAGGCCGAGCCGATCTTGGCCGAGCGCGAAGAGAAAGAAGAAGACGTCAAAACCTTGCTGGAGATGGCCCGCAAGCTAGAGGGCATGACCCGCAATATCGGCATGCACGCTGGGGGCGTGCTGATTGCGCCGGGCAAGCTGACCGACTTTTGCCCGCTATACCAGCAGCCCGGCAGTGACTCGGCGGTGAGCCAGTACGACAAAGACGATGTAGAGGCCATTGGCCTGGTGAAGTTCGACTTTTTGGGCTTGGCCACGCTGACCATTTTGGAGATTGCGCGCGAGTTCATCATGGCGCGCCATGCGGGGCAAGAAAACTTTGCGTTTGAGAATTTGCCGCTGGACGATGCCAAGGTCTACCGCCTGTTTAGCGAGGGCAAGACCGAAGCCGTGTTCCAGTTTGAAAGCAGCGGCATGCAACGCATGCTGAAAGATGCCAAGCCCACCCGCCTCGAAGACTTGATTGCGCTCAACGCCTTGTACCGCCCCGGGCCTATGGACCTGATCCCCAGCTTTGTGGCGCGCAAGCACGGGCGCGAGGTGATCGAATACCCGCACCCGCTGGTGGCCGCGATGCTGTCCGAGACGTACGGCATCATGGTCTACCAAGAGCAGGTGATGCAAACCGCGCAGATACTGGGCGGCTACTCGCTGGGCGGTGCTGACATGCTGCGCCGCGCCATGGGCAAGAAGAAGGCCGAGGAGATGGCCGAGCACCGCAGCATCTTCCGTGCGGGCGCCGCCAAGAACGACATCAGCGAAGAAAAAGCCGATGAAGTTTTTGACTTGATGGAGAAGTTTGCGGGCTACGGCTTCAACAAGTCGCACGCTGCTGCTTACTCGCTACTGGCCTACCACACGGGCTGGATCAAGGTGCACTTCACGGCCGAGTTCTTCTGCGCCAATATGACGGTGGAAATGGACGACACCGACAAGTTGAAGGTGTTGTTTGAAGATGCCGTGAAGATGGGTCTGAACTTTGAGCCGCCCAATATCAACCGCGGCCGCCACCGCTTCGAGCCCATCTCCAACAAGGAGATCCGCTACGGTCTGGGCGCCATCAAGGGTACCGGTCAGCAGGCGATTGACGCGATTGTTGCGGCGCGCGAGGGCAAGGGTCCAACGGGTGAAGAGGGCCCATTTACCAGCCTGTTTGATTTTGCCCGCCGCGTGGACCGCAGCCGGCTGAACAAGCGTTGCGTGGACGCACTGATCAAGGCCGGAGCCTTTGACACGCTGCAGCTCAACCGCGCGTCGCTCTCAGCGTCCATAGACCGCGCCTTTGACTTTGCCGCAGCCAGTGCGGCCAACGCCAACCAGCACGGCCTGTTTGATATGGGTGGTGAAGACGACCATGGCTCCAGCACACAAGAGCCTGATCTGGTCGAGGCCATGCCCTGGGGTATCAAGGAGCGGCGGACCTACGAGAAGACCGCGGTGGGCTTTTACCTGTCCGGCCATTTGTTGGACGAGGTCACGCTGGAAGTGCGCCGCTTTGCCAAGCGCCCCATTGAAGAACTGATCGATACCCGCGAGCCGCAGTTACTGGCCGGCATCGTCACTGATTTCCGCGTCATCAACGGCCAGCGCGGCAAGCTGGCACTGTTCAAGCTGGATGACAAGTCGGC
>JBBRNS010000327.1:0-3639 GCA_038230175.1 Burkholderiales bacterium
AGCAGCAGGCTCGCAAGGCCCAACAGCCATGAAACCACGTTAACTGTTCTGGACTTGAAAGGATTGTTCCAGATCAGAAGCAGGAAGACCGCAGCTAGCGGCCCCAAGCTGTTGGCGTGTGTTGCAAGACCCCAATAACGTGCCTTGAACCCCGGCAAGCTGATACCCGCATAGCCCTTCTGAAAAACCATGTCCGGCATCAATGGCGCGACACAGGCGCTGGCAATAAATAGCCAAAGCAGGGAGTTTCGTGCCCAGCGGATAGATCGCTCGGAATCGCTTCGCGCGACGATCAATGCCGTCAAAATCGCCAGTACGGGATATAAATTGCGGTGGGAAAATCCAGGCTCTGTGCCTAAGGCACCATTGATAAGAACGTTGCCCATAACGAAAGCCAAGAAGGCCCAGAAAATGGGCCAGGCAACCCCCTCGCGCGAGGATTGCACGAAAATGAAACGCGAAAGGCGCTCAAAACAGATCGCCAGACCAAGAACAGAAGACAAACGCCCGAGCCAAACAGCCGCCATGCCAGAACCTAAATCCTGTCCACTTGCAAACAGCAGGTCCACATTTGAAAGCGATCGCCGCGACAAAAGGACCGAAAGCGCCATGGCACCGATGATTATCGGAAACAACCAATGGAAAAAGCCGCGTTCGCGTAATGTCGCGACGTGGGAAATCAATCCCAAGCCAGCGCTGACTGCCAAGCCCGCAAACAAGGCTGCAAGCAAGAAACCAGCCAAGAAGATAATTTGTAGATCGATCACGTTTTACCCTCTCCGTCTACGATCAATTGGATCAACAGAAAATGCGCCAAGTCAGAGATTTTTCGCAGAATGTCAGCGCTTATCAATCAAGCGTGCGCGCAGATAAGCTGAGAAGCGCGGTGAAGCCCCACGGGTAATGTCGGCCAATAGTTCGGCGGCCTCTGGCAAAACCAGCCTGGGGCAGACCAAACCCGAAACAATCGCGCCAATGACGGCGACAGAAAGGCAAACAAGCAATCGAACCAAGGGCGCCAGTTGCGACCTCACCATTGCGAGGTCCAACAAACCAACGGCGGCCGAAACGCCAATCGCTACAAGAATGCCACCCCGCAATGCAAGCAGTAGGTCACGACTGCGCAACGGCACCAACTGCGTAGCCGCCCTTGCGGTCACAACAAAGCGCATGGCAAACAAACCTACAGTGGACCACGCCACGGCCACAATCGAAACTTTGGCCGCCAACCATGCGACAACAATCCAGAGAAGTAACAATGGCCATTGCGCCTTAAACTCGCGAAAACGATCACCCCCTAGCCATAGAAGTGGCGTGGTGAGCCCCCAAAGCACGAACAAAGGCATGACCAAAGCCAGTGCCCTGAATACTGGGGCGGAAGCTATCCACTTGGCCCCGAATATTGCCAGCACCACTGTATCCGCCGCCACCGCCATCGCGGCGAAAAGTGGGAGCATGAGCAGCGCTGTCAACTCAATAAAGCCGAGGTATCGCGAGACCACGCGCGACATGTTGTCGGCCATCCGCGAAGCGGCAGAGAGAAATACTGGCTGAACGATGCCCAATAAAGTCGTTGCGGGATTGAAAAGCATGTTGTAGGGCTGCACATAAAGGCCCATCTCCCGCGCAGGAAAATGTCGGCCGACGATCACACGGTCCAAGTTATTAATCGCCCAGTTACACAAATTTGTCCCAAGGACAGCGAATCCATAACTGGTAATGCCACGAGATTCGATGTGGCGCCAAAGTGGACGCACTGGATGGGGTGCGAAGTAGTACGTGAGCGCGGCAGCTACACCGGATTGAACAACCCAAGCTGCCACTAGCGACCACACACCTGCGCCATGCCAAGCCAGCGAGACGCCGATCACAACGTACCCAATGAAATAGCTTACGATTTGCGCAACTTGAATGCGACGATATTCGAGTCTACGCCGTAGCAAGTTCAGAGACGTGGCCGCCAAAGCATTAAAAAAACAGGCGACACCTAACCATCGAATGACCGCAACTGAACGCAATTCTCCAAAAAAAACCGCTATTGGATAGGCAAGCGAGACCAATGCGAGCGCAACTAATAATCCGATCAACGCCTGGAGGGTAAATATAAATCGCTGGTCATCTAAACTAACATCTGGCTTTTGAATAAGTCCGTAAGCTATTCCGAAATCCGCAAAGAATCCACTAAACCCGACGACAATGACGCCGACGGCAAAGATACCATAGTCCTCCGGTCCAAGAAGGCGGATCAATACAATTTGTGTAGCAAATTGCAACGCGATTCGAAAAAATGAACCGCCAGCGCCCCATAGCACCGCTGAAGTTGAGCGATCGGCCAAACTACTCAATTAGGGCCCCGTGCCATGCATGTATCCCAAGGGAAGATGCCATTCGACGGTTCTCATTGGAGACCCTTAGTGATATCGCCCGTATTTTTCGTCACTAGCGATGCAGCAATACCGAACACTTGGGCACGCGAAACCGCCGGTACGGCTGAGTAGAAAGACCGGATGAAATCACCCTGAACTGCGTAAGCACGGGCACTGGTCGGATCGATGGTGGATACTCGAACCAGCATCCCATCAGGAATAACACCACGAGTGCTATAGGCCAACTGGGCAAGTTTTTGCTGAGTGCCTGATAAGGCCACCTTCTCCCCTACCACAAACCAATAGGTAACTGGTTCGATGCGCGAGCCCAAACGCGCAACCATGCGCAACACAGGCAATATATTTCCGTTCAGTTCCAGCTGAACCTGCTCGCGCGAAGATACATCAAACCCTTGTGCGGGATAACAAACGTCAGGGCGATGGGCACGGGTGCCGTCAGACTGGTCACCACCATAGGCGATCGAAAGCATGACGCGATCTCCGTTCGCATTAACATAGGTCCTACTCAAAGTTTGGTTGTAAATTTTATTAAGTAAAGCTTGCTGATCAGGCGACACGAGCTGCACGGGGCCACTGTTGTCTAGCGTCCAACCCTCTAGTTTTTTTGGGACCATGGATTCCAACTCCACTTTGGGCTTGCTGTCAGCCAGATGAAGAGTAGGCCGCCAGGCATGTGCGCCAGCAAACGCCAGCGTCATCAATACAAGCACAGCCAGTGCCTTGACGCGCACCGATGTCATGCCGACCCCTTGGCATTGGAAAAGAAAAGCCCCAGCACCTTGTCCAGCACCAGCATGAACATCAGCGCCACCATGAACAGCACCATGCCCGCAAAGCCGTGCACAAAGCCCTGCCCCGCCTCATCACCAAAGTGGTAGGTGACCAGCACCAAAATCATCACCCGCACGATATTGGCGGCAAACGCGGTGGGCACCAGCAGCAGCGCCAGCGTGATATTGCGAGCGGCCGAGGTGTACTTCATCAGGTTCATGTACAGCATGCCCAGCGCTTCCAGCGTGAACATGCTGTTCAGCCCGGCGCAGGCGTCGGCCACCAGCAGTTGGTACGGGCCTACTGTCATGATCACGCCCGACCGGCCTACCGGGTATCCCATCTGATAAAGCAGGCCGCTGGCCACGGCAGACACAGCGGATTTGAGCGGCGCTGTGACGGCGGCCACCAGCGCCTCAGGCAGCGGAATCATGAAGATCATGAAGAACAGCGGAAACCACACCACCCGCAATGCCCGCAT
>JBBRNS010000328.1:0-3630 GCA_038230175.1 Burkholderiales bacterium
CGCCACGACCTTCTTTACTATCCGCTCCTATCTGGCGACCATGCGCAAGCAGAGAGCTTGCCTGTTTGAGTGCCTGATCAGTACTTTTAACGGTCAGCCTACCCAGCCTCAGTTGGCTTGGTGAGCTGAGTAGTTACAAATAAATCGGCGCAATGCGTCCCGCTCCGGGCGTATCCCCTGCGGGTATAGCACAGGGCCCGTGCCGCAGCGCTGGCTCAGAATATGAAAAAACATGGTCCCCCCCGAGGAATGCCCCAAATCTCACGCAGAATCGGCCTCTAAGCACTCTGCATACTGTGAACCAACTCCCGACACCGCCAGCCACTGGGCAAGTAACTAAAAAGACGTTTAAAAGCCTCCCATTCTGGGTTTGGGTTTTGCTTGTCTTGGCCGCCTTATTGGCATTGGCAGCGGCCATGCTGGTGCAAGAACTGCGCGACTCGCGCTGGCAGGCGCGTTACCTGTCCGAACTGGGTCGCGACTTGACCTTCACAGTACAAGACGGCCCTAGTGCGTCGGTACGGTTCCCACACGCCGCGCCTTATGACGACCGCTTGGGCTACAGCCACCTACCTGCCTTCTCGCAGAATCTGCAGGCGCAAGATTACCAAGTGACCCGCCAGGCGGTCATCTCCCCCAGCATGACCGATTTGGCCGACCGGGGTCTGAACCTGCCGTACGCGGAGAAAGACCAGACCGGCCTGGAGATGCACGATTGCCGCAAACAAGCCCTGTTTGCCGAGCGCTTTCCGGTGCGCCAATACGCGTCTTTTTCAGACGTTCCCCCCGTGCTGGCCAACACCTTGTTGTTCATCGAAGACCGCAACCTGCTGTCGGACGAGTTTCCCAGCCGCAACCCGGTTTTAGACGGAAAACGCTTTGCCAAGGCCTTGTGGGACCAAGTGGTGCATGTGGTGGTGCCTTCACACGCCACGCCCGGTGGCAGCACCCTGGCCACCCAGATTGAAAAATACCGCCATTCCCCCCAGGGCCTGACCGGCTCCGGCTCGGAAAAATTGCGGCAAATGGCGTCCGCATCGATCAAGGCGTACCACCAGGGCGAAAACACGCTGGGTGCACGCCAAAATTTGGTGACCGACTACCTCAACACGGTGCCGCTGGCGGCCAAGTCGGGCTTTGGCGAGGTCAATGGCATCGGTGACGGCCTATGGGTTTGGTACGGGCAAGCTTTTGACGACGTGAACCCGCTGCTGCGCAGTGCCGACAGCGTGCTCACACCCGAGGCCTTGGGGCGTAAAGCACTGGCCTACAAACAAGCGCTTTCTCTGTTGATATCGCAGCGCCGCCCATCGTATTACCTGCGTGATGGGGTGCAAGACCTGGCGCAACTAACCGACAGCCACCTGCGGGTGCTGGCCGAAGCCGGCGTTATTACCCCGGCCCTGCGCGATGCAGCATTGGCGCTGGCGCTCAAGCCCGTGTCACCGCAGGGTTCGGAGACACCTGCGCCTTATGTCGCACGCAAAGCCATCAACGCCTTGCGAAGCCATGTGGCAGGCTTGCTGCGCCTTGACCACCTGTATGACCTGGACCGCTTGGATTTGGCGGTAGAGACCACCATTGACGGCGACCTGCAGCAAACCACCTCGACCTTGCTGCGCCAACTCCGAGAGCCCGCCAACGCCCGCGCGGCCGAGCTGTATGGCCAGAACCTGCTGCGCCCGGGTGATGACCCGTCCAAGCTCACCTACAGCTTCACTTTGTTTGAGCGGCGTGGTGGCGCCAACGTGCTGCGGGTTCAAACCGACAATGTAGACCAGCCCTTTGACATCAACGAGGGTGCGCGCTTAAACCTAGGCTCCACCGCCAAGTTGCGTACTCTGTTGACCTATTTAGAGATCGTCACCCGGCTGCATACCCGCTACGGTGAACTCGCCCCACAAGAGCTGGCACAGGTCCCAGTCGCCAAGGACGATGTGCTGCGCCGTTGGGCGCTGGACTACCTGACCACTGCGCCCAACCGCGACCTGCCCCCCATGCTGGAGGCGGCCATGGATAGGCGCTATTCCGGCAACCCGGCCGAGGGGTTCGTGACCGGTGGTGGCGTGCAAAAATTCACCAACTTTGACCCCGCCGAAAACAACCAAATGTTGACGGTGCGCGACGGTTTTCGGCACTCGGTTAACCTGGTGTTTGTGCGCATGATGCGCGATATCGTGCGCCACTACCAGTACGCTGACGACGCGCTCGCAGAGCCAGAAGGGCTTGAACCCGCTGCAGAGAACCCCGAGCCGCCCCCGGTAACCCAGGCCGACCGTACAGAGTCCACGCGCCAGTCATACCTGTCCCGCTTCGCCGACAAAGAAAGCCGCACGTTTATGGCGCGTTTCTTTAAAAAATACCGTGGCTTGGATGCCGACAAGGCGTTCGCATTGTTGCTAGAGAGCGAGAACCCCAATGTGTCCCAATTTGCCGCAATCCTGCGCGGGGCAGACCCAGAGCTTGACGTGGACGGGTTCTCGCAGCGCATGCGCGAGCGGTTTGCCCAAAAAGACCTGACCGACGCCCGCCTAGAGGTGCTGTACGACCGCAACGCACTAGAGGAACTCTCGTGGTCCGACCGGGGTTACGTGGCCCGTGTGCACCCGCTGGAGCTGTGGCTCTTGGGCTACCTGCGCCAAAACCCGCAAGCCACCCTCAGCGAATCACTGAAGGCCAGCTACGACGTCCGCCAGTCGGCGTATAACTGGTTGTTCAATACCCGCAGCCCGGAAAAGCAGGACAAGCGCATCCGCCAAATGCGCGAGCAAGACGCCTTTGTGGCCATCGCCCGCGACTGGCGCCGCCTAGGTTACCCGTTTGAATCGCTCACCCCCTCCTACGCCTCAGCCCTGGGGGCCTCGGGCGACCGGCCCGCAGCTTTGGCCGAGCTGATGGGCATCATCGTCAACAAGGGCATGCGCCTGCCGGTGCAGCGCATCAGCCACCTGGCTTTTGCGCGTGGCACGCCTTTTGAAACCCACTTTGAGGCCGCTGCCGCCCCCGCGCAGCGCCTGCTGCCCGAAGCCATCACCGATGTGGCACGCCGCGCGCTGCTGGACGTGGTGCAAGAAGGCACCGCGAAGCGCCTGCGCGGCGGCCTGCGCCAGTCGGACGACATGCGTATTCAGGTCGGTGGCAAGACCGGCACCGGCGACCACCGGTTTGAGACCTATGGGGCCAATGGCCGCCTAATCGCGTCGCGCGCAGTCAACCGCTCTGCCACCTTTGTGTTTTTGATCGGGGAGCGCTTCTTCGGCACCATGACGGCCTATGTGGCCGAACCCTACGCCGACAACTACCGCTTCACCAGCGGGTTGACGGTGCAACTGCTCAAGTCGCTCACCCCGGCGCTACTGCCGCTGCTGCAGGCCGCGCCCGCCGACACTTCGGCGGGGTGCATGCCCGAGCCCAATAGCCAATAAATTGCTATTACTTTAGTAGCTGCTAGCGCACGTTCTATAAGGGCTAGAGGCATTTTTTACTAAAAATTTGTAACTACTCAGCTCACCAAGCCAACTGAGGCTGGGTAGGCTGACCGTTAAAAGTACTGATCAGGCACTCAAACAGGCAAGCTCCCTGCTTGCGCATGGTCGCCAGATAGGAGCGGATAGTAAAGAAGGTCGTGGC
>JBBRNS010000329.1:0-3617 GCA_038230175.1 Burkholderiales bacterium
ATAAGAAGCCAACCGGGCAGGAGAAGGAGGTCAAACGATTCGGCCCCAAGGACTTCACCTTTAACGACGACAACACGGCCACCTGTCCGGCTGGGAATCTGATGAGAAGCCCGGGCACTCTCTATATCTCCTCCAGAGGTTTGCCTTACCAGACCTACAACGCCAAAGCAGTCGATTGCAATGCCTGCGCACTCAGTGACCGATGCCTCAAAGGCCCCATAAAGTCCAACGATGGACGCGGTCGCCAAGTCACCCGCTTTGAGCCCAAGCCCAAAGACAACGCCCACCCCAGTGAGCGCATGCGCCAGGCTATCGATTCACCAAAGGGCAGGCAGCTTTACAGCCAGCGCTTTGGCACGGTGGAGCCAGTGTTTGCAAACATCCGCCACAACAAGCGTCTAACGCGGCTGAACCACCGAGGCCGCGCCAAGGTCAATACGCAGTGGAACCTGTACTGCATGGTTCATAACATTGAGAAGCTCTCGAAGACGAGCTTGGGGCAGCAGCAGAGAGTTCAATAGGCGGGCAATGCGGGGCTAGAGGCGCCAAAAGGTGCCAAAGGGACCGAAATTGCGGCACACTTTGGACATGAGCGACAAATTCTTGAAATCCGATCTGCGAAACGTGCGCAGCCGAAATGGCGGGCGTGAAAATCGGTTTTTTTTACAGCCTCGTTAAACCGTATGAAACTATCTCTCGACGCCCGTCGGACTTGGATTGTTGCAGCGTGCTTCGGTGGCCTCATTGGCCTTGGTGTTGCCATGAACGTTTGGGTGGGCTCGTTTCCAACACCCCAAGAAGATTGCGTCGCTCAATGTAAGTTGAAGGGACTGGAGGGAGAAATGGTTGGCGTCTATCCGGCTTCGATGGGCGTGAAAGACCGAAGCCCCAGAGAGTGCAAGTGCTTCAGGTGGGGTACCGCCCATTGAACACTATGTTTAACAGGTCTACAGGGACTTCCCAATAAATCAACGCAAAGTTGGTTTTCAAAGATAGTTCATGGCTTCCTCATTGATAAACGGTTTTCCTGGCGGCACGCAAAACACATCGATGCTAAAACACGGAACAGACTGCACATCTACAGACGGCCTTGTTGCAACCACATGGATTGCTGACCCAGATACGAACCGCTCGGTGAGGCCCCATTCGGCCCACGTGGTCACCACCAATCGGGTGCCACTACCAGTTAGTCGGGCTTACTCACCGCCGGTCTGACCTGTTTACTGCATCTTCGAACTCACGTCTGCGCAAGGAAACATACAAATAATCGATTCAAGCGTTGTGAATGCTGGCCTTATGCCAGCGCACTCGCTACCGGTGGTACCACAATCACCACCCCCGGCTTCACACTCACATGGCGCGCATCAAATGCCGCACCCTTGGTCATCACCGCCCAAAGAATGCGCGCATTCTTGTTGGCCAATGCCACCGCAGCCTTTTGCCAGCCTGATCTCTCGCGCAGCTTGAGCACCCAATGAGAAATCGGATCATCGCGTTTGTGGGCCGTTAGCACCATCGAGCGGGCGGCCTGGATCAGTAGTGTTCGCAAATAAACGTCGCCCCGTTTGGTGATGGTGCCAAGATTGTTCTTGCCACCGCTGGAGTTTTGCTTGGGCGTCAGGCCCAGCCAGGCACCAAACTGCGAGCCGTTCTTGAATTGCTTGAAATCACCCACGGTTGCCACGGTGGCGGATGCCGTTATCGGCCCCACCCCCAATAGCTCTGCGGCCGCATGGGCCTGCGTGTCGTCATGCACATGGGCCGCAATGCGCTTGTCGCACCAATCCATATGCTCGTCGAGCTCACGCCACTGCTCGTGCGCCCGCTCGATGGCCAAACGGGCCAGCCCGTTGAGCTCATTACTGCCATCCTCCAGCAACTCGCTCAAAACCGCGCGCAGGGCTCTGGTGCTTTGCGCCACCACGATGCCAAACTCCGCCAGCAAGCCCCGGATACGGTTGACACAGGCGGTGCGATCTTGCTTGAAGCCCTCACGCAGGCGGTGAACACACAGCATGCCCTGCTGAGAAGCCGTCTTGATGGGTACAAAGTGCATGGTCGGGCGTGACGCCGCCTCGCAGATGGCTGCGGCATCGTTGGCGTCGTTCTTACCGGTCTTGCCCTGCAGGCGGTAGGGGCTGACGAGTTGGCCGGGGATGATGCGGGCATCCAAACCCAGCACCACCAGCTTGCGTGCCCAGTGATGGGCACCGGAGCAGGCCTCCATGGCGACAAGACACCCAGCTGGTAACTGGGCACACCATTCGATAAACTTGTCACGAGGCAAAGAACGATTGGTGACCAGCTTGCTGGCTGCATCCACCGCGTGGACCTGGATGACTCGCTTGGCCAGGTCGGCACCGACGCGAACAATACTGCGATCAGTGGCATTTGGTGTAATCTCGCTCATGGGACTTCTCCTTCAAAAAGGTTTAGATTGAATGAACAACCCAATCTTGGCACTTGATGCCGCTACCGTGAAGTGGGAAGTCCCTTCGTATTCGGCCAACGCGGACCCGCAACGACAGGGCGCGGCTTCGCCGCAATTGTTGCGGCCCGGTTGCCTCCAACGTTGAGGCTGTAAAAAAACGCATTTCTGGCACGCCCCTTGCGACACCTCCTGCCAAGGAGAAACGCACCCATGGCCCGCTACAAACCCCAAGACCGCAACAGCATGCTGCTGCCAGTCGTGTTGTCTGAACAAATCGTCCCCGGCAGTTTCGCCTTCGCACTGTACTACCTCGTAGACAACGAACTTGACCTTGCCGCCATGGATGCCAAGTTCAAGAATGATGATGTCGGTGCCAGCGCCTATGACCCGCGCGTCATGCTCAAGATTGTTTTGCTGGCTTACAGCCAAGGTCTGATCTCCAGCCGCACCATTGAACAAGCCTGCCTGCGCAACGTCCAATTCATCGCCATCAGTGGCGACAGCCAACCCAGCCATGCCCACATCGCCAAGTTCGTCTGCAGCCTCAGTGCCCAGATCAAACCATTGTTCAGCCAAGTCCTGATGACCTGTGATGCCCAGGGCCTGATCGGGCGCGAGATGTTCGCCATCGACGGCGTCAAGCTGCCCAGCAACGCCAGCAAAGAGCGCAGCGGCACCCATGAAGAACTGCGCCACCGCGCCAAACGCCTGGACCAAGCCGCCGACAAGATACTGACCCTGCACCAAGCCCAAGACAAAAAAGGTAGTGACCAGCCGCTGGAACCCAAGCGTCAAGCCCAAATGGACGCCCTGCGCAAAGAAGCCAAACGCACACGGGAATTCCTGGCCACCACTCCCAAGCGCATGGGCAGCAAAGGCAAGGAACTCAAATCCAACGTCACCGACCCCGAGAGCGCCAAGATGGCCACCAGCAAAGGCGTCATGCAAGGCTATGCAGCCCAAGCGGCGGTGGACAGTGCAAACCAGATCATCATTGCAGCGGATGTCATTGGTTCTGGCTCCGAGCAAGCCATGCTGCTACCCATGATTGCGCAGGCAAGCCCCTTTCGCACACCGGATACCCTGGTCACCGCAGATGCGGGTTACCACAGTGATGCCAACATTGCGCAACTGATGAAGCAAGGCATCCCGGCCATGGTGGCTGACAACCAGATGCGCAGCCGTG
>JBBRNS010000330.1:0-3613 GCA_038230175.1 Burkholderiales bacterium
GGCCTCAATATCTGAAAACACCACACGCATACCCAGTTGCTCGGCCAGCACGCCAATTTGCGTACCAATGTGACCGTAGCCAATGATGCCCAGCGTCTTGCCACGCACTTCATACGAGTGCGCCGCACTTTTGACCCAGCCACCCCGATGCAAGATAGCGTTCTTCTCAGGGATGCCGCGCATCAGCATGATGATTTGCGCTAGCACCAATTCAGCCACGCTGCGGGTATTTGAAAACGGGGCGTTGAACACCGGAATGCCCAGGCGCATGGCGGACTTCAGATCAACCTGGTTGGTGCCAATGCAAAAGCAGCCAATGGCAGCTAGCTGGGGGGCTTTTTCCAGTACGGCGGCCGTCAATTGCGTACGCGAGCGAAGGCCCACAAAATGCGCCCCGTCTAACGCCGCCAAAAGCTCGGCTCCCACCAAGGCTTTGGCATGCGTCACGATGTTGGTGTAACCACCTTGCTGCAGCACGTCCACCGCAGACGGATGTATGCCTTCAAACAGCACGGCTTTGAGACCATTTTTTTGCAGGGTAGTGTTAGCGGGTCTAGAAGTCATATTGGGCCTTTTTGGATAGTTAAATTGCGAATGGAGTGATATCGGTGTGCGCGTGGATGCTTGTCGAGGTTCGCTAACCAGATGCAACGCTGATGTGCCGGTAAGGGCCAACGGATGGCGTATCAGGCGAGCGCGATCCTTCGCTCTGCGTGGCCGGTGGCAGCAAGTCCGCCAGGGTATAGCCGTCCAGGTATTGCATCAGGCTTTGCAGCGCACCGCTCATGATGCCGGTGAGCTTGCAGTGCCCCGTGAGGCTGCACGCGGTATCGCGGGTGAGGCAGTCCACCAAGTAGAAGTCGGGCTCAATGCTGCGCACCACAGCACCCAGATTGATGTCAATGGGGGCTGCCGCCAAACGCATGCCACCGCCTTTGCCGCGCACGGTTTCCAGCCAGCCGTTAAGGCCCAGCTGGTGGGTAATCTTCATCAAGTGTGCTTCCGAAATGTCGTACACCTTGGCCACCTCTGCAATGGTGCACAGCCGATCGGGTTGCTGTGCGACGTACATCAGCAGGCGCATGGCGTAATCGGTCATGGTGGTCAGGCGCATAGGAGAACCTCTTTGGGTGGTTGGGCGACTACGGTGTCAATTGCGGGGGCGGATCAAAATCGGGGTGAATTGCCACAGGTACAAAGCCAGTGAGGCAACCCATGCAGCGCCCGCCAGGTGCAACAGCGTGGCGGTGGCCGGTGTATTGGCAATGGCAACCAGGCGCAGCGTCACGGCAATGAGCATCAGCCAGTAGCTGGTGCGGATGGTGCGGTCCGTCGCCAAGGGGCGGCCCGTATGGCCCAGCGCAGTGCGGGTGACCATGCCGATGATCAACACCGAGAACCCCGCCATGGCGATGGTGTGTACCGGCAACACGCGCGGCACATCCACCCCGGCGTATTGCAAAGCGGCCAGTAGCAGGCCGGTGCCCATACCCGCGTAACCTACGTACAAAATCCACAGCAGTGCGTTGCCCCGCACGGCAAGCGGCTGCCAGCTGACGAGCTGCACCAGCGCCAACACGCCAGCCAGCCCCAACGCAGCCGCGCTCAATAGTGGAATGCCCGCCAGCAGGCCCACCACCGCCACCGCACAGGCGCCCAGCTGGGCCCATCCGGTTTTCATTTGGTTCGGTAGCGTTAGACCGTGCACCGCGCGCATGGCAAAGAAAGGGATGACGCGTCGACCGATAAGCAAGGCAATCATGGCCATGACCAATATTCCGGCATTAAAACGCTGCAGCAGCAGCAGGTAGTCGCCGCCCCGCGCGGTCAGCAGGTAGAGCGCGTCGGTAGCGCCCAGGCCCGCTAGCAGGCCAGGCACCGCGTAGTTGCGGCTGTTCTTCGACACCACCACGGCGCGCAGCATGGCACCCGCGCCCAGAAAAAAGAACGCCAGCTCCGACGCCATCGCAACCCAAAAGGCGGCGTCATACGGCAGCAAAAAACCAATACGCGCCACCGCCCACAGCACGCAGGCCAGCGCCAGCACCCTGCCCGTCATGGGGGTGATCCCGGTCCAACTCGCACCCGCAGTCATTAAAAATGCCAGCGCGATGGTGGCAATAAAACCCCACAGCATTTCGTGCGCATGCCAAGCGATACCGCCCAAGGGCGCGGTGAGCACGGCAGGCGCATAAATCCACAAGGCGATGGCCACCAGTGCCCAGCCGACACCGGCGAGGTACAAGGGCCTGAAGGCCAATTCTAAGAACGCTTTCATACTGGGAGCGACAGGTGCCTTTGGCATAGGCTCTTGTGGCTGAAGAATGCTGGCGGCATTTCGAACGGGAGGGATAGACATGATTCGCTTCGTGAATAATTTATAAGATTCATTTTATATGCATCTTATAATAAGTTTTCAATATATTTATGGAGATGCACCCATGACACCAACCGCCCAAGCTATCCAAGTCGACACTCGCCCCATGGAGCCAAAGAACCGCCGCGCATTGGTCTTCTGGGCATTTGACCAACTCGGCGTCGATGTGACGATGGAGCTGGTCAACGACCACGAACCGCTCACGCTGCGCAGCCAGTTTGAACTAGAGAAGCCCAATCTGTTTAAGTGGGAAACCTTGGAGAACGGCCCTAACGTCTGGCGTGTGGCCGTCACCAAGCTCAAAGGCAAGCATGGCGTGGACCACTGCTGCGGCGCCTGCTGCGGCTAGGCGGCAATCACTTCCAGATCGGGTTCCAGGGTGCGCAGCTGGTTCTGAATACTTTGTAGGGTGCCGGAGATGGAGCTCGGGCAGGTTCCGCAAGCACCTTGGTAATGCACCACCAGTTGGTTACCCACCAGACTCAGCACATCCAGATCACCTCCATCGCCTTGCAAATAGGGGCGAATCTGCTGGTCCAGAACATCGTTGATGGCGTCTAGACGGGCCTGATCTTCGACACTCAAGTGCTCAAAAGACGCACGCGCTGCAAATACGGCTGCTGCGGACTGGGCTGCAGCGGCAGGGGCTGCGCGTATCGGCTCGGCCACCTCCCGCTGCAGGTCTTCCCAGTTGGCAGAACCATCTTGCGTAACGGTTAGCCAGCGGTCCACATAAAACACATTGGTGACATGCGGTATAGCGAAGAGCGCGCTGGCCAAAGGGTCGCTTTGGGCCTTCTCGGCATTGTCAAACGAATAGGAAATACCCCAGGACAGCGGCTCGCGCAGAATGAACTTCAGTGCGTTGGGGTTGGGGGTGGGTTCTATATCGGCAATTTTAGGCATGGTGGTCTCCAGACTGCGATGGCGTGCACTTCAGGCGTCGCCCATTGGGGTTTGCATCGGGTCGTTCTGCGCCTCGGTGGAAGCAGTCGCCACGCTGTTGAAGGCGGCCTGCAGGGTGTGCCAGGGCAAAATCGCGCACTTCACCCGCATGGGCAGGTCTTTAATGCCGGAAAACACGGCCAACCGAGCCATGCCGGGAAGCTCTGGCGCATCTTTCGCGCCCCCTTCCCCTGCGGCAGGCGCGCGCCCGGTGGCCATGTCCACAAAAGCATGTACCAATTGCTCGGCCTCGTCACGGTTCTTGCCCTTGACGGCCATGGTCATCATCGA
>JBBRNS010000331.1:0-3571 GCA_038230175.1 Burkholderiales bacterium
GCTGGCTGGAAGGCACAAGACTTGGATTTGCTGGAGATCAACGAAGCCTTTGCGGCGCAGGCCTGTGCGGTGAACCAGGTGATGGGTTGGGACGCCTCTAAAGTCAACGTCAACGGTGGTGCCATTGCAATTGGTCACCCGATTGGCGCGTCTGGCTGCCGTATTCTGGTGACCTTGCTGCACGAGATGCAGCGGCGCAATGCCAAGAAGGGTATTGCCAGCCTGTGTATTGGCGGCGGCATGGGTGTTGCGCTGACGATCGAGCGCTGAAAACGACAAAAATAGCGTGGGCTGCTGCGTTGTCAGTGTGCCCCACATTAGGCATCCAAGGAGACGGGAATGAATCAAAAAGTGGCATATGTCACGGGTGGTATGGGCGGCATCGGCACGGCGATTTGCCAGCGCCTGCACCGGGACGGCTTTAAAGTGATTGCGGGCTGCGGCCCCAGCCGGGACCACGCCAAGTGGCTTGCCGAACAAGCCGAATTGGGTTTCACCTTTTATGCCTCCGCCGGAAACGTGGGCGACTGGGAATCCACTGTGGATGCGTTTACCCAAGTTAAAGCGTTACACGGCAGTGTGGATGTGTTGGTGAACAACGCGGGCATTACCCGGGACCGTATGTTCCTTCAAATGACCCGTGAAGACTGGGATTCGGTGATCGAGACCAACCTGACCAGCATGTTCAATGTCACCAAGCAGGTGGTTGAAGACATGGTGGACAAGGGCTGGGGCCGCATCATCAATATCTCCTCGGTCAATGGCGAAAAAGGCCAAGCCGGACAAACCAATTATTCGGCCGCCAAAGCCGGCATGCATGGGTTCACCATGGCGTTGGCGCAAGAGTTGGCCAGCCGCGGTGTGACCGTCAATACGGTCAGCCCAGGCTACATTGGCACCAGCATGGTGAAAGCGATTCGCGAAGACGTGTTGGCCAAAATTGTGGGCACTGTGCCACTGAAGCGCTTGGGCGAGCCCAGCGAGATTGCCTCCATCATCGCGTGGCTGGCGTCAGAGGAGGGTGGTTACTCCACGGGGGCCGATTTCTCGGTCAATGGCGGCTTGCACATGGGCTAAATGCTGACGATGGTGTGTTCATCTGTGTGCATTCGCACACAGATGAACACTATTTTTTGCGCTCCCATGAACATGGTGTTCATAGTGTCACAAATGCCAGCAATAATGGTTGCAACTTCAATGCTGTGGGGAGCGAAGTGAACCAAAAAAGAATGGCATATGAACCAGAAGGACGATTCGCTTCAATGGGTTGACGTGCAGGCGCTGCGGATAGGCATGTTTGTCGAGCTGGATTTGGATTGGCTGAACCATCCTTTCCCCAGTGGCCGCTTCAAAATTGCGTCGCAGCAACACATTGAGACCATCGCCAAGATGGGCATGAGTCGGGTTCGTGTCAACTTCAGCAAAAGTGACGCCCCCGTCGGCGCTGCGCAACCGGTGGTCGATGTGGTGGTGTCCGCACCAGCGCAGCCAGTACTGGAGCCAGAGTCGGCCGACCAGGCACTGCGGCGCAAAGAACTTCAACGGATTGCCCTGGAACAGCACAGCATGGCGCTGTGCGAGAAGCGTTTTGGCGACGCCGCCCGGCAATACCGGCAAACCATCGAGCAGATTCCCGTACAGCCCGAAGCGGCCGCAGAGCGCTGCCAAACCATGGTGAACACCATGTTGTGCGACATGCTGGGCGATGGCGAAACCATTATCCGCCTGCTCTCAAGCGTCGGCCGGGAAAGCCCGTCGGTGCATCCCGTCAACGTTACCGTCTTGTCCTTGTTGTTGGGTAAGTCGCTGGGGCTGGCGCAAGCCGATTTGTTTGACCTGGGTGTGGCCGCCTTTTTGCACGACATCGGTAAGGGGCAGTTGCCCGAACGTGTGCGCTGGCCGCAAGAAAATTTCACCACTGCCGAATACCGCTCGTACCAAGACCATGTAGCCTACGGGGTGCAAATGGGCAAAAAAATGGGCTTGAGCAAGCCTGTTCTCCAGGCCATCGCGCACCACCATGAGTTGATTGACGGCAGTGGCTTTCCTACCCGGGTGCGGGGCGAATCGATGTCGGTTGCTTCGCGGATTTTGGCGTTGGTGAACCGGTATGACAACCTGTGCAACCCGTACCAGGCCGCGTCAGCCATGACACCCCACGAGGCCTTGTCGCTGATTTTTACCCAGCTCAAGACCCGCTTTGATACGAGCGCATTGAATGCATTTATCCGCATGATGGGTGTGTACCCGCCCGGCTCTGTGGTGCAACTCAATGACGAGCGATTTGGCATTGTGGTCTCGGTCAACTCAGTGCGCCCACTCAAGCCCAAGCTGGTGGTCCACGATAGTGGCATCGCACGGGTTGATGCGCCGATTCTTGATCTGGAGACCGCCAGGCACATCGGCATTCGGCGCAGCATCAAACCCGCGGCCTTACCCAGTGCTGCCCTTGAGTTTTTGGCACCGCGCTCGCGGGTGTCGTATTTCTATGAGCGGATTAACGACGCCGCCCAAACCCAGCAGGCCGCCATGTAGCCTGAGCACAGGCCCAATGCGGCCAGCTCGCCAATTGTCTGCGGTTCGAGAATCATGGGGTGGGGACGAAAGAAAGGTGTCTGCGGTGCTACCGGACCGGCATCCTGAACCATGGTTCAGGTGGGCGAGGTCAGCACCCGCTTTGGGTTCATCTAACGCGAGATGGTCACGCTAGCGGGGCAATGTTCCAAGCCCGAGCTCAAAGAGCATTGGTACAAGGAAATATAAAGCCCGGCGTGCACCGCAGACGGTGTTAATTGTAGACCTTTAGCCTGACTCTGTGGATGCTTTGTGGGCATACAAAGTGACTACGCCAACACTACAGCAAGCGCCCGTCTTCGCCCAAAGCCTGGTCTAGCCGCTCCAGCAGGGAGATGAGTAGTACGTCGGAGTCGGTTGCGTCGTCGGCTGACGGGGCGATTGGTTTGGGCAGCGTAGCAGCCCCTTTGGTTCCAGCACCCGCCGTTGCACCGCCCGGCACCACGGTGGGTTCTGGCACCCGGTCGGTCACATCAAAAGCCAGGTTGAGGGCGGCCAGCACGGCGATGCGGTCCCGCGCGCGGACCTTGCCCGCTTCGCGAATTTTGCACATGGCGGTGTCCACACGCTCCACGGCTTCGAGCAGGCGCGACTCGCCACCTTCGGGGCATCCCAACAGGTAACTTTGCCCCATGATTTGGACTTCAAGCTGTTTCATGATGAACTCTTAGGGGATGTGATCGACTCTGGCAGTTTCTCCAGCAAGGTGTCGATCCGGGCGCGGGCGGCATTGAGGCGCGACTTGAGTGCGTCACGCTCATGGGTCAAGGTTTCCACCTGTGCCACGAGCAGGGTGTTGGTCCGCTGCAGTTCGCCATAGCGAACCAGCAGCCGCTCCACGCGTTCGGCAATTTGGTCGATGTGAGTCTGGTTCGACATAGGTCAACCATTGTAGGGTTTGCAGCCGCGCCTATCGCGTAAAATCAAACTGTTGGTGCTCGCGGTGTGGTTCACATGCCGCAGTTCAACGGGAAGCAGGAGGGCGGTGCTGGTCACA
>JBBRNS010000332.1:0-3553 GCA_038230175.1 Burkholderiales bacterium
GCCACTGCTGCCGATAGCAACGCCCGCGCCACGCAGCAGGCCGCGCAGTGTGATTTGCAGGTCAAAGCCCTGGTGGCCCTCACAGCGCTGTCTGAGCCAAATTTAAGGCAAAAACTGTCTCTAGCCCTCGTAAAACCTGCGCAAGCAGCTACTATTTCGATAGCATCCGTGCCCGCACAAACTATCATCCAACGCCCAGACGTGTTCACCGCAGAGCGCGGCGTGCTCTTGGCCAGTGTGGATGTAGGCGTAGCCAAGGCCCAGCGCCTGCCGCGTCTGACCCTGAACGGCTCCATTGCCGGGGCGCGGGTCAACACCGGCGGCGCGGAGGCAGAGGGCACCACTTGGTCATTTGGCCCCGTGGCGCTAACGCTCCCGATTTTTGACAGTGGCCTGCGCCGCGCCAACGTTGATTCTGCCAACGCAGCGTATGACACCGCGATCGTCAATTACCAAAGCACCGTGCGCCAAGCCGTGCGCGAAGTAGAAGAAGCCCTGGTCACCCTGAACAGCACCCAGGCCCGCAGTGCCGATGCGCAAGTGGCTACCCGGGGCTATGCCGAATCACTGGCCGGAACCCAGGCGCGCTACGACCAAGGGTTCGCCAACTTGGTAGAGCTGGAAGACGCACGGCGCAGCGCGTGGGTCGCCGAATCCAACCTGCTAGCACTGCAGCTTGAACGCCAACAAGCCTGGGTAGCCCTGTACCGGGCACTGGGCGGAGGCTTTGAGCCCCGTCTGGCCCGGAGCGACGCGCCTTAAGGGCACCAGCCCCCGCTGCACCCTACAAACAAACCCAACCAAGCCGCACCATGAACCCGAACGACACCACTGCCATGCACGCAAAACCCGCCCAGCCGTTTTCACTCAAACCCCTCACCTTGGGCCTGGCTCTGGTCGGCCTGATCGCCGTGGGTGGCTTGATTCTGTGGGCCAACAGCAAGCCAGCGGCTGACAGCACCAAGGCCGACGCACCAGCCAACGCGGCCACCGCAGCCACTACCAGCGGCAAGCCCTCACTCACCGTGTCGGTTATTCGGGCCACCAGCGCCAATGCACCCGTCACGCTGCAGGCCAACGGCAGTGTGGCCGCCTGGCAAGAGGCCAGCGTAGGGGCTGAGACGGCGGGCCTGCGGGTGCTAGAACTCAAAGCCCAGGTTGGCGACACGGTGCAGCGCGGCCAGGTGCTAGCCACCTTTGCTGCAGACAGCGTGCAGGCCGATGTCGCCTTGGCCCGCGCAGCGCTCAGCGAAGCCAGCGCGAATGCGGCCGATGCAACGTCCAACGCCGAGCGTGCCCGAGCGGTGCAAAGCAGCGGCGCCTTGAGTACCCAACAAATTCAGCAGTACCTCACCGGCGAACTCACGGCACGCGCCCGCGTGGAGTCTGCCAAAGCGCAGCTGGACGCGCAGATGCTGCGCCTCAAACACACCCAGCTTCTGGCCCCTGACAGTGGCACCATTAGCCAGCGCAGTGGCACCGTTGGCTCCGTGGTGGGCGCAGGTACTGAGCTGTTTCGCCTGATTCGCCAGGGGCGCCTGGAGTGGCGCGCCGAGGTAACCTCTGCCGAACTGGCCCGCATCCGCATCCGCACCCGCATGGATGCCACGATCACCTCCCCTAGCGGCGCCCAAGCGCAGGGCCGTGTGCGCATGGTTTCCCCCACAGTAGACCCAGTGACCCGCAATGGGCTGGTGTATGTCGATTTGTTAGGCCCCACTGGCAATCCCGATGCGGACGGCGATGCCAGCACCAAGAAGCCCAACACCGGCCTGACCGCTTTCAAACCCGGCATGTTTGCGCGCGGTGAGTTTGCGCTGGGCCAGTCCGAGGCGCTGACCGTGCCGCAAGCCGCCGTGGTGGTGCGTGACGGCTTTAGCTACGTCTACCGGGTGGGGCCTGACCGGCGCGTCAGCGCCCTCAAGGTGCAGACCGGCCGCGTACTGGGCACCCAGGTCGAGATACTGGGCGGCATCACCGCCCAAGACCAGTTGGTGGCCAGCGGTGGCGGCTTTTTGAGCGACGGTGACCTGGTGCGGGTGGTGGACGAAAAAAATGGATCAAATAAGCCGCTAGCCCCCGTAGAACCTGCGCAAGCCGCTACAAAATAAGGAGCATTTTGTGATCAATGTCTCCACCTGGTCCATTAAAAACCCGATCCCGGCGGTCATGCTGTTTGTGATGCTGACCTTTGCCGGCATCTTGTCCTTCAAAGGCATGAAGGTGCAGCAGTTCCCCGACATGGAGCTGCCCACCATCAGCGTGGTGGCATCTCTGCCGGGCGCCGCACCGGCCCAGTTAGAAACCGAAGTCGCCCGCAAGATTGAGAACGCACTGGCCCCCCTGCAAGGCCTGAAAAACATCTACACCAAGGTGCAAGACGGCGGCGTCTCCATCACCGCCGAGTTCCGGCTCGAGAAGCCCACCCAAGAGGCGGTGGACGACGTGCGCAGTGCCGTGCAAAGCGTGCGCAGCGAGCTGCCCAGCGATGTGCGCGACCCGGTGGTCAGCAAGCTCAACATTGCCGGCGCGCCGATTTTGGCCATGACGATTCGCTCCAACAACATGGACGACGAGGCCCTGAGCTGGTTTGTAGACAACACCGTGGCCCGGCGCCTCTTGGGGGTCAAAGGGGTTGGCTCAGTGGCACGCGTGGGCGGCGTCAACCGCCAGGTTGAAATTGCGCTAGACCCGGTGCGCTTGCAAGCCCTGGGCGCCACGGCAGCTGATGTGTCACGCCAACTGCGCCTGGTGCAAACCGAGGCCGCCGGTGGCCGCGCCGACTTAGGCGGCAGCGAGCAACCCATGCGCATGCTGGCCACCGTAAAAACCGCCGAAGAATTGGGCGCTTTGCAGCTGAGCCTGAGCAGCGGGCAGACAGTGCGCGTAGACCAGATTGCCACCGTGAAAGACACCGTGGCCGAACAGCGCTCATTGGCGCTGCTCAACGGCGTGCCGGTGGTGGGTTTTGAAGTCACCCGCAGCAAGGGCGCCAGCGAGGTCGAAGTGGGCGCCGCCGTCAAGGCCGCGCTGGCCGACCTGAAGGCCCAGCACCCCGACATTGAACTCACCCAAGCGTTTGACTTTGTCACCCCGGTGGCCGAGGAATACGAGGCGTCCATCACCATGCTGCTGGAGGGCGGTGTGCTCGCGGTGATCGTGGTGTGGCTGTTTTTGCGCAACTGGCGCTCCACCGTGGTGTCGGCCGTGGCGCTGCCGCTGTCGGTCATCCCCGCTTTTATCGGCATGGCCTATTTGGGCTTTTCTATCAACACGGTGACGCTGCTGGCGCTGTCACTGGTCATTGGTGTGCTGGTGGACGATGCCATTGTGGAGGTGGAGAACATCGAACGCCATATGCACATGGGCAAAACCCCGGTGCAAGCGGCCATGGAGGCGGCCGACGAGATCGGCCTGGCGGTGATTGCCACCACCTTCACCCTGATTGCGGTGTTTTTGCCCACTGCGTTTATGAGCGGTATTGCAGGCAAGTTCTTCAAGCAGTTTGGCTGGACGGCGGCGCTGGCGGTGTTTGCCTCGCTGGTGGTGGCCC
>JBBRNS010000333.1:0-3529 GCA_038230175.1 Burkholderiales bacterium
CCACGACCTTCTTTACTATCCGCTCCTATCTGGCGACCATGCGCAAGCAGGGAGCTTGCCTGTTTGAGTGCCTGATCAGTACTTTTAACGGTCAGCCTACCCAGCCTCAGTTGGCTTGGTGAGCTGAGTAGTTACCTAAAATATCCGTATGAGTAAGCAACGCATTGTGGTGGGTCTGAGCGGCGGGGTGGATTCGGCGGTGACCGCCCATCTGCTCAAAGCACAAGGCCATGAGGTCATCGGCATCTTCATGAAGAATTGGGAAGATGACGACAACGACGAAAAGGGCAGCGAATACTGTTCGTCCAACATCGACTTTATCGACGCTGCCGCCGTGGCCGATGTGATTGGCATTGAGATTGAACACGTCAATTTCGCCGCTGAATACAAAGACCGCGTGTTTGCCGAGTTTTTGCGCGAATACCAAGCCGGGCGCACCCCCAACCCCGACATTCTGTGCAACGCCGAAATCAAATTCAAAGCCTTCTTGGACCACGCCATGCGCTTAGGCGCCGAGAAAATCGCCACCGGGCATTACGCTCGGGTTCGCCGCGTTGCGGCAACCCCGAGCGAGCCCGAGGGCCAAAATGGAACATCGCACGCGACCGCGCGCGATGGCGCCCGTGACTTCGGCTGGCGCTACGAACTGCTCAAAGGCTTGGATGCGAGCAAAGACCAAAGCTACTTCTTGCACCGCCTCAGCCAGGCGCAACTGTCCAAGACCCTGTTCCCGGTCGGCGAACTGCACAAGACCGAAGTGCGCCGGATTGCCGAAGAAATGAAGCTGCCCAACGCCAAGAAGAAGGACTCCACCGGCATTTGCTTTATTGGCGAGCGGCCGTTTCGTGAGTTTTTGAACCGCTACATCGCCAAGGAACCCGGCCCCATCAAAAACCCCAAAGGTCAGACCATAGGCCAGCATGTGGGCCTGAGTTTTTACACCCTGGGCCAGCGCCAGGGTCTGGGCATTGGTGGGCTGAAGGCAAAAGGCGCGCAAAAAGGTGGCGGCGAGCACACGCCGTGGTTTGTGGCGCGCAAAGACATGACGACCAACACCCTGTGGGTGGTGCAGGGGCATGGGCACCCGTGGCTGCAATCGTTTGAATTGCGCGCGCAAGACGCCAGTTGGACGGCTGGCATGCCGCCTGCGCCGGGCACATTTGCGGCCAAGACGCGTTACCGGCAGGCGGACTCTGACTGCACGGTGCAAAGCGCCACTGTGCACGACTTTGCCCTGCAATTTCCCCAAGCCCAGTGGGCGGTCACGCCGGGGCAATCGGCCGTTCTGTACGACGGCGACGTCTGTCTGGGCGGCGGGGTGATTGAGAGTGCGGCGTTACCGGCGGACTGAAGTCGAGGTGAGTTCAGGGGGAGGTCGGGTCGAAATTGCTCCTAAATTTGGAGCTGTTCGCGCACGTTCCAAGAGGGCTAGCGGCCTTTTTCGGTATAAATTTTTCGGCAAGCGTCAGGTATTAGCCCTAGGGGTTCGGAGTGGGATTGTTGGCAACCGCGGGCAGATACTTTTCTCGCAGGGCCTTAATCGTTTTGTCTCTCTCCAGCGGCTCCATTTTTTCCAAGTCGTACTTGTAGACCAGCATCTTTTCTTCAAACAGGTTGTACGGGTTCTTCTTGGCGTCGAGTTGGTCGCTCTCAGGGCCGAACATGTCGGTGGCCAGCTTGGTGAGCATGGCCTCTTTCTCTGCCCCTGAAGCAACACGGTCATTCAAAATGCCAGACCGGCGCGCGGTGTATTCCGTGGACTTGAGCTCGCCGCCGAACAGCAAGTCTGCGTTTTCTTCGCCGAATTCTTGTCGTTGAAGTTGTTGCATTTGTTTAATCAGCGCCAAGGCTTCGTCCGCACTGGCGGGCATCGCCCAGCCTTTGGTCTTTTCCCCAAGTGAAAATTCAAAATCAACAAATTTTTTGTACAACGTAAACAGTTTCTCGGCATCGTCCGCAGGCAAGCTTGAAAACAGGTGTTGGCGGATGGCTGCCGTGTTTTCAGCCAGGGTCGCGCCGGTATGAAACTGGGTCTGCAGAAAGCGAAAGTACTCTGCCGTACCCCGGTTGACCAAGCTGGTGGCACCGTATTCTTTTGACCGCTGTTCCGGGTCGGCTTGGCTGGCGTTCAGGCCTGTGTCTTTAAACGGAATTTGGCGATTCTTGTCGACGATATAGCTCGACAGATAACGTTCGGCAGAGGACAGGTGTGTAGCCCCAGGGCGATCCGACGGCAGTGCGCCCGATACACCGGGCGCACTGCCCGATGCGTCTGAAAAATCGCCAACGAAGCTCGCTGCTATCCAAGCAACTACTGCCCCACACAGGGCAATTGCTAAGATCTTTTTTGTGCGCATTGCAATCTCAAATAACAATGCTCCCCGCCACCGAAGTTGCGGGAAGCATTGCTGTTAACCGGTCTGCGCTGAATTAGTAGCCAGCGGTCTTCAGGTTGGCAACCATGTTGCGGTAGAAGGCCGGGCCGTCAAAGCCCGGAGTCAACCCCGAGAAGATCAAGATGCCGCGATCGGTAATGCCGAAGTGCGTCAACCCGCCATAACCCGCAGTAACACCCACGTTGGTGCCCTTAAAGGTGCCAAACGGCGCCGACGATGTTGCTACCGCACCGTCGTTGTAAGGCTCTTTGGGAGACGGCGCAAGGTTGCCCATCACGTAGCCGGTCGCCAGCAGTGCCACGTCGAGTTGCTTGAGGGTGTCGTTCTTAATTTCAGCGGCATAGCTTTGTGACAAGACACCGGTGTATCCACCAAGACTGTTCCACTGGTTGTTGGTCGTGGTCATGTCGGCCCGGCGCATCGACGCGGCAGAGGCGGGGAAACTGGGGTTGGTATCCCCCTGAACGAAACTGAGGATCTTGATCGCGAAACCCAAGTAAGGCTCCAGACCCGAAACAAATACCCAGTCTGCCAATGCGGTACCGCGATGGGGCGTCGCCACTGTGGTGAACGATGCGATCTTGGCCTTCATGTCCGGGTAGGTGTAGAGCATTTGACGCACATCCAAGCCGCCTTTGGAGTGGCCAATGATGTTGACCTTGCCCAAATTCAAACCACCTGGGTTGCTGGCTGAGACCGGATCGGTGATTTGCAAAATGCGCTTTTTGATTTGCTCTGCGTTGCTGGTGTATGAGCCCCAAGCGTCTTGTTCACCTCCAAACACGGTGGCACCACGGGAACGCAGGTTGGCGGGCACCCGGCCAAAGTAGTTGTACCAAAGGGTGTTGTCCTTGAGTGCAATGCCGTGCAGCAATAAAACGGGGTATTTGGTATTGCAGGCCTGGCTTCCGGTGGTCGGCGGCGGGGCCGATGCCGTCACAGGGGTTGGCATCCACTTTTGGTTGTCGCCGGTGCCACTGGTGTATTGAACAACGTACGCATTGTCTGATGTGGATGCCAACTCAACGTCCAGCACTGAAGTGGACCCGGATTCTGGGACAGGTGTTTAAGTGGGACACTGTCTAAAGAAACGGGTTACCAATGACGGAATCAAAGAAGCGCAAATCTCATCC
>JBBRNS010000334.1:0-3497 GCA_038230175.1 Burkholderiales bacterium
GCACGCTGATCGAAGAGAACAAAGACAAAATGCACGCCATGGCCAAGGCCCTGCTGGAGTGGGAGACGATTGACAGCGACCAGCTTGATGACATCATGGCCGGCAAAGACCCGCGTCCCCCTAAAGACTGGTCACCCCGGACCCCAAGTTCGGGAGGCGGAGGTGACAGCGGCGGTGCGCCAGTGGTCGCGGTCAGCCCTTCTCATACGCCAGCCTGATCGGGCCAGCACACGACCATACGGGGCCTTGCGCCCCGTTTTGTTTTATGACCGCCATGTACCTTGCGCCATGCACCTGCAGACCAGCCGCTTTGTAATTGACCTGAGCCGCCCGCAGGTGATGGGCATTGTGAATGTCACGCCCGATTCGTTTTCGGACGGTGGCCAACACGGCTCGCCATCGCGTGCCATGGCGCACTGCGAGCAACTGCTGGCGGACGGCGCCGACATTCTGGACATTGGCGGCGAGTCCACCCGGCCTGGCGCCCCGGCGCTGCCCCTGGCGGACGAGTTGGCGCGGGTGCTGCCGGTGGTACGCCACGCGGTCACGCTGGGCGTGCCGGTGTCGGTCGATACCTACAAGCCGCAGGTGATGCAAGCCGTGCTGGACTTGGGCGCTGACCTGATCAACGACGTGTGGGCCCTGCGCTGGCAAGCCGGTGGTGACGCACTGACGGGTTTTGACGTGGTGGTGGCACACCGGCGCTGCGGCGTGTGCCTGATGCATATGCACCGCGAGCCGCAGACCATGCAGCTTGCACCCATGGTGGGTGATGTGCTGCCCCAAGTGCTATCGTTTTTGGAGCTATCCGCGCAGCGTTTACGAGGGCTGGGGGTCGATTTGGCGCGCATTTGCCTGGACCCCGGTATTGGCTTCGGCAAAACAGTCGATCAAAATTTTGCGCTCTTGGCGCACCAGGCGGCGATTGTGGCCCTGGGTTACCCGGTGCTGGCAGGCTGGTCGCGCAAGTCATCACTGGTGGCAGTCACCCAGCGCTCATTGGCTGCGGCGGCTACGCTGGATAATCGGCACCGGCTGGTGCCCAGCACCACCGCGGCAGTGCTGGCGGTTCAGCGTGGCGCGCGCATCGTGCGGGTGCATGATGTGCGTGAAACCGTGCAAGCATTGCAGGTGCTGGCTGCGGTGCAGCGCGCAGAAGCCGTTGGCCAAACTGCCCCCACCTAACACTGCCCCCACTAACAACAACTTGATTCAGGAGCCCACATGACACGCAAATATTTTGGTACCGACGGCATCCGCGGCACCGTAGGCCAGGCCCCCATCACCCCCGACTTTGTGCTGCGGCTGGCGCACGCGGTGGGGCGGGTGCTGAAGCAAAGCGAGGCGCGCCCCACAGTGCTGATTGGCAAAGATACCCGTATCTCGGGCTACATGCTAGAGAGCGCCTTGGAAAGCGGCTTTAACTCAGCGGGCGTGGATGTTGTGCTGTTAGGCCCCTTGCCAACGCCCGGCGTGGCCTACCTGACCCGTGCACAGCGTGCATCGTTGGGGGTGGTGATCAGCGCCAGCCACAACCCGTTTGATGACAACGGCATCAAGTTTTTCAGCGCCAAGGGCACCAAGTTGTCCGACGCGTGGGAGCTGGCGGTTGAGGCCGCGCTGGAAGAGGCGCCGATGTGGGCCAACTCCGCCGACCTGGGAAAAACGCGCCGTCTGCACGACGCAGCGGGCCGCTACACCGAGTTTTGCAAAAGCACCTTCGCCAATGACCTGACCCTAAAGGGCGTGAAGATGGTGGTCGACGCCGCCCATGGTGCGGCCTACCACATCGCGCCCCAGGTCTTCCACGAGCTGGGTGCTGAGGTGATCGAGATCGGGTGTGCGCCCGACGGGCTGAACATCAACCACGAAGTGGGCGCAACCCACCCGCAGGCGCTGGTGGACGCGGTCAAAAAACACGGCGCAGACTTTGGTGTGGCGCTGGATGGTGACGCCGACCGACTGCAGCTGGTGGATGGCCAGGGGCGCCTGTACAACGGCGACGAACTGCTCTACCTGATGGTCGATGACCGCTTGGGCCGCGACGAACATGTACCCGGTGTGGTCGGCACCCTGATGACCAACTTGGCGGTGGAATTGGCGCTCAAGGCGCGTGGTGTGCAGTTTGTGCGCGCCAAGGTGGGTGACCGCTACGTGCTCGAAGAGTTAGAGAAGCACCAATGGATTCTGGGCGGTGAGGGCTCTGGCCACCTGCTGGCTCTGGACAAACACACTACCGGTGATGGTCTGATCTCGGCCCTGCAGGTATTGCAGGCCTTGCAGCGCAGCGGCAAAACCATGGCAGAGCTGCTGGCCAAGGTGACCCTGTTCCCGCAGACCCTGATCAACGTGCGACTGCGCCCGGGCCAAGACTGGAAAGCCAATTCCGGGCTGCAACACGCCACCGATGCAGTCGAGTTTGAGTTGGGCGAAATGGGCCGGGTGTTGATTCGCGCCAGCGGCACCGAGCCCCTGGTGCGGGTGATGGTGGAAGCGCGCGACGCAGCCCAAGCCAAGGCCTGTGCGCAGCGTATTGCGGACACCCTGGCCGCCTAGCGCGGGCCAGTCCCTTTGGCGTGTCCGCATGCCTTAGTTAGCAGGCGCAGTGCGGCGCGTCGGTTTGAGCAGGGTCGGTGCCTGTGGCTGCCAAACTGGGTAACACAACCACTGGCGAGAAGCCGCCGCCCGGTGTGCGCATATTGGTGGTTTGCCCGCTGTACGTGCGTGCTGCCAGCAACTGCACCTGCGCGCAGTAGGTGTAGGCCCGTACATCGAGTTTGAGCCGGGTGGGGATGCCGTCCACCTCCACCAGCCGTTCACTGGGTGGCACCGTTTCTTGGGCCACAAAGCCGCCGGCCACCACGTCGCTCCAGGCACGCAGGGTGAGCTTGTCGCCCCGGTAGGCGGCTTTACCGCCGTATCCGGCCACGGGTTTAAAGAACAGTTTGCGGCGTTCTTTCCACAAACGATCGGCGTTCTCTGCAGTGACTCGCGTAGTGCGGGGGATCACCGCTTGCAACAAGGCGCGGTCTGCGCTTGATACGCCCCACGAGGCCAGCAGTCCATCGTCACACAGGGTGATGAGATTCGCCTTGTGGGCGAACAGCGCATGGGTCCGCGGGTTGGGTGTAACGACCGCCGCACCCGCCACATAGGCGTCTCGCAACGCGGTGTGGTTGGCGCCAGACAAGTCAAAGTCAGTGAGCCGGTTGTAGACCAGGTCGACTGGCAGACCGGGTGGAAGTTCTGGGTGCCACAGCGCGCCGTCGCGAAACTGCAGCGTGCTGGCGTCTGCTATCACCGCATGCAGACCTTGGCTTTGGAATAACTGGCGCGCCAGTTCAAACTCGGGCGCCAGGTACTGGGTGCTTGGCGAATCGTCGACGATCAGCACCGTGCGCAGAGTCTGCTCGCCACGCTGGCTGCGCCACTCGGCGCGAAACATGTCTACCAACACGGCGTCGAGTTGCGCCAAATCGATCGACGCGCGAAAGAGC
>JBBRNS010000335.1:0-3489 GCA_038230175.1 Burkholderiales bacterium
CTGCACCTGGCCGCGCTCTGCAGGGCGGAACAGGTCGCCGACGATGGTCATCGCCACCGGCACGCTCGCCCCCGCGCCGAAGCCTTGCGCCAGGCGGAAGACGATCATCCAGGTCATCGTCGTGGAAAAGCCCGCCAGCACCGATGCGACTATGAAGACCGCGATGCCGCCCAGCATGACCGGTTTGCGCCCGCGCACGTCGGCGAGCTTGCCGAACACCACGGTGGTAGCGGTCTGGGCCAGCAGGAATGACGCAAAAACCCAGCTGTAAAGGTTCAGGCCGCCGAGGTCGGCCACGATGTTGGGCATGGCTGTGGCAACGATCGTCGCCTCCAGCGCGACCATGGCGGTCGAGGCCATGATGGATGCGACGACAAATGCGCGATGGGTGTTCGGTTGTGGGCTTGAGGTCATCTCCATGCCCGTGAGCATACCTACGTGGAGACTTGCGCACGCGGCTTGCCCTACATTCTCGCCATGTCTTCTGCACCGCTTTCAAGCGCCCCGCGCCTCTCCCGCCTCGTGCCCTTTCTTGCTGTCCTGAGCTCCGTCACCTTTCTGGGCATCGGTACGTCCTGGGCCAAGCAACTTTTTCCGCTGGTGGGCGCGCAGGGCACCACGGCGTTGCGTGTGGGTTTCTCGGCGCTGCTGCTGACCCTGATCTGGCGGCCCTGGCGCTGGCGTCTTTCACGCGCTGACGCATGGGCCATTGCCTGTTATGGCGTGGCATTGGGAGTCACCAACCTGACGTTCTACCTCGCGCTGCGCAGCATCCCCTTTGGCGTGGCGGTGGCGATCGAGTTTTCGGGGCCGCTGACGATGGCCATCCTGTCGTCGCGCCGCGCGGTGGACTTCATCTGGGTGGTGCTGGCCATCGCGGGCCTGGCCCTGCTGCTGCCGCTGGGCCACGGCGCCAGCACGCTGGACCCGGTGGGCGTGGCTTTCGCGCTGGCGTCCGCCGTGTACTGGGCGCTCTACATCGTGTTCGGCAAAAGGGTGGGCCACCTGCATTCGGGGCATTCGGTGTCGCTGGGCCTGGTGGCTGCGGCGCTGGTGGTGGTGCCGGTGGGGGTGGCGCACGCGGGCGTGGCCCTGCTCTCGCCAATGGTGCTGCTGGTGGGGCTGGGCGTGGCCGCGATCTCCAGCGCCATCCCGATCTCGCTGGAGATGGTGGCCCTGAAGCGCCTGCCCAAGGAGGCCTTCGGCATCATGATCAGCATGGAGCCCGCCGTGGCGGCCTTGTTGGCGCTGGTGCTGCTGGACGAACACCTGAGCGCGCCGCAGTGGTTGGCAATTGCGCTGGTGATGGCGGCTTCCATGGGCAGCGCGCTCACAGCGCGGCAGGCTACGGGGGAAGCAGCGCAGGTAGCGACGTGACCGAGCGGCGCTGCGGGCCGTGCGCCCGCCCAACTTCGGTGACGGGGAAGTCATGCACATGATGGCAACCGCTACGTCGCCCGCTTCTCATAGTGTGTGCATCGGTTTGGGGCGGCATGGCATTGTGTCACGTACAACGTTACAATAGTCGGCATGATCAAGTCGTTCTCGCACAAGGGACTGGAAGTGTTTTTCCGGACCGGCAAGAAGACCGGAATACAGGCAGCCCACGCTAGGCGATTGCAGATCATGCTGACCATGCTCAGCGTAGCCAAGGCACCACAAACCATGAACGCACCGGGTTTTGGTCTGCACGCGTTGAAGGGCGACCTCAAGGGACATTGGTATGTGACTGTGAACGGCAATTGGCGGATGACCTTCCGCTTTGAGGAAGAAGACGCAATCCTGGTCAATTACCAGGACTATCACTAGGAGAATGCCATGCAGATGTTCAACCCCGCCCATCCGGGTGAAGTTTTGAAAGAAGCCTACCTCGACCCTCTGGAAATGAGTGTCACGGAATTTGCGCGCCGCATCGGCATATCGCGCAAGTGCGCCAGCGAGTTCGTGAACAAACGCGCTGGCATGAGCGTCGATATGGCGCACCGGTTGGCCAAGGCGACCGACACCACGGCCGAATCCTGGCTCATGATGCAAGTGCGGTACGCGGTGTGGGAAGCAAATCAAGCCAAACTGCCAGAGCACATCCATGTCGAGCGGCTTGCGCCAAAGGCGGCGTAATGACAGCCTGCGCCTTATGAGGCGGCTATGAACCCGATGCCCTCGAGACAGGTTCATTGAAGTCGGCCCCCACCAAATTGAGGGCGCTGAGAGACGAATCCAAAAGTCAGTCCAACCGGACCCTCCTGGTCGCCAGTTGCTACCATGGCCCTGAAAGGCAGACCCCAACCTTTTCTCCTCCATCTGGTCCATGGCCGACCTGCTGCGAGGCGACTACAAGCAATCGGAATACGGCAAGGTCATAACCACGCAGGCGCTGAACTCCATCAAGGTGCGGAACGGCCTGCGCGACATTCTGCTCAACCATGCGGGGCTGTGGGAGGCGTTGCGGGCCAAGGGCGCACAGGGCGCGCCGGGAGCCGTATAGGCCTGGCTGTTGCGTTTCCCTTATCGCGTGCGGCCGCGCATTAAACATCAACCTTTCACGGCTTCAAGTTTCAGAATTACAAATGTAAGGTTGAAACTTCGATTTGTAAAAATGATCTCTCGTCAAGCCCGTCCTACCGTGGAGCGTCTGGCCCTTGGATTCCCGGTCGTCGCCGTCACCGGCCCGCGCCAGTCCGGCAAAACCACCTTGGCGCGCTCCATACGAGCGAGGTTCATGTCCTTGAACCTACGCAACTTGTTCAAAATGGACGGAGTGCGCTTCAGACGTTGCGCCACAAGTGCCTTAGCGTCAATTTTCTTCAAACGTGTCCGCAAAGTGGCTTGAAATGTATTGATAGGCTAGCCGTGGCAAGCTCGCCAATTTGCCAGCACGTCGAATGCGTGAAACCAACCGTCCAAATCTTCAAGGTTCTGCTGCCCGTCCTTCTGAGCTAGCAACGCTCCAGCTTTAGTCACCTGTTTTCGCGAGTATTTTGGGACAGGCCATGTCATTTTTCAGCTCCTGAGTTTTCAGCGATGGACTGTCGCTCTGAAAAGGAGCCAATGTCCACCTCAGTCGTATATGCATTCTCCTCGCACAGACCATACTGCGAATCCGCCCGCATCCCAGCTGAGACTGCTGCGCCAGACCCGCATCTTCGGACGCGCGGCAACTTCGAAAAACAACTTCGTAATACACATTCTGCGGATGCGTAGCCCGCTCGAAAAAATCAGGCGTTTTTTGATGTAGCGCGAGGGTCGTGGCGCAGCGGCGGCGGCAACCGCTATCGGCGAAATGGAATTGCGTTGAATGCCCGACTAAAGTGCCAGAGCCTCAGGCTCAAAGGAGCTTCTAAGACACCACCTGGTAATACAAATTCTGCGGATGCTTGGCCTGCGCAAAAAAGAACCAGCGCTCCGCAATCAACCCCGGCGCCTGCACGATCATCGCCAGCACCCATGGCAGCCCGGTGTGGCTTAGCAGTCCCCACACCATCAGCAGCA
>JBBRNS010000336.1:0-3467 GCA_038230175.1 Burkholderiales bacterium
GGGGTAATCGTCCTTTTCGTGTAGATTGGTGCGCTTTGTTTTAAAAAGTTCAATTAAATCAATGACTTGCAAATCGGCCATTTTCCCAAGGTACGTCCTTTTCGTGTAGATTGGTGCGCTTTCTGCCGATTCCGGGTTGTGGGAGCGACACCACAAAAAACGACATTGGCTTATGACTACGCCCACCCCACCTGATGTACCGCATTGGTGGCGTCATGGCGGGCATCCTCTTCCGAGTGCAAGTAGATGCTCGTGGTACTGATGTTGGCGTGCCCAAGGTTGTCGCGCACCACCTTCAAATCGGCCCTCTCGCTCAAGTGGCTGCCAGCGGTGTGGCGCATCCAGTGAGTCGAGGCTTGCTCAATATGGACTGCGGCCGCTTCAAACTCCGGTCCTTGTCGGCGCAGTCGGGCTGCACTGGCGCGGAATACGCTTTTGACGACCTCATGAATGCCGCTTCGCGCCATGGGTTTGGCGGAGCCGATGATGGGAATGACCAAAGGAGTGTTTTCCCCCTGTAGCGGAAGCTGACTCAAACCGCACGATTTGCGGTATTTCACCAATTCGGTCATCAACTCACCGGTAACAGGGACCAGACGGGTTTTGCTGCCCTTGCCAGTGACCTCCATCCACCAACGCTCATGCCCATCAGATCCCCGTCGACTGAACAGAGCCCCCATGGTCGTGCTGCAGACCTCGGAAACACGCAAACCACCGACATACAACAACGAAAACAACCAACGGCAGCGCGCCGCCTGCAATCGCTCCCGGTCGGTGCCGACGGGCATGGACTGGATGGTGGCCTTTACTAAGTCCCAATGTTCCATGGGCAGAAACCGGCTGACGCGCGGTGGTGCCAACTTGCGCTTGCGCCGACTCAGGGACAAAGGATTGCCGGCCAGGTACCCCGCCTCGACCAGCCAGGAGAACATGGCATTCAGAATGGACAATGCCTGACGCTGGCTCGATGGACCCAATGGCCCCGCGAACGGTCGCCAACGGACTGAGTCCCGTGCCGGCTTCTGGCCGTGCTCCATGATCCAGCGCTCGGCAGGTTGTGGATCGGTCAGGAAGCGCTGGTAGACCAGCAAGTCCTCGTGCGTCAGGTCCGACAGTGCCACCCCGTGTTGCAGTGTCGACCACAGCAAGAGGCGTTCGGCCTCTTTGCGATAGCTCGCCAGCGTGGCGGGCGAATCTGCATACCGAGCCAGCCAGGCCAACACAGCCGACCGGTCATCGGTGGCGGAAAGTTGTGATCCGGAGGGCGTTCGATTGCGACCTCGACTGCCATCCATCTGAGGCGCAATGGTCATCTGATCCAGCGATACGAGTGAATTCATGGTGAGCTACACGAAAATTGAAGCAAGACCCGATATTATGGACATTAGATTTGTTATGTCCATGGATTGAAATAAATAGTAAAAATATCAACGTATTACGTTGTATTATTTATATTCAAATTCACAGGAAAATCCCATGGACACCCCCGCTATCGCAGAGGCCCGCCTGCAGACGGAAATTGAAGCCCTGCGCACGCAGTACCCCGACACCCAGGACTTGTACCGCGAAGTGTGCGTGGTTCTGTTCTTTCGCCACGGACTCACCCCCACCGCGAACAAGCTGTACCAACTGGTGCGCAAAGGCAGCATGAGTGCACCGGCCGAAGCACTGAACCGCTTCTGGGAAACCCTGCGTGAGAAAAGCCGTATCCGCATCGAACACCCGGATCTGCCGCAATCCCTGCAGGACGCCGCCGGTGAAATGGTCGGCGCACTGTGGCAAAAGGCCCAAACAGCAGCACAGGAAGCACTGGGGCCGCTGCGCGAGGATGCACGGGCCCAAGTGATTCTGGCCGAAGATGCCGCCCAGGCCGCGACCGCAAGGTTGCAAGAGGTCGAGTTGACTTTGCGAGGGGTCCAGCAGGAACTGCAAACTATGGTGAACAAAATGACCGACGTCCAGGCGGAGTTGGCGCGCACGCAGGGTGAATCCACTTCCCTGCAGCGTCAAATCGATGCCAATGCGGCCCAGCGGCGCGAACTTCAGGAAAGCCTGCAAACCGCACAACAACGCTTTACCCATGAGCTGGAGCAGCAGCGTCTGGCGTCCGCCAACCTGGAAGAACGGCACGCGGCCGAAATGAGAAGACTCTTGCTGGATGTCGACCGAGAACGTGTCCATGCGACAAGACTGCAAAAAGACTTGGTCATGTCTCAGCGGGTGCAGGCCGACCAGACGGAGGTGCACCGACAGCAAGTTACCGAAAAACAGGTTCAGGCCGAGGCGCTGCGGCAACGCAATGGTGAACTCGAAGGCAGTTTGACCGAGTTACGGGGGCAGCGCGAGCAATTGCTGCGAGACGTGGCGGATATGAGATTGCGCTTGGAGAGCAAACAGGCGATGAAAAAGGTGCGGGTCGCGAAGGTACCGAAAACGGTTGAGTGAATTGACCCCGGATACACCATGACCGCGCTGACGGCTCGCAGGTAAAAGCCGTTCGTTTACATCGGTGTGCTAAATTCTCTCTGGGCTTCCAGCTCCCCGTTTTTCCTTCCTGAACGGGCCCGCAAGGGTTCAACCAAGCCTAACCCGCTGGGTTTTTTCTTGTACCGTCGTCATTGAAGACGCAGGCCGTGACCGGCATCGAGCCGTCCCCCGGCCTGGCAGGTGCTACGGGGTAAGTTGGCCACGGGTCAACTGAACATAACGGGTTCTGATTAAAGTGTCACCAGTTACTGCGCTAAAGCTGCGTTTGGTGGCCCCGCTGCACACAACTCCCTTTATGTCTTTCGCCCACTTCACACCTGCGCGCACGCTGTACGCCGGGCATCCTCAATCGGTGCGGTTACGGCTCAGGTCAACTATCTCATATTCACGAGCTCAAATTTTTAGCTGTTTATCCTCCCAAACATCTTCGTAGTCATTGGTCACTAAAAACCTCCAGCCTGGCGGCAATCCCAAAAAACGTATGGCCAATGGTGCCCATTCTTCAAGGTGACTGGCGTGAAGCGGTACAAAAAAATCACCATCGCTAGAGAATTCTTCACCAGCCCATATGTACCACCCACATGTCCCATTCTCTGGACGAACACGCATTCCGTTCAAAGGAACTTTTCCATCTTTTACATTCCTAGAAATACCCACCATCAAACTCATGTCACAAGGAAAAAAAGGCGCATTGAATTTGCTGCAAATTGCTGCTTGATTGACTTCAAAATTCGATTGCATAATTTTTAGAATCCGAAAAACGATTTCATACGCCGCGAGAAGGCACTCAGTTGACCACCCTGAACATTTGAACAAGAAGGCAGTGTGGACTTCAGGCTCTTCCCGGATGGCCACTTCAAACTCCTCCACTTTTGGCCACTCAAAATCCCCCAGGGCGGAACACCGCGATTGTCGCTCTGAATCCAGTTTGATTGAACGTGGCCTGTGATTTTGGTTTTTGACTTATTGCAATTTTCTTA
>JBBRNS010000337.1:0-3380 GCA_038230175.1 Burkholderiales bacterium
AACATGCAAACGGTATCTGCCACAGACGAAACCACCACAGGCTTCCCCGTTCTCTTTACCAAGGAGGAATTCAAGGAAAACATTCTGGACCTCATGCTGGCGTTTACGCAGCAAGCGCAGTTCGTTTTCATGGCACATAGCAGCGAGCAATCAAAAGCTATATGGGGTGCATTCAGTCCAGCCCTGGAAAACCATTCTGGCCTTGAATACTCTAGAACCTACCACCGCGACATGGGACTGGTGTATGCCGATATTGAGCATTTGAGCATGGCTCAAATGCTCGTGAATCTGTATGACTACGGCATGCATGGGATATTGGACAACTCTGAGGGAAGAATTGATTACTGCGATGGCTATGAAAATCAGGTTTCTCGGCTCTGCTACGACATAAACCGCTCTGAATTTTTGAAAGAGTGGGATGACTGCGGGATGAAGGGTGTGGGCGCGCAGGCCACAGCAGCTGAGCGTTGCGTTCATGTGTGCGAGTTGGCCAACGCTCGGTTGATGCTCGAAGGCTCAGATGAAGGGTTTTTTCTCGATGACCGTAACGAGGGGTTTCTATCCATTCGCCAAATGGCCCTGCTTTCCGGGATGACAGAGGCGAGCATTCGTACCCTGGCTGGGCCTAATCGCAAGAACCGCCTGATCACGAAGAATGACGGTAAAAACACTTTTATCGACATAGAGGATGCCAAAGCGTGGCTGATATCAAAAGCGCGCTATGTGCCTATTTCTCGACAGAGAACCCGGGGCGCAGAAGACTTGACCAGTAGCAAGTGCGTCTCTATGGGTGAGTTTGAAAAGGCAATTCAGGATCGACTGGGCTACCTTGCCTCGCAGCATGGCGAAAAAGTCATTAATGCGCGTTTCGCCCATGCCGGTGTTGTGCTTGTACTCGAAGAAATCCTGCCCAATAGCAGCTCTATGCGAGAAGTGATCGGCGAGGCACAACTCCTAAACGGTGAACTAATGTGTCTACTTGCAGGTGTCCTTGAGTTACCGGCCGAACTATTCGCCCTGCGCGCTGCGGGGGCCGTCATGCAAGACAAGCTCCGAGCAATTGAAAAGCAACTCAAGCAAGTTCAGAAAACTAAATAATCCTGAGAGAAAACTATGTTCTTCAGCATTCACGCACAAGTGCGCAGCCAGCAGCGCGCTATTCCAGAAATGATGATCGACCTGTTGCTTCAGTTTGGATCCCGCGAGAACGCTGGTCAAGGCACTTGCAAGATGTTTTTTGACAAAGTTTCGCGTCGGCGCATTAAAACTTATGCAGGGGCGCTGGCCAGTTTGCTGGAGGAGCACATGAATCTTTATGCTGTTGTCGGCCAGGACATGAAGATCATCACTGTTGGACACCGAATCGACCGCATACGCCGCCACTAATACTCATTTGTCCATTCGCATCACTCTATTTAACTCCTCGCAACACACAAAAAAATCATGGAAAAAATTGCCATCCAACACGTTCAAACAATTTATGCAGCGGCTAAGCCCATCCTCAAGATTCACGGGGTCGGCGGAAAACGTTGGAAACGTAACGTTGCCACCGGTGCGCGCATTGGCCCCTGGCTTCAGGGCGACTACAGTATCGTGAATGAGGCAGCCTGGAATGAAAAAGGTGCCTGTCTTTACCTGGTTCAAGGTAATGACGGGGATGTGCGGTATGTTGGGATGTCCCGCAACGGCGTTAAGCACCGCTGGCGGCTCTCGCCTGGATACGACGCACAAACGATGGAGCCATTACTCAAGCGGCAACTGTTTCACAGTCAATGCTGGAAACATATTGAAGCCGAATGTGGCCACCAGCCTGACCGGACGTTTGAAGTGCGCTCCATCAATGCCCAATCCTTGATTCCATTGCTGGCTCGAATAGGCACGCCGTTATCTGGTTTCTTGGCTTTCGGCACTGATTACGAAGGAATCGTTGCTGGAGTTGAACGCTGGATCTGCAACCATAGCAACGGTCAACTGGCCCAGTGGAATGTGGCAATGACAAGAAAATAGCCGCGATTCAGAGGCAGGCCGCTAACGGCCACAATTTAACGGCTCCATGTTTTCCTTAAAGACCACTTAACGCTTCTCACCTGAGATAAAAGTCAGATAACAAAGCATCAGCGCCCTCCTGGGCCGCAACCCAGTGTCCTGAACACTTTGCCCAAGGCATCGCGCCCACAGTGACCAACCCCAAGCTCAAGGCACACACGCAAGAAGTGTGTTTTGAGGCCTTAGAAGTGGCTCGGTTTGTTTGAACAACTTTCCCCGAACGATAAGTGGAGTTCTGGGGGTTCACAACGGTGCAGAGTTGTCCACGGCGGCGGTGGTCGCTTGCGACGAACCGCTTGAGCCGGTGGGCAACTCGGGGCGCACCAGAAAATTTCATTCTATGCGGCCTTTGCCGGTTTTGGCAGGCTCGCACGGTAGGCCTCATCCGGCGTTTGATCCTCCAGGCTGGAGTGTGGTCGCTCCATGTTGTACCAATCAATGTGGCCTGTGATCAAGGTCCGCGCGTCGGCCACGCTGGCATAGACATGCTTGTACACATGCTCGTACTTGATGGTGCGCCATAGCCGCTCCACGAACACGTTGTCTCGCCAGGCACCACGCCCATCCATGCTGAGCTTGCAACCGGCTTGTAGGACCACGTCCGTAAAATCGGTGGCCGTGAACTGACTGCCCTGGTCCGTGTTGACGATCTCAGGTGTGCCGTATTTGCCCAAGGCTTCGCTGATGACTTCTACGGCATGACACGCCTCCAGAGTCGTGGCTACTTTATGGGCCAACAACCGCCTGCTGGCAACATCGACCACCGCAGTCAAATACACAAAACCACGCTCCATCGGGATGTAGGTGGTGTCCAGCGCCCAGACATGATTGGCCTGGATCACGCTCACATCGCGTAACAGGTACGGGTAGATCTTGTGGCCCGGGCTTGGGCGACTGGTGCCAGGCTGCGGGGCCATGGCGTAAATGCCCATGCGTCGCATGAGGGTGCGCACATGCAAGCGCCCAACCTGCACGCCCTGGCGCGCCAGTTGGCGCACCAACATGCGTTGACCCATGAACGGGTGCTCTAGGTGCAGTTGGTCAATCTGGCGCATGAGCGCCAGATCGGCTTGGCTGGTCGCACGTGGCAGGTAGTACACCGTGCCCCTGCTGATGCCCAGTAGCTTGGCCTGTTTACCCACTGGCAAAAGATCGGTTCGGTCAATCATCATCTTGCGCTCAGCAATCCCGCCTTTGTGAGCGCGCGTTCTAAAAAATCATTCTCCAACGTCAGCTGCCCAATCTTGGCATGCAGCGGTTGCAGATCGACAGGCTTTGGTGGATCAGCACCGCCGAAAACGTCCGCTGCGCGCTCAAGCAACTGTCGCTTCCAC
>JBBRNS010000338.1:0-3378 GCA_038230175.1 Burkholderiales bacterium
ACAAGACACCCGCTTCGGTGTGCTCGCGTTCTTTGAGGCGGGGAAACATGCGGTACATGTCATCAAAAGACCAACGCGGGTTCTTCTGGCCGCGCTTTTGGCCCAGAAGCAAGTTTTGGTGCACGGTGAGTTTGGGGAAGATGTCGCGGGACTCTGGCACATAACCCAAGCCCAAATGGGCAATTTCAAAGGTGTTGCGACCGATGATTTCTTGCTCGCGCCAGCGGATTGAGCCTTTGCACTCCACCAGCCCCATGATGGACTTGGCCATGGTGGAGCGCCCGGAACCATTGCGCCCCAACAGTGCCACGATTTCGCCGGCGTTGACTTGCAAATTCACGCCATGCAAAACATGGCTTTTGCCGTAGAAGGCATTGAGATTGGATAGTGTCAACATAGTCAGTGCCCCTGTGCCTGCGCGTCTGCCACTGATGAGCCCAAGTAGGCGTCTTGCACACTGGCGTTGGCCCGCACGGCGTCTGGGGTGTCAAAAGCAATCACTTCACCGTACACGACGACGGCGATGCGGTCTGCAAGTCCAAACACCACGCCCATGTCGTGCTCAACCGTGAGCAGTGTTCGTCCCACGGTGACCTCTTTGATCAGCGTAATAAACCGACCGGTCTCGCTGTGGCTCATGCCGGCCGTCGGTTCGTCCAGCAAAATCACATTGGAGCCACCGCCGATGGTGACGCCGATCTCCAGCGCGCGCTGCTCGGCATAGGTCAGGTTCATGGCCAAAACATCGCGCTTTTTGTCGAGCTGGATCATCTCCATGAGCTCACGGGCACGGGCATTGGCATCGTCGAGGTTGACCAAAAACTTCAAAAATGTGTAGCCGTATCCCAAGCTCCACAACACCCCGCAGCGCAGATTTTCGAACACGCTGAGCTTTGGAAATATGTTGGTGATCTGAAAGCTACGCGACAGCCCCAAGCGGTTAATTTCATAGGGCTTGAGCCCATTGATGCGTTTGCCGTTAAGCAGCACGTCGCCGCTGGTGGGTTCAAGGCGTCCACTGACCAGGTTAAACAAGGTGGACTTGCCCGCCCCATTGGGGCCAATGACCGCAACCCGCTCGCCGGCGCGAACCGACAGGTTGATGCCACGAATGATTTCTGACTTGCCAAAACTCTTGCGCAGGTTTTTAAGTTCCAGTGCATATTGGTCGGGTGTACTCATAGTGCCGCCCTTTGCTTCATTTCTTTTTCAATGTGCTCTTGGATGGCGCCCCACTGGCGGGCAAACCGGCGCTCCGCCAGGGCAAACAAACTGCCGCCCACCACAAACACCGCCACGGCGCCCAGCCAGCTTTGGCGCGAATGGGCGTCCAGCGTGACGCCAAAAAACCGCAAGTTGTCACCCTGCCCCGAATCAAGCTGCAAGAGGTAGGTCATCTCGATCAAGGCACCCACGCCGGCCAAGGCCACCAATAAGGTGAGCCCCAGCCCGAGGTAGGGCACCAACAAGCTGCGCAATTGACCGAAGCGTGCCACCCGCAGATTCATCATGATCAGGCTCGCAATGCCGCCGGGGGCATACATCACCATAAACATGAATATCAGGCCCAGGTACAAGAGCCAGGCTTGGGTGAATTCACTCAACAGGGCAAAAGCGAGCACCATCAAAATGGCACCAATGATGGGTCCGAAGAAGAACGTGGCACCACCCAAGAAGGTAAACAGCAAATAGGCGCCAGAGCGGTTTGCATGCACAACCTCTGCGGTAACGATCTCGAAATTCAGGGCCCCCAAACCACCGGATATGCCGGCAAAAAAACCCGCGATGATGAAGGCCGTATAACGAATTCGCTGGGTGTTGTAGCCAATAAACTCCACCCGCTCAGGATTGTCGCGCACGGCATTGAGCATGCGCCCTAAGGGGGTTCCGGTAAAGGCAAACATAGCCACCACCGAAACAAAGGTGTAGATGGCTATCAGGTAGTACACCTGTATAGGCGGGCCAAATGTGATACCGGCAACCGCCTCACCCACCACCCGGTTACCCGAAACACCCCCTTCGCCGCCGAAGAACTCGGGCACCATCAGCGACATGGCAAACACCAGTTCTCCAATGCCTAAAGTGATCATGGCAAAGGTGGTGCCTGACTTACGGGTTGTGACATAGCCCAGCAGCACGGCAAAACCCATACCGGCCAAGCCACCCACTAAGGGAATGAGCGATACCGGTATGGGCAAAGCCCCACTGGATATGCCATTGAGCGCATGCATGGCCATAAAGCCCCCCAAGCCGGGGTACACCGCATGCCCAAAGCTCAGCATGCCCCCTTGGCCCAGCAGGATGTTGTACGACAAACACACGATGATGGCGATGCCCATTTGCGACAAAACCGTGATGGCAAGACCGCTGGTAAACACCATGGGCGCCAGTGCGAGCACCAGGGCAAACACACTCCAAATGGTCCACCGACCGGTATTAAAGCGCTTGGCGCCGTAATTCTCTTGCATGCCTAACCCTCCCGAGTACCAAGCAGGCCTTTGGGCCTAAAAATCAGAATCAAGACCAGAAACAAGTAGGGCAAGATGGGGGCTACTTGCGACAAGGTCATTTTGACGAAGGTGTTATGCAGCGTTGCATCGCTCAGCTGCAAGCCCACTTGCTGAGCCAGGGTCGCGACTGAGTAGTCAAACGCCACCGCAAAGGTTTGGATCACACCAATCAAGATCGATGCCAAAAAGGCCCCCGACAAAGACCCCATACCCCCAACCACCACCACCACAAAGATGATGGACCCCACCGTGGCTCCCATCGCTGGCTCAGTCAAATACGTGCTTCCGCCAATGACACCGGCCAACCCCGCCAAACCAGCGCCCGCACCAAATACCAGCATAAAAATGCGCGGCACGTTGTGGCCCAATGCCTCTACCGCGTCAGGATGCGTTAGTGCCGACTGAATAACCAAGCCCACGCGGGTGCGGGTCAGCAAAAGCCAAACCGAGACCAGCATGACTACGGCGACCACCATCATGAAAGCGCGTGTTGCTGGAAACGGCGAACAAACAATACGCAAACTTGCGTCAGCTGCCGAGCACAACTCGGAGGGAGCCGCGCCCCACATGACAGACAAACCGTTGATCGAATGGTTGATCAAGGTAAAAGCCGGGCCCATCAGTACCTCTGGTGGTTTGAACTCCATGGCCAAGCGACCCCAAACCAAAGTCACCAATTCGAGCACCACATACGACAGCCCGAAGGTCAGCAGCAGTTCGGCAACATGGCCAAACTTGTGCACCCGGCGCAGGCAAACCCGCTCAAACAACGCACCCATGGCACCGACGATCAGGGGCGCCAAAAACAAAGCAGGCCAAAAGCCAGTTATGGTGGACACGCTGTAGCCTACGTAAGCCCCCAACATGT
>JBBRNS010000339.1:0-3353 GCA_038230175.1 Burkholderiales bacterium
CGCCCTCTCTACCTCGGTGGCGCGCAATTGGTCCACCGCCTCCAGCACCGCCTCAGGCGCCAAGCCTTTGCTTTGCAGCTCTTGCTTGATACGCGCCGTGCCCAGCTTGGCTGAGCGGCGATGCAGCACCGACGCCACCACACGCTGCTCGCTGATAAAGCCTTTGGCCTGCAGGTCGTCCAACGCCTTGGCCAGCGTGCCCGGCTCTTCTTCATGGGGGATGAGCTTGCGCTCTAGCTCAGTGCGCGAATGTTCGCGGCCGCTGAGCAGGCGCAGGGCCCGGCCCTTGAGGGAGAGGGGGGTTGTGGCCATGGGCGTTTGTAAAAAGACCAAAGTCGCTACAAAATCAGTAGCTGCTTACGCAACATCAGCGGGGGCTGCAGCCTTTTTTCCACCCGATTTTGGTTTCACTTCTGGCTCCGCGCCGCCGGGCACCAAGGGGATGCCCAGCGAGGCGCGCACCTTGTTTTCGATCTCGGTAGACAGGCCGGGGTTCTCGCGCAAAAACTCGCGGGCATTGTCGCGGCCTTGGCCGATCTTTTCGCCGTTGTAGGCGTACCAGGCGCCCGATTTGTCGATGATGTTGGCGGTCACCCCCATGTCGATGATCTCGCCGTGGCGGCTGATGCCTTCGCCAAACAAAATGTCGAACTCGGCCGTTTTAAACGGCGAAGCCACTTTGTTTTTGACCACCTTGACCTTGGTCTCATTGCCAATGGCTTCGTCACCTTTTTTGATGGTGCCAGTGCGGCGAATGTCCAAGCGTACCGATGCGTAGAACTTGAGCGCGTTGCCTCCGGTGGTGGTCTCTGGCGAGCCAAACATCACGCCAATCTTCATACGAATCTGGTTGATGAAGATGACCATGCAGTTGGTCTTTTTGATGTGGGCGGTGAGCTTGCGCAGGGCCTGGCTCATCAAACGGGCCTGCAAACCGGGCAAGCTGTCTCCCATTTCACCTTCTAACTCAGCCTTGGGCGTCAGTGCCGCCACCGAGTCGACCACGATCAAATCGACCGCACCAGAGCGCACCAGGCTATCCACAATTTCCAGCGCCTGCTCGCCGGTGTCGGGCTGGCTGATCAGCAGGTCTTGCAGGTTCACACCCAGCTTTTGCGCGTATTGGATGTCCAGCGCGTGCTCGGCGTCCACGAAGGCGCATTGGCCGCCTTGCTTTTGCATCTCGGCAATCACTTGCAAGGTGAGAGTGGTTTTGCCGGACGACTCAGGGCCGTAGATCTCGACCACCCGGCCACGCGGCAGGCCGCCTACGCCCAGGGCGATGTCCAGCCCCAAGGAGCCGGTGGACACCACCTGAATGTCTTCAATCACCTCGCCCTCACCCAGGCGCATGATGGTGCCTTTGCCGAATTGTTTTTCGATCTGGGCCAAGGCCACTTGCAGGGCTTTGGCTTTTTCGCTGTTGGCACCGTTGAGGTTGCCTGCGTTCTTGACGGGTGCGTCCATGAAAAATCTCCTTAAAAATCAACCAGTTAGAAATTGACATCCAGTGGTATTAATTACAGGCTGGATGCTTGAACAGTAGTTTAGCCGAGCTTATTGAAACCCACAATCACATTTTTTAGTCAGTTTGAATTACTATTCGCTGCATGACGAACGACGCTGCTGCGCCCGCACTTTGGACCCCCACCCATCTAGGCCACTGGCTGCGCCTGGCGCTGGTGCGTTTTGACGCCCGGGTAATGGAACTGTTGGCCCAGCACCCGGGCACGCCACTGGCACTGTCCAACCTGGCGGCACGCAATCAGGTGGGTGCGGCGCACATCCACATCACCCGCCACCTGCCGTCCCCAGGCGCACGACTAACTGAGTTAGCCCAAGCCGCCGGTATGACTAAGCAGGCCATGGGTACGCTGGTCGACCAATGCGAGGCCTGGGGGATGGTGGTGCGCGAAGAAGACCCGCGTGACGCCCGTGCGCGCAAAGTGCGATTCACCGCGCTAGGTCTGGCCTGGCTGGCGGCCTACCAAGATGCAGTGGCGCAGGCGCAGACTGAAATGCGCCAGGACATGGGCGACGAGATTGCCACAGTGGTGGCAATTGGGCTAGAAGCCTATTGCCAGCGCTGAGGCCTAGAATGCCCTCCATCCACACAGAGGAGTCCGCATGCGCATTTTGATTGCCGAGGATGACCAGGTTCTGGCCGACGGCCTATTACGCGCCCTGCGCAGTGCAGGCGCCGTCGTTGACCATGTCGCCAGCGGCACCGAGGCCGACGCTGCCCTTATGACCAACACCGAGTTTGACCTGCTCATACTGGACCTCGGCCTGCCCAAAATGCATGGTTTGGAGGTGCTTAAAAAACTGCGCGGGCGTGGCTCTGCGTTGCCCGTGTTGGTGCTCACCGCGGCTGACAGCGTCGACGAACGCGTCAAGGGGCTGGACTACGGCGCGGACGACTACATGGCCAAACCCTTTAGCCTGCAAGAGTTAGAAGCCCGCGTGCGCGCTCTGGTACGCCGCGGTATGGGCGCCAACAGCAGCACCATCAAACACGGCCCGCTGGTGTACGACCAAGCCGGGCGCGTGGCCACGATCGACGGCAAGATGGTCGAACTCTCGGCGCGTGAACTGGGCCTGCTTGAAGTGCTGCTGCAGCGCGCGGGCCGCCTGGTCAGCAAGGACCAATTGGTGGAGCGGCTGTGCGAGTGGGGCGAAGAGGTCAGCAACAACGCCATTGAGGTGTACATCCACCGCCTGCGCAAAAAGATCGAGAAAGGCCCTATCCGTATTGCCACCGTTCGTGGCTTGGGCTACTGCCTCGAAAAGATAGCGAGTTGATATGACCCCCACGCTCCACCGCTGCGCGGGTCGCAGCCCCCCACGGGGGCTAATTTCTCTTGGGGCGGCCCGGCGCGAAATTGCATTGACCATCACGTGAAACTTTTCCAGCGCGAGCAACGCAGCCTGTTCGGGGAGATCCTGGACTGGATGCTCACACCACTGCTGCTGCTGTGGCCCATCAGCCTTGTCATCACCTGGCTGGTGGCGCAGGGCATTGCGGGCAAACCCTTTGACCGCGCGCTGGAATACAACGTGGGCGCGCTGGCCCGCCTGGTGACGCTGGAGCAGCATCACGCCCACTTCGCACTGCCCCTACCCGCGCGCGAATTGCTGCGGGCCGACGACCTCGAGAGCATGTACTACCAGGTGCTGGGTACCGAGGGAGAACACCTCAGTGGCGAGGCCACCCTGCCCGCGCCGCCCGCCGACGAGAAAATGGTGCCAGGCGAAGTGCACATGCGCGACGACGAGTTTCGGGGCACGGGCGTCAAGGTGGCCTACATGTGGGTGCAACTCGATGACCCGAACACCCCGCCGGCCTTGGTGCA
>JBBRNS010000340.1:0-3328 GCA_038230175.1 Burkholderiales bacterium
AATACAAAATGCCGTCGACTTGCAGTTGGGTGTTGTCGCGGGTAATACAAACTTGGCTGGGGATGTCCAGCGGGATTTCCTTCAGCACATGCTTGTAGGCCACGCGATCAATGAAGGGCATCAGAAAGCTCAAACCGGGCGTCAGAGTGCCGTCGTAGCGTCCCAAGCGCTCGACCACCCATGCGTGCTGTTGCGGCACCACCTTGACGGACTTCATGACAAAGACGAATGCCACAATGAGCAAAATTAATCCGATTTGAATCTGCATAACGTTTCCTTTTGTTGACTTGAGTGTTCAATTTGCGCTCTACGGGCCTATAGGTCTATAGGTCTATGGGTCTATAGGTCTATAGCTTGCGCACCATCAGACGGCTGCCGACAACCTCAACAACCTGGTGTGGCCCCGTGGCCAAAGGCCCGCCGGACACGCTGGATACGGCCCAATTCGCGCCGCGATAGCGTACCGAGGATGTTCCGTCCGGATTCCAGGTTTCGACGTTCACCGTCTCGCCGATGTCCAGATTCACGTCGCGGTTGGCCTTGTGGTTCATCGCCGCTGGTTGTGATTGCTGGTAACGGCGCCAAGCCAGCACCGTACCGGCTCCCACCAGCGCAGCAACGACGATTTGCGCAGTCAATGACGCACCCGCGTGGGCTGCCAAGGCCGCTGCCGCCAAGCCGATTGCAAGCATCAGCAAATAGAAGGTTCCGGTGACCAGTTCGATTCCGACGGCTGTACCGGCCATCAACCACCAGAGTGTGGATTCCGCCATAGGGGCCTTGCATGTGTTGTGATCACGACATTCTGCGTCAATAATTGGCTCGGTCAGATTGACAGAGGCAATATGTCCTTACACTTCGCGCCTGTTTTCCATATTTATCTGTTTTCGGACGGAGTCTGTCATGAAATTTCGCTTCCCCATCGTCATCATCGACGAAGACTTTCGTTCTGAAAATACCTCTGGTCTCGGTATTCGCGCCTTAGCGCAGGCTATTGAGTCGGAAGGTTTCGAAGTACTGGGCGTCACCAGCTACGGCGACTTGAGCCAGTTTGCCCAGCAGCAGAGCCGTGCGAGCGCGTTCATTTTGTCCATTGACGACGAGGAGTTCACGCTGGGCTCCGGTTTGGACCCCGCTGTGTTGAATTTACGGCATTTCATTACCGAAGTGCGGCGCAAAAATCTGGACGTCCCGATCTATGTCTATGGCGAGACCAAAACCTCGCGCCATATTCCCAATGACATCCTGCGCGAGCTGCATGGCTTCATTCACATGTTTGAGGATACGCCCGAGTTTGTGGCGCGCCATATCATCCGCGAGGCGAAAAGCTACTTGGAAGGTGTACAACCGCCATTTTTTAAAGCATTGCTGGACTACGCCGAAGATGGCTCCTACTCATGGCACTGCCCAGGGCATTCCGGCGGCGTGGCGTTTTTGAAGAGTCCTGTGGGCCAGATGTACCACCAGTTTTACGGCGAAAACATGCTGCGTGCCGATGTGTGCAACGCGGTGGAAGAATTGGGCCAATTGCTGGACCACAACGGCGCTATCGGAGAGAGCGAGCGCAATGCTGCGCGCATTTTTAACGCCGACCACTGTTTCTTTGTGACCAATGGGACCAGTACCAGCAATAAGATGGTGTGGCACCACACCGTGGCGCCGGGCGACGTGGTGGTGGTAGACCGCAACTGCCACAAATCCATCCTGCACGCGATCATCATGACGGGCTCGATTCCCGTGTTTCTGAAGCCCACACGCAACCATTTCGGCATCATCGGCCCCATTCCGAAAGAAGAGTTTGAGCCAGCGTCCATCCAGCGCAAAATCCGCGCGAACCCGCTGCTTCAAGGGGTAGACGCAGCTGATGTTCGCCCGCGTGTCATGACGGTCACCCAGTCGACCTACGACGGCGTGCTCTACAACACCGAAACCATCAAAAATATGCTGGACGGCTACGTTGAAAACCTGCATTTCGACGAGGCCTGGTTGCCGCACGCCGCATTCCACCCGTTTTACGGCACTTACCACTCCATGGGTAAGAATCGCAAGCGCCCGAAAAAGGCGATGGTGTATGCCACACAATCCATCCATAAGCTCTTGGCCGGTATCAGCCAAGCTAGCCATGTGTTGGTGCAGGACTCGCAGACCGTTAAGTTAGACAGGCCGCTGTTCAACGAGGCCTACCTGATGCACACCAGCACCAGCCCACAGTACAGCATCATTGCCAGCTGCGACGTCGCTGCTGCCATGATGGAGCCTCCGGGCGGCACCGCGCTGGTTGAAGAGAGTATTGCCGAGGCCCTGGATTTTCGACGTGCCATGCGCAAGGTGGACGAAGAGTACGGCGCGGACTGGTGGTTCAAGGTATGGGGGCCGGACAAACTGGTGGAGGAGGGTATTGGCCGCGCTACCGACTGGATCATCAAGGGCGAATCGAAAAACGCCAAAGCCAACTGGCACGGTTTTGGCCGCATGGCCACCGGATTCAACATGCTGGACCCCATCAAGTCCACCATCGTCACACCCGGCATGGATTTGAACGGTAAGTTCGCTAAAACCGGTATTCCGGCCAGCATCGTCACCAAATTCTTGACCGAAAACGGCGTGGTGGTTGAGAAGACGGGGCTTTACAGCTTCTTCATCATGTTCACCATCGGTATCACCAAGGGCCGATGGAACAGCATGCTCACCGCCTTGCAACAGTTCAAGGACGACTACGACAAGAACCAACCCATGTGGAAGATTTTGCCGAAGTTTTGCAAGTCCAATCCGCGCTACGAACGGATGGGCCTGGCCGACCTGTGCCAACACCTGCATACCATGTACGCCAAGTACGATATTGCCCGTTTGACCACCGACATGTACCTCAGCGACCTGACGCCGGCCATGAAGCCCAGCGACGCCTACGCGCACATTGCACTGCGCAAGACCGAGCGTGTTGAGATTGACCACCTAGAAGGGCGCATTACCGTCGGTTTGGTGACACCTTACCCGCCGGGAATTCCCTTGTTAATACCAGGAGAGGTGTTTAACAAAAAAATCGTGGACTACCTCAAGTTTTCACGCGAGCTCAACGCGCGCTGCCCGGGTTTCGAAACCGATATCCATGGACTGGTGGAAGAGCAGGGCGCCGACGGTGTGGTGCACTACTACGCCGACTGCGTGCGGTAAGTAGCGGGTTGCCAAAAAAATAGCGCCTAGTGGCGCTATTTTTTTGATAGCTGCTTGCGCACGTTCCACGAGGGCTAGCAGCCAATTTGGCGTTAAAACTAGCCAATCGGGTTGTTTTCAGCCACGCCCATGGTCTTGCTGTGGCCACCGTCTACAT
>JBBRNS010000341.1:0-3302 GCA_038230175.1 Burkholderiales bacterium
GTCAGTAGGCGTCCGAACGAGGTGGGGTCCACGTCGCGCAAGAAGGTCATTTTCAAACGCTTGGGGCCTGGGGCTGCAATAAATTCTTCAAGCGTGTGCACTTTTTTGCTGGCATACAACTCGCCGACGTAAATTTTGAAAAACTTAACGCGGATGCCCGCGCCGTTGAGCGGTATTTCTACGCCGCCTACTTTTTCTTTGTCTTCAACTTTGACTCCGGCCAAGTCAATGGTTGCCGCCATGGCGGCAGCACCCATACACAGGGCAACGGTACCAATCAGAAGTTTTTGAATCAATCGCATAGAGAGTTCCTTATAAAGAAGCGGGTGAAGTGGTGCACCACACAGTGATCAACGGGGTACACGGGCTTATGGTTGTCCTCGGCTTTAACACTGGCTCGATCAATGGTGGCTGCTCCTGGCATCAGGGCCATAGAGCCAGCCAGAAATTGCTTGATCAAGTACATGGGGCTTGCATCCTTGAAAGTTATTAGATTCAAGTATCGGCTGGCCTATTCTGCGCTGATACCTTTCAATGGGGTCTAAGGGTTTTCACTAGCTGTGGCGTCTCGGGTACCGCGGGCCCGCAGTGTCGCAGTCAGGCGGGTTTGCTACACTGCGAAGATGTTCATTCACCGCATCTTTATTACGGGTTGTAGCGACCGGGGGGCTTGGCCCTGGCGTGCGCCAACCGTAAGCCACGGGCGCTGCGCGCACCATTCCGCCTGACCCCTCGCGGTGTGCTGCACAAACGGGCCCCTGCATGCCCCACGTCACCCCCGCGTTTATGGGGGCACCAAAAGTCAATCCCGCTGCTAACGCGGTGCCGGCGCGAAGGCCCATGAACAGCCCCGCCCAGATCTAGAAAGGCATTCCACCGTGATGACCGAAACCGAATTTCAAGCCCTGCGTGTGCAGGGCTACAACCGCATCCCCATCGTCGCCCAGGCCTTCGCCGACTTGGAAACCCCCTTGTCGCTGTACCTGAAGCTGGCGCATACACCGGGCTCAGAGGCGGCCAACGACCCGGCCAACGGCCAATACAGCTTTTTACTGGAATCGGTCGTAGGCGGTGAGCGCTTCGGCCGCTACAGCTTTATTGGCCTGCCAGCGCGCACGCTGCTGCGCGCCAGTGGCTTTGGTGCGCAGGCACTGACCGAAGTGGTAACCGACGGCGTGGTGGTGGAGACATCCCGCACCAACCCGCTGGACTTTATTGCCGAGTACCAAAAGCGCTTCAAAGTGGCGCTGCGCCCGGGTTTGCCCCGGTTTTGCGGCGGCCTGGCGGGGTATTTTGGCTACGACGCGGTGCGCTACATCGAGAAAAAGCTGGAGGCCAGCTGCCCGCCCGATGAACTGGGCTGCCCCGATATCTTGCTTCTGCAGTGTGAAGAGCTGGCGGTGATCGATAACTTATCGGGCAAGCTGCACCTGATTGTGTATGCCGACCCAGCCCTGCCAGACGCGTTTGCCAAGGCCACCGAGCGCCTGCGCGAACTCAAAGACCGCTTGTCCCTGGCCGTCACCGCGCCAGCCATCAAACCCAGCGCCAGCCACCCGGCCCAGCGCGACTTTGCCAAGGCTGACTACATCGCCGCAGTGGTGCGCGCCAAAGAGCTGATCGCCGGGGGCGACTTTATGCAGGTGCAGGTGGGTCAGCGCATCAAAAAGCGCTACGCCGCGGCGCCCCTGTCGCTGTACCGCGCGCTGCGGGCGCTGAACCCCAGCCCCTATATGTATTACTACCACTTTGGCGATTTCCACGTGGTGGGTGCCTCGCCGGAGATTTTGGTACGCCAAGAACAGGTGAGCATTGAGGGCGCTCCAGTTACAAAAGTCACCATTCGCCCCTTGGCCGGTACGCGCCCGCGTGGCGCTACGCCTGAGCTGGACAAGGCCGCTGAGGTGGAACTCATCAACGACCCCAAAGAACGCGCCGAGCACGTCATGCTGATTGACCTAGCGCGCAACGACATTGGCCGCATTGCCAAAACGGGCAGCGTCAAGCTGTCGGACGCGTTTTGTGTGGAGCGTTATAGCCACGTTATGCACATCGTCAGCAATGTCGAAGGCACGCTGTTGGACGGCATGACCAGCATGGACGTGCTCAAAGCCACTTTCCCAGCGGGTACCCTCACCGGTGCGCCAAAAGTACACGCCATGGAGCTGATTGACCAGTTGGAGCCCGTTAAGCGCGGCATTTACGGCGGCGCCTGCGGTTACCTGAGTTACGCCGGGGATATGGACGTGGCGATTGCCATTCGCACCGGCATTATCAAAAACCAAACTCTGTATGTGCAGGCTGCCGCGGGTGTGGTGGCCGACAGCGTGCCTGAGCTGGAATGGGCCGAGACCGAGGCCAAGGCCCGTGCCCTGTTGCGCGCTGCCGAATTGGTAGAGGAGGGTCTGGAATGAGCACGCAACCAACGACAGCGGCGCAGCAGCCTATGCCCATACACGCCACGCCAACGCAGCACACGTTGGTGGTCTGCCACACCATGGCTGACGTGCGCCGCGGTGTGGATGCGCTAGACGACATCCTGGTGCCCCTGCTGGTGCAGCGCGCCAGTTACATGACGCAGGCGGCGCGCATCAAGCAAGACGCCTCGCAGGTGCGGGACGAAGACCGCATCCAGACCATCGTGGACCGGGTCCGCGAACGCACGTCGGCCGAGGGTGGCCCGCCAGACGTTCTGGAGGCCATCTACCGAAGCCTGATGGAAGTTTGCATCGACTATGAACACCGCGAGTTTGCGCGCCTGCGCGGCGAGGCACACACCGCGACAAAAGGGGAGGCGCTATGAAGCTCTTGATGATCGACAACTACGACAGCTTTACCTACAACATCGTCCAGTATTTTGGTGAGCTGGGCGCCGAGGTGGAAGTGTTTCGCAACGACGAAATCACCGTAGAAGGTATTGCTGCGCGCAAGCCGGACCGTTTGGTGGTGTCCCCCGGGCCTTGTTCGCCTGCCGAGGCGGGCATTTCGGTGGCAGCCATCCAGCACTTTATGGGCAAGCTGCCGATTCTGGGCGTGTGCCTGGGGCACCAGTCCATTGGTGCGGCGCTGGGTGGCAAGATCATTCGGGCGCAGGCGCTGATGCACGGTAAGACCAGTGTCATCACCACCACGCAAGAGGGCGTGTTTGCGGGCTTGCCCAAGCAGTTCACGGTGAACCGTTACCACTCGCTGGCGATTGAGCGGGCTACCTGCCCTAAGGAGCTGGCGATTACTGCGTGGACGGATGATGGCGAGATCATGGGGGTGCGGCATACGGGGCTGGCGGACGCGGTGCGGATGGA
>JBBRNS010000342.1:0-3287 GCA_038230175.1 Burkholderiales bacterium
AAAGCCATGACCGCCTGGGACCCGTTTGACCAGAACATCCACGCCGAGTTTTTTGACCCCGAATGGATGTTTGGCTTCACTCACAGCCTAGGTGGTCAGGGTTTTGACATTGTCATTGGCAACCCGCCCTATGTGCGGCAGGAGAGCATCAAAGACGACAAGCCGCGCTACAAGCCCCACTACCCGCACAGTTACAGCGGCACCGCTGATTTGTATGTGTACTTTTACGAACGCTCATTCCAGCTTTTGAACCCCGGAGGTTGCCTGAGCTTCATAACCAACAACAAGTGGTTTAGGGCCAAATACGGTGCCGACTTGCGCCAGTACATGGCCACCCACACCGAGCTGCGCCAGATCATCGACTTTGGCGACGAAGCCGTGTTTGATGCGCTGGCCTACCCCACCATTGTCATCGCCACCAAACGCGCCAAGCCGGTGTCGGCCCATGAGGCAACGAATGACGTGTGGGTGCTGAACTGGGACAGCAGCAACGACAGTCACCGCGTGATCGACTTCCCCGATGTGTTTGACGCGGAGCGCTTTGCCGTGCCGCAAAACGAGCTCAAGCGCGAAGGCTGGCAACTGGAACCGCCACTCAAGCGCCGCCTGCTGGAGCGCCTGCGCAAAGCCGGGCAGCCGCTGGGCGACTATTGCCAGGGGCGGTTTTTCCGTGGCGTGTTGACCGGTCTGAACGAGGCGTTTGTAATCAGCCTGGAAGTGCGTGATGCGCTGGTGGCCCAAGACCCGAAATCAGCGGAGATCATTAAGCCGTTTTTGCGGGGGCGGGATGTGAAGCGGTGGAATGTGGAGTCGCAAGACCTATGGCTGATCTTTACGCGAAGAGGCATTGACATAGATGACTATCCAGCTATCAAAAAACACCTGGCGCCTTTCAAAATCCAGTTGAAGCCAAAGCCAGACAGCTGGGACGACGACCGGCATGGCGCGTGGCCCGGCCGCAAAGCCGGCCCATACGATTGGTTCAATATTCAAGACAACATCGCGTACTGGCGTGAGTTTGAGACCTCGAAGATTGTTTACCCCGATATTTACCTGCACCAAAGCTTTGCTTGGGATACAAAGCAGCATTATTTGGCAAATACCTGCTACTTCATTCCCACCGTTGAGAGATGGTTGACCGCTTTGCTCAATTCATCAGCAATTGAATGGTTCTACGAGCAGGTCGCAAATCGAATTCAGGGCGGCTACCTTCGTGCCTTCTCTGACCGTATGCAGTCGGTTCCAATCCCATCTGCAAATCAGTCGCAGCGTGAAGTGATCGAGCAGCTGATTTCTGCTGTAGAGGCAGGCTTGCAAGCTCCCGAGTACGAACGCCTCCTCAACGGCCTCGTCTACGAACTCTTCTTCCCTGAAGACCTGCACGCCAAAGCCATCCACCTGTTCGAGGCCTGCGCCGCAGCGGGCATCCGCGAGGGCATGGACGCGCAGGCCATTGCCACGGCCATCTTCCATCCCCGCCACCCCATCTACGGCATGCTGTTCGAGCTGCAAACGCTGGATGTGGTGCGGATCATCGAAAGCCAAGCCTGATAACGCTTCCAGAAAAAACAGCCCGTGAAGATCAATACCCTCAGCCTCACGGACTTTCGTGCCTTCCCTGGCTCTGCCCCCGCCACTTTTGAGCTGGCCGGCAAGAACCTGCTGGTTTATGGCGAAAACGGTAGTGGCAAGAGTTCCCTGTTTCATGCGTTGCGGGGTTTATTCAGCTACGGCACGCCGCCCAACCTGCTGGACCTGCGCAACTCGTTCTCCAACGCGGGAATCGGCAATATACGGGTGGAGGTCGGCTTTGACGATAGCAGTGCCGCAGCGTGGACGGTGGTAGCAGGTTCAATGCCAACGCGGGTTACTTGGAGTTTGCCACAGCACGGACCGTTTGCCGTACCGATTCATCCGGGGCATGACGCGCCGAGAAACTTGCGGATCAGTGAAGCCGCCAAGTTCAGCGCCATGCTGGACTACCGCAGCTTACTCAACACCAACTACAAACACGGCGATGATGCGATCAACCTGTTCGAGCCCATGGTGGCGGAACTTTTGGCCGGGTTTGTGGATTTAGCTACAAACAGGTCGATCTGGGAGTTGTGGCAGGCCGTCCAGCGCAACTTGCCCACTGTCAATACCCGCAGATTGGTCGGCAGTGCGCTCATTGCTTGCACCCAATTCAACGCCGCTATGAAGCGAGCCATTGAGCTGCTGTTACCGGAAGCGCAGGCCATTTTGCAGAGGCTTTGTCCCAATAGTCTGCAACTGGTGGATTTGCCTTTTGAGGGTGTCCGCTACAACAGTGCCAAGGCATATCGGGACAAGGCATTTGTTGACAAAGTGATTGGGCTTCAAATTTCGTACCGAGGCCTTGACGTTGATCGGCCGCAAAATTACTTGAATGAAGCTCGCTTGTCCGCGCTTGCTTTGGCGCTTTACCTTGGTGCCCGGCTGGCTTGCGCGCCCCGCACTACCCAACACTTGAAAATGCTGGTTCTCGATGATGTGCTGGTGGGGCTCGATCACTCGAACCGCCTGCCAGTGCTGAGCGTATTGAAGAATTATTTCTTGGATTGGCAGGTCGTTCTGCTTACCCATGACCGGGGTTGGTTTGATTTGGCGCGGCAACATTTGCCCAACGGCTGGACTTGCTACGAAGTGTTTGAGGGAGACCAAGCGGCATCGGCACCTTTGCCAATCGTGCGCAAAACCCAAAAGCGCCCAGCACCAGCCTTGTTGCAGAAAGCGCGTGACCTTCTCACAATGGGCTACCCCGAAGCAGCCGCCAACTACGTGCGACAGGCGTTCGAGACCGGCATTCGTGCTGCCTGCGAATTGAAAAATATAAAAATCCCTTACAAACAGGATCTGACTGACCACAAAGCGCAAGACCTACTGAATGGCTTGAAGGCTTGGCCGGGTACTGTGACCGTGTTGAAGGTTGACTGGGATGCCGTCTTGCTTCAGTTGGAGCTGATGAAGGATGTGGTGATGAACCCGTATTCCCATCCCAACGCGCCTAATATTCCAAGACAGGAAATTGTGGATGCGGCCAATGCTGTGGAGAATTTTCTGGATTTGGTAAAGCGGAAATAAATATGCGCACCGCCCAAGACCTCCTCACCGAACTTAACGCATCCGACGAATCGACGCGCATTGAGACCAAGCGGGCGCGCGAGATTGGCAAGTCTGTCATGGAGACGGTGATTGCCTTTGCCAACGAGCCAGGGCTGGGTGGCGGCTATCTGCTGTTGGGTGCAAATTGGGAGCTGGATGCAAAA
>JBBRNS010000343.1:0-3247 GCA_038230175.1 Burkholderiales bacterium
GAATGTCCTCACGATGTGTTGCAAAGTCACGCATCGGAATTGATGGCGTGAGCCTACAGAATAGGTCGTGGGGAGGTTGTTGGGGTGCGCTCCGCGTAGCGGCTTCGTCCAACCCTTCCATCGAGCGGACGTCGCAAAGGCCGCTCCGCGCCCTTTGGCCCGCCGCTCATGTCAAACGTTGAACTAAACCGCTGACGCGGTGGCTGGTGCGAAGGCGCCGTCACCGCGTTTTCATTGGCGTTGAGGCTTGCGCAAAGCAGCCATGAGGAGAAGCCTTCGAGGTGGGGAATGTCCCCCGCACTTGAAGGAGAAACCTCATGACTGAACTACGCCAACGCATGATCGATGCCATGGTGCAGCGCGGCTTTGCCCAGCGCACCCAGGAGACTTATGTCGGTGCCATCCGGCGCATGGCCAAGTACTACCGGCGCGACCCGGCCACGTACACGGTGCAGCAAGTGCAGGCCTACTTGCTGCACATGGTCAAGGACGAGAAGCTGTCGTACAGCAGCATGAACCAGGCCGCTTGCGCGACCCAGTTTCTGTTCCAGACCGTGCTGGGGCACCGGCGCGAACAATTCCAGATCCCGTTTGCCAAGGTGGCGGCCAGACAGCCAGAGCTGCTCGCGCGCGAAGAGATCGCCCGCCTGTTTGCGGTGTGTCTGCACCCCGTGCGGCGCGTGCTGCTGCAAACCATCTACGCCACTGGGCTGCGCGTGTCTGAGGTTTGCGTCTTGCGGGTGAGCGACATCGACAGCCACAGCGACCGCATGTGCGTGCGCGTGGCCTGCGGCAAGGGCGGTCACGCCCGCTACACGCTGCTCAGTCCAACCTTGCTGGAGCTTCTGCGCGACTACGTACGCAGCTTTCGTCCACGCGCCTGGCTGTTTGGCAACAGCAGGGGCACCGGACCCATGGACATCGACATGGCCCAGCGTGCTTATCGCGGCGCACACCGGCTTGCCGCAATCACCAAGCACGGCGGTATCCACACGCTGCGCCATTGTTTCGCCACCCATCTGCTGGAAGGCGGAGTAGACCTGTTCACCATCCAGAAGCTGCTGGGCCACAGCCACATCAACACCACCGGCAAGTACCTGCACCTGGTCGGCCCGCAGTTTCGAGCGCCCAAGGAGGTAGACCCGCTGGACCTGCTGGGCGCGCTGCGCCTGTACTGAGGCTCCAATAGCGCGCCATGGCCACCGTGGCCGATGTGCTGCGCCGCTTTGGCGCGGCCTACCTGAGCGAGCACGCCTTGAACACCGCCCAGGCCAAGGCCTGGCGGGGCATCGTTGCCTGCCGCACGGCAGCCTTGGGCGGCCACCAACTGGCCTGCGATGCCTGTGGCCACAGCCACTGGCAGTACCACTCGTGCAGGAACCGCCACTGCCCGCAGTGCGGTGCACGGGCCAAGGATGCCTGGCTGCAAGGTCGGCTGGCCGAGGTGCTGCCGGTTCCCTACGCGCACCTGGTGTTCACCTTGCCGCACAGTCTGAACGCCCTGTACGGGGCGCACCCGCGCTGGGTGATCGACACCTTGTTTGCCAGCACGGCGCAAACACTGTCGGAATTTGCGGCCAACCCCCGATGGATGGGAATCGCTGGGGGCACGCCGGCGATGAGCCTGGTGCTACACACCTGGACGCAGGACCTGCGCCGGCACATTCACGCGCACGCGGTGATGGCCTGCGGGGTGCTGGGGGCCGATGGCACCTGGCACACACCCAGCCGCAAGCCGGACTTCCTCTTCCCTGTGCATGCCTTGTCCAAGGTGTTTCGGGGCAAGTTCCTGCAGGCACTGGGCCAGGCACACCGCGATGGCCAGATCGAGCGCGACCCGCAGTGCGATGAGCGAGCCTGGCGAGCGCGCCAGCGCGCGCTGTACCGCCACGACTGGGTGGTGTATGCCAAGACGCCACTGGGCGGGCCGGCGCAGGTGCTGAAATACTTGAGCCGTTACACGCACCGCACGGCCATTGGAAACCAGCGCATCCGGGCGATTACGCCAACAGAGGTGGCCTTCACGGTGCGCGCCGACGAGCACGGCCGCAAGCGGCTCGAACGGCTGCCAGGACAAGAGTTCATCGGCCGTCTGATGCTGCATGTGCTGCCCAAAGGCATCAAACGCATCCGCCACTACGGGGTACTGGCCTCGGCTTGCAAGGGGAAAAAGCTCGACGCGGCACGCCAGGCTTTGAACATGCCACTGCCCAACCCGCAGGCGCAGGAGTCGGCCCGCGACTTCATGGCACGGGTTGCGCGCATGGATGTGCAGCAATGCCCGTGTTGCCAACTGGGGCGGTTGCACTGCGTGGCAACGCTCCTTGGGAGCCGTCGCCTGCCGGCACCGGGCTGCGTGATGGTGCTGCCAGCCAATCGCGGACCACCATGAGCGTAAGCCCTGGCCCGCCAATCGTGGTTGTTGCATCGCACAGCAAAGGGTTGTGGGAGCCTATGCGCGCCCACGCCAGATTGGCACCTTGCGCCGACCATCAGTCTCGATGGCGGAGTACACATCAATGCTGCTCGATGGCCAGTCGCTCACAAAAAGTTGCCGCCGACACACCAAGTCCGGCAATAATTTGACTGCCTGATACGGGGAGCGCAAAAGCATTCCCCTATCGCACAACTTCTGGCCACCTGCTCGCGTGGTTCAGTCCAACAAGGTTTATCTGCCGCAGGAGGTGCTCTTGGTTTCTACTGGCTCGGTCTCGCGGCAGATAAACGCTATTCGTTAGGCGTCCGGAGGTCGCTGTGTGGCTATACAGAGTTCTTGCAATGGGCCCCGCCTCAGGCGATGGTGTCTTCTACGACGCTACGTCCTCCGAAGACGACGCGGTGCGCTTCGCACTCAATGCTCAAAAGCGTGAGCCTCAACTCTCAGTCACCGTAGAGGCCGAAAATTGGCCGCGTTAGAGTTGGCTTGCCTATCAAAAGCACAAACTTCTTGGCACGCATGAAGGCTTCGGAGTAGATTTCAAAGGAAAATATCAGCTCGAAATCACGGAACGTAGAACCGTTTGGCCAAAGTAGATCATGCCCAAGTTTCAAGTTCTAGTCGACGACAACTTCCATTTCATGGACGAAAACGAACGATACACGTTCGGAGTTTTCGATTCGTTGAAAGAAGCAGTTCATGCCGCTCAAAAAATTGTTGACGACTATCTGACTAGCGCATACTCGCCAGGCATGCCATCTTCCGATCTTCTGGCAAGCTATAAGGCCTTTGGTGAAGACCCATTTATAC
>JBBRNS010000344.1:0-3234 GCA_038230175.1 Burkholderiales bacterium
CTGCGGTAAGTGGTTGATTTCATTGAGATGGCGACACGAAGGACCGAGTAAACAGACGATCTGCTGTCGAATTTAAGAGGCCCGCGATACGGTGGAGGTGTTGCGCATCTTGAACCAGCGCATGGATGTGCGAGCGCATCTGTAAAACGCCTAATCATGTGACAGCAAAAATGCAGAACGTCTGCCTAAAATTTTGATAGCCGTTTGCTGATATTCCACGCAGGCTAGAGGCTAATTTGGTATGCACGGCGCGGCTGATGCGGCCGTTGTCGTCGTCAAACGGGTGCAGTCGTTGGGATTAGCGCTTGAACCCCACCTCTCGCTGACTGCGGACAGCCAGCACAAACGCGGTGTCCATCGCCTCCACATACTGGTACAGCGCCACGTAGCCGCGCGATGCGCGGCCAATCACCAGCTCGCGCATGCCGCCTTTCACGGGGCGACCCATTTGCGGGCTGTGGGTGAGGATCTGAATGGCGTCCAGAATCTCGCCGATGCGCTCAGGCGCAGAGCCGGGGTCGTGTTGGACGATGTAGTCAAAGAAGCGGTCGAAGTCGTCAAGGACTTCTGGGGCGAGCTCAATGCGGGTCATGCAGCGGTGAGCGATAACCTGTAGCCGGAGCCTATTTGCCGAGCTTGTGTGCAGTGGGCTTGCGGGGGCGCTTGCCATCACTCTTGGCGTTAGCCCGGGCGATCAGGTAGGCTTTGGTGTCGTCCCACGCGACAGTTTTGCCGGTGGCGCGGATGTTGGCCCAGCGCTCGTCGGCCAGCGTGTGGAAGGCAGCGTCCAGTTCCACTTGCTCTACCGTCTGGGCAAGGGAATCCACGATAAAGGCGTGGGCCGATTTACCCATTTGCTGCGCAGCGGCGGCTAAACGGGCTTTGAGGTCGTCTTCAATGCGGATGGTGGTCGTGGACATGGTGACTCCTGTCGGGTTGGCTCCAATGTAGCACAAAAGTGCTACGCAAACCGGTTGTCCATATTGATACATAGAGGCCACAGTATTGCTTCATTTTTAATAGCTGCTTGCGAATATTCCACCGGGTTTACCGGCCGATTTAGTGCTCAGTCCTGCACCGGCCGTACCCTCACCTTGAACTGCAAGCCCAGTGCGTACATGACTTTGATAACGGTGGCGAAGCTGGGGTTGCCTTGTTCGCCCAATGCCTTGTAAAGCCCTTCCCGGGTGATGCCGGTACCGCGTGCCAGCTGCATCATGCCGCGCGCGCGTGCGATGTCGCCTACGGCTTTGGTGAACAGGGCAGCGTCTTCGGGTGCCTCGTCCATGCAGGCCTGAAGGTACTCTGCGCAGTCTTCGTCGGATTGCAGGTAGTCGGCGGCTTCAAAGGGCTTGATGCCAAGTTGTCCGGCGGCGGTGGTGTTCATCAAATTACTCCTTCAACAATGTGACCATGTGCTGTGCCTTGGCACTATCGCGCTCCTGGCTGGACTTGTCACCACCGCCCAGTGCAACGACCACGGTGAGGCCGTCTTTTCAGCAATAGACGCGATAGCCTGGGCCGCTGTGAATGCGAAGCTCGACGACATCGCTGCCAACCGGCTTGCAGTCGCCACGCTGGCTGCGTCGAACACGGCTGCATAGTGGGCCTGAATAGCGCCCTGCAAAGACTGTTGCTTCTCTTGCGCGCTTTGCCCTGGCTGACTCTGCAGCACGGACCTGCGCAAGGTTGGCGTCGCGCTGCTGCGAGCAGACAGCAAGGCAAAGCAGCTGTCGCTGCAAACCGGCACGCCCTGCTACATCTGGCAAGACGGCCGCGTGGTAAATATTGGTGCCCCGGTGCCCACCAAAATCGCCTGACGCATTGATTCCGAACGCAAAAATGGTATGAATCCCGGCAATCTGCACCCCGGGGCCACACCGCAGGAGTAGAAAAGCCAGCGCTTCTGGTGAAAAAACTACAACGTAACTACACTACGCCGTATGAGCCCACTTCAATTCGAGTGGGACGAAAGAAAAGCCACGGCCAAATGTGAATAAGCATGGTGTGAGCTTTGAGGAAGCCAAATCGGTATTCGTCGATGAGTGCGCCAAGCTGATTGACGATCCCGATCACTCGGATGATGAAGAGCGCTTTATTCTGCTGGGCCTGAGCAGCACGCTGCGGCTGCTGCTGGTTTGCCACTGTTACCGAATTGAAGGCAACGTCATTCGCATCATTTCCGCGCGCAAGGCAAGCGCCCATGAAACAAGGTCTTATCCCTAGAGGTGTTACATGCGCAAAGAATATGACTTTTTAGCTGCCGGGAAAAATCCCTACGCAGCCCAGCTCAAAAAGCAAATCACGATTCGGCTCGACGAAGAGTCCATCAGCTACTTCAAGTCCATTTCTGAGGAAGTGGGCATTCCGTACCAAAGCCTCATCAACCTGTATTTGCGGGACTGCGCAGCCACGCATCGCAAATTGGACTTGAACTGGAAGTAGACGACTTTTGACATCCAGGATCAATTTACTCTGCTTTTGATAGCTGCTCACGCACATTCCACGGGTTCTAGCGGTCGATTTGGCTACAAAGTGCAGCCATCACACCGCTATGCATGCTTGCCGCGCCAAGCGAGTTCGTAGCGGCCCATTCAATCAATCTGGCCAATTTTTGCCGAAGCCACTATTCTGGTTCCATGACCACCATGAACATTTCCCTGCCGGACACGCTGAAGGCTTTCGTTGATGCACAGGTTGTGGAGCGTGGCTACGGCACCAGCAGTGAGTATGTGCGTGAGTTGATCCGCACCGACCAGGACCGGCGCCATCTGCGCGGCCTGCTGCTGCAAGGCGCAGCGTCTGCCCCTGACACGCCGGTTGACGCCGCCTATTTCGACGCCTTGCGCCAACGTGTTAAGGCAGGTACCGCATCAGGTTCCAAGGCTTGACGGCCAGCGCGGTAAGAACCGGGCTCAACTCAGGACTTGCCGTCGCAGTTGCTCTTTAATTGATAGCTACTTGTTCCCATATTCATTGGACTAAACGCAGATTTTATACATTTTTTGTAACTACTCAGCTCATGCAGCCAAACAAGGCTGATTGGGCTGACCGTTAAAGGTCGAGACCAGACAGTCAAACAGGCAAGCGCCCTGCTTGTGCATGGTCGCCAAGTAAGAGCGGATGGTTAAGAACGCATCGGCACCGGCCGTCGTGCGAAAGCAGCCCGAGATCTTTTGCTTGACCTTGCACATGCGCAGCGCCTGCTCAGCCAGGTTGTTCGTGAACGGCACA
>JBBRNS010000345.1:0-3233 GCA_038230175.1 Burkholderiales bacterium
AGCGCTCATACCCGCCGCCTATCCTCGTAGCCCGTCAGTATCTTCGTGACGAATGCAAGCGCCGTTGTCGAGCGAACCACAGGAACCCTTGGCAAGGCCATGAGGTCCTCACCGAGCGCGCAGCGGCTGCGCTGCGTCGTCGTGGCCGTTCTGTACCCCGCCGCGCGGACGATATCCTTATGGGCCGATGCATACTCCCCATACGGGTAACAGAAATGGTTTACCGGCTGCCCACATGCTTCCTCCAACTCGGTTTTGCACAGTGCAATCTCGGTTTGCGCAAAGGGCATCTCCACTTCGGTGAGGTGCACATGGTGGCGCGTGTGTCCACCCACCTCCTGCCCACCCAAAACCCACTGTGTTAACTCCGCACCCGTCATGAGATCTGTCTGCACAATCCCGACCGGTTCGTCCCAAATATTAGTAGCGCCCAACCGTTGGCTTACGGCATAACAAGTCGATGAAAAGCCATAGCGTTGCAAGACAGGCAATGCATGGATCAGGTTATTCAAATACCCGTCATCAAAGGTAATGCCAACCACTTTCCCAAACCGTTCGCCCTGCAAATATGGCTGCAGCTCCGTCATTGACAAGCCACGGTACCCAAGCCATTTCAACAAGGTCATTTGGCGGGAAAAATCGTTGGGAGCTACATACAAACTGCGGTAGGCGGCACCCTTGTGTGGTGCAACGGCCACCTGGTGGTACGTCAAAATCGGAATGGGGCGCAAACGGCGGTTCCTTGGGGTTACGGCAACACAAACATGGGCGTAGTGCGCGCACTACAACAGGACAATATCGTACTGCTCCTGCCCCATCGCCGCTTCACTTTGTAACGACACCGGTTTCCCGATGAATTCACTCAGACCAGCCAGGTGCTGGCTTTCTTCGTCTAGAAACAATTCAATAACTTTGGGCGACGCGACCACACGAAACTCGCGCGGATTAAATTGTCGCGCCTCGCGCAGAATTTCTCGAAAAATGTCGTAGGTGACGCTGCGGGCGGTCTTAACAATTCCTTTGCCCTCACACACCGCACAAGGTTCACACAACATGCGTGCCAGTGATTCACGGGTGCGTTTACGGGTCATTTCAACGAGGCCCAGCTGAGAAAAACCTCCGGCCATGGTTTTCACCCTGTCACGGGACAGCTGTTTCTTAAACTCGGACATCACCGCATCTCGGTGGTCTTCGCGCACCATGTCGATAAAATCCACAATGATGATGCCACCCAGATTGCGCAGTCGCAACTGCCGAGCGATGGCCTGCGCTGCCTCTAAATTCGTTTTGAAAATGGTGTCGTCGAAGTTGCGCGCACCGACAAAACCACCGGTATTTACATCGACGGTTGTCAATGCTTCGGTTTGGTCGACGATCAAATAGCCACCCGACTTGAGTTCTACCCGCCGCCCCAGCGCTTTGGCAATTTCTTCGTCGATGGAAAACAAATCAAAGATGGGACGCTCACCCTTATAGTGCTGCAGCTTTTCGGCTACAGCGGGCATGAATTCAGCCGCAAATGCCTTGAGCTTTTCAAATTGTTCGCGCGAGTCGACCCGGATCGACTGGGTGCCCTCGCCTACCAAATCGCGCAGAACGCGCTGTAGCAAACTCAAATCCTGGTGCAATATAGATTGGGCTGGCAAGCGGGTCGATGCCTCCTTAATACGGGCCCAGGACTTGCGAAGGTATGCAATGTCGTCCCCAAGCTCCGCATCGGTCGCATCCTCCCCATTGGTTCGTAAAATGAAACCTCCACCTTGCGGTCCGACTAAGCGCTGCATCCGTGCACGCAGCTCATCACGCTGGTGGGTCGGTATTTTTTGCGAGACTCCAATGTGGTCGTCCTGCGGCAAAAAAACCAGCAAGCGCCCCGCAATGCTGATTTGTGTGGACAAGCGCGCACCCTTGGTCCCAATAGGCTCCTTGATTACTTGCACCATCAAGGACTGGCCTTCGAAAATTTGCTTTTCGATCGGGATAACGCTCGCAGCACCTTTTGCCGCAAAAGGGGCTTCACCTTCGGGCTGCCTGTGCCAAACGTCCGCCACATGCAAAAAAGCAGCGCGCTCTAAGCCGACATCAATAAACGCTGACTGCATTCCAGGCAAAACGCGGGCGACTTTACCCAGGTAAACGTTGCCAACCAGTCCACATTCAAGCGTGCGTTCGACATGCAACTCTTGGACCGCCCCGCTTTCCATAATAGCGACCCGGGTCTCTTGGGGCGACCAATTGATCAAGATGTCTTGGTGCATGGCGCAAGCCTCGTAGGGTCAGTTTCGAATGGGCTAAATGGCGAACCCGAGGGATCGTAGAGACCGGGCTGTTTCAAACAGCGGCAGCCCCATGATGCCAGAATAGCTACCGCTGATTTGCGCGATGTACGCGGCAGCTAGCCCCTGTACCGCATAGGCGCCGGCCTTGCCCATGGGCTCACCAGTGGCGACATAGGTCTCGATTTCTTGGTCACTCATGTCCGCAAACGTGACCCAGGACTCGCTGCATGCCGCCGCCTGCTGGTCACCGTACCCCAAGGCGATGGCCGTCATGACCCGATGCGGCCGGTTGGACAAGGCCCGCAGCATGCGTTTGGCATCGTCCGCATTTTCCGGTTTGCCAAAAATTAAGCTGCCTAAGGCAACCGTCGTATCGGCACACAACACCAGTGCGGGTGGCAGACCACGACGCTGCAACCGTGACTGCGCCGCAGCCAACTTAAGCCCTGTCACCCGACGCACGTAGGCTTTGGGCGCCTCGTTGGAAAACACGCGTTCCAGCGCCTCGGCGTCTTCACTGTCATCGGGCAAAAGCAGCTCATGGCGCACTCCCAACTGGTCCAGCAACTGGCTGCGCCGCGGGCTCTGGGAGGCTAGGTAAATAAAATCGCTCGCAAGCGCGGTACTCATAAGGGGCTACTCGCGGTGGTAGGGATGATTGGCATTGACGGACCAAGCGCGGTACAACTGCTCGATCAACAAAACCCGCGCGAAGGCGTGGGGCAGTGTCAAGTCGGACAGACGAATTCGCTCATGGGCAGTCAGGCGGAAGTCAGGGTCGATACCATCGGGGCCACCAATAATCAAGGCCACATCACCGCCACCAAGCTGCCAAGCTTGAAGGCGTGCGGCCAACGCCATTGTTGTGAGGGACGTCCCTCGTTCGTCCAAAACGACGATGCGCGCACCTTTGGGAATAGCCGCTTCAATGCGCAAGCGTTCGGCCGCATACAG
>JBBRNS010000346.1:0-3171 GCA_038230175.1 Burkholderiales bacterium
AGCCGCCCGCCTCCATTGGCGCACTGCACCGCAAGCTCGACGGCGAACGCATGACCGCCCAAGAGCTGCAGGCCATCGTGCAAGACATCACCGCGCACCGCTACTCCAAAATCGAACTCACCGCGTTTGTGGTCGCGTGCAACCGCGACGAACTCGACCGCGAAGAGGTCTACTTTTTGACCGAAGCCATGATCAACGCCGGGCGGCGTCTGGACTGGCACGAAAGCCGCATCGTCGACAAACACTGCATTGGCGGCATCCCCGGCAACCGCACCTCCATGCTGGTGGTGCCGATCGTGGCAGCACACGGCATGTTGTGCCCCAAGACATCCTCACGCGCCATCACATCCCCAGCGGGCACGGCCGACACCATGGAAGTACTGGCCAATGTAGAGCTGCCCATGGAGCAGCTGCAAGACATCGTGCGCGAACACCGTGGCTGCTTGGCCTGGGGCGGCACGGCCAACCTGTCACCCGCGGACGATGTATTGATCTCAGTGGAGCGCCCCTTGTCGCTGGACTCACCGGGGCAAATGGTGGCGTCCATTCTGTCGAAAAAGATTTCCGCTGGCTCCACCCACTTGGTGCTGGACATCCCCATTGGCCCCACCGCCAAAGTGCGCTCCATGCCCGAGGCGCAGCGCCTGCGCCGCTTGTTTGAATACGTGGCGCGGCGCCTGAACCTGACGCTGGACGTGGTGATTACCGACGGGCGCCAGCCGATTGGCTACGGCATTGGCCCCGTGCTAGAAGCCAGAGACGTGATGCGCGTATTGGAAAACGACCCCCGGGCGCCCGACGACCTGCGCCAAAAGTCCTTGCGGTTAGCAGGTCGCTTGATCGAATGCGACCCCGACGTGCGGGGCGGCGACGGTTATGCGATTGCCCGCGACATCCTGGACTCGGGCCGCGCCTTGGCCAAGATGAACGACATCATCCAGGCCCAAGGCAGCAAGGGCTTCGACCACAACCAAGCGGTTCTGGGCGAACTCAGTTTTGAAGTGCGCGCACCTGCTGCTGGGGTTGTCACCCACATTGACAACCTGCAATTGGCGCGCATTGCGGGCTTGGCGGGTGCACCCAAGGTCCCATGCGCCGGGGTCGATTTGATGTGCAAACTGGGTGACACGGTACAGGCCGATACCCTGCTCTACCGCGTGTATGCCAGTTATGCCGCCGATTTGGAGTTTGCGCGCCAAGCCTGCAACCGTTCGACTGGCCACACCGTGGGCGACGCCAGTGACGTGCCCCATGTTTTTGTGGAGTTTTAATGTCCCAGACCGCCGTACTGCTGCATTTTGAAGAGGAGCTTGACAGCGCCCAACGCATCGCCCAGGCGGCGTCCATGGCGTGCGCCGTCATTGAGCGCCACCGCTTCCCTGACGGCGAACTCAAACTGCGCCTGCCGGCTACGCTGCCCGCCCGTGTGGTGCTGCTGCGCACCTTGCCCAACCCCAACGAAAAACTGGTCGAGCTGCTGTTGGTCGCCCGCACCGCACGCACCCTGGGTGCCCAGCATGTGACGCTGGTGGCGCCCTACTTGGCGTACATGCGCCAAGACATCGCATTTCAAGCGGGCGAGGTCATTAGCCAGCGGGTGGTGGGCCAGTTTTTGGCATACCTGTTTGATGCAGTGATTACCGTAGACCCGCATTTACACCGGATTGCAACTTTGAATGAGGCGATACCCATCCCAGACGCTTTGGTTCTGAGTGGCGCACCCCTGTTGGCCGACCTGATTGCCAGCCAGCGCCCGGGCGCCCTGTTAATGGGGCCGGACGAAGAATCGGCGCAGTGGATTGCACAGGCTGCCACACGGCACGGCTTTGACTACGGCGTGTGCCACAAGGTGCGCCGGGGTGACCGCGATGTCACCATTGCGCTGCCCGACGTTGCTGTGGCCGGGCGCAACGTGGTATTGCTCGACGACGTGGCCAGCAGTGGCCACACGCTGGCCGGTGCGGCCCGCATGCTGCTGGCGGCCGGCGCTGCCAGTGTCGATGTTGCCGTCACCCACGCCCTGTTTGCCGGTGACGCGCTAGACGTGATAAGCGCCTCGGGCGTGCAAAACGTCTGGAGCACCGACTGCATTCCCCACACCAGCAACGCCATCAGCATGGCTACCACCATTGCCAACGCGTTAACCCAATTACACAAACCGGAGACCCCGCAATGAAAACACCAGACGATCTGAACGAAGGCTCGCTGGCCGAAGCCTGGGCCGACCTCAAAGCCCATGCCGATGCCGGCCTACCCCTACACGCCGATGCCAACCGCCTAGCCTTTGCCGACCCCGAATTTTTGCTGCGTCGCGAGACACGCGGCATCCGCTTCCAGTTAGAAATGCTTAAACCCGACCTGGACCAGCAAGCCCTAGGTATCGAGAACACCATTGTGGTGTTTGGCAGCGCCCGCTTTCCCGCCCCAGAGGACGCCCAGCGCACCATGGCCACCGCGAAAAGCAGCGGCGATGCGGCCGCCATTCTGGCGGCCGAGCGAGACCTGCGAAACGCCCACTACTACGACCAGGCCCGCATCTTTAGCCGCCTGGTTGCGGCGCACAGCCGAACCATGGCCAAGAGCGAGCAGCTGGTGATCTGCACCGGCGGCGGCCCCGGCATCATGGAGGCCGCCAACCGCGGCGCCCATGAAGAAGGTGTACCCACCCTGGGGCTCAACATTGCGCTGCCGCATGAGCAAGGCGCTAACCCCTATGTCACACCATCACTGAGCTTCAAGTTCCATTACTTTGCCGCACGCAAGATGCATTTCATGATGCGAGCCAAAGCCTTGGTGGCATTCCCCGGTGGATTTGGCACCTTGGACGAGTTGTTTGAGGTGATGACGCTGGTGCAGACCAAAAAGGCGCTCCCGGTGCCCATCATCTTGTTTGGCAGCAGCTACTGGAAACGCTTGATCAACTTTGAGGTTCTGGTGGAAGAAGGCGCCATTTCGCCCGAGGACTTGGACCTGTTCCAATTCACCGATGACCCGCAAGTCGCCTGGGACGCGATTCGGACGTTTTATAAACTGTGACGGTTTGCTATCGTTTTAGTAGCTGCTTGCGCACGTTCTACGAGGGCTAGAGGCCGTTTTTACTAGTTTTTTTGTAACTACTCAGCTCACCAAGCCAACTGAGGCTGGGTAGGCTGACCGTTAAAAGTACTGATC
>JBBRNS010000347.1:0-3161 GCA_038230175.1 Burkholderiales bacterium
GCAAGGTCTGTTGCGCAGACTCAGTCGCCACCATTTGCGCAGCCAGGTCGACGACCCTGGCTTGCAAGCGGTGTTGACGCCTGATTTCAATCCCGGCTGCAAGCGCCTGCTGATTTCCAATACCTGGTTCCCGGCCCTACAGCGCCCCAACGTAAAGCTGGTCACGCAAGGGGTGGCTGGCTTGGTAGCGGAAGGTGTGGTTGGGGCGGATGGCACCGTGTACCCCTGTGACATCATCATTTGGGGGACCGGTTTTAAAGCCGCCGAGTTGGTAACGCCGATGAAGATTTATGGCGAAGCGCCGAAGGGCCAATCGGGTGGCGCACAGGCAGCGGAACTTAGCGCGTTGTGGCGCGAAAATCCTGCGGCTACGCACTTAGGGATTACCGTCGCGGGCTTTCCCAATCTGTTTATGCTGGTGGGGCCCAACACGGGCTTGGGCCACAACTCCATCATTTTTATGATCGAGTGCCAAGTCAACTACGTCGCTCAGGCGCTGCGTTACCAGCGTGACCATGCCAAGCCTGTGCTGCGCCTGCGCACGGATGTTCAGCAGGGCGACTATGCCGTTACCCAGCACAAGATGCAGCGCACGGTGTGGGCCTCGGGCTGCAAGAGTTGGTACCAAAATGCCCAAGGTCAGATCGACACCTTGTGGCCTGGCTATACCTGGCAATATTGGTTGCAAACCCGGCATTTTGCCGTGAATGACTACCTATAGAATGACCGACTAACCGGCGTGCTTGCCCGGAAATGTCGGCGTAGACCGCCAGACCCACAGATGAGAAGACACACCATGAAAAGTATCCTTTTGACATTAGTCGGCGCACTGGTTCTGGGCGCCACATTCAACCCGTTGGCAGCCAACGCCGGCGACTTGAGGGTGCTGACCCACAGCGCGTTTGCCCTGCCCAAGCCCTTGCTGGACCAGTTCGAGGCGGACAGCGGCATCAAGCTGCGCCTGATCAAAACCGGCGATGCGGGTGAGATGCTGAATAAGTTGATTCTGACCCGTGCAGCACCCATTGCCGATGTGGTGTTCGGCATCGACAACGCCTTGGTTGGCAAAGCGCTCGCCGCCAAAGTGCTCGATGATTACAGCGGCCCGGCGGCCACACGCGCCAGCAGCGTGACTTTGCAGAGCCCGGTGGTACCGGTGGACTATGGCTACGTGTCGATCAACTACGACAAGGCTTGGTTTGCCAAAAGCAAACTGCCCCTGCCCAAGTCGATTGAAGAATTGACGCACCCCCGCTATGCCAAGTTGTTGGCGGTGCAGAACCCGGCGACATCGAGCACTGGCAACGCCTTTATGCTGGCCACCATTGGCTCCATGGGCGAAGAAAAAGCGTTTGATTGGTGGGCCCGTATGCGTAAGAACGGCCTGAAAGTAGCTGCAGGCTGGAGCGAGGCCTACTACACCGAGTTCTCGCAAAACGGTGGTGCTTATCCACTGGTGGTGAGTTATGCCAGCAGCCCGGCCGCCGAGCTGTTTTACAGCAAGGGCAAATTGACCGAAGCACCCACTGGCAGCCTTGCTTTGCCAGGTGCCGTGTTCCGCCAAGTTGAAGGTGTTGCGCTGGTGAAAGACGGCGGGGCGCGTGCAGAGGCTGCAAAGTTCATTGAATTCTTGCGCTCGCCCGCAGCACAAAAAGGCATGCAGACCGAAATGTGGATGTACCCGGTTGAGCCCGGTGTACCCACCGCCGACGCGCTGCGGGTCGCGCCTGCTCCCAGCGCCCATTACAGCCCTAGCCCGCAAGATATTGCCGGTAAGGGCAGTGACTGGGTGGCACGGTGGATCAAGGTTGTGCTGAAGTAGTTGGGTGTAATTCACACCCACTCTGCCACCGTGCTGCACCGCATGCGCAGGGTGCTGGCAGTGGTTCCCCTGGTTTTTTTGGCCGTTTTTCTGGTGGCGCCCGCACTGCGTTTGTTGGTCGAGGCGGGTACTGTGCCGCTGTGGCAGCCCTGGTCGGACGCATACCTGCGTTGGCGCTTGCTGTGGTCACTGCTGCAGGCTGCGGTTACCTCGGTGGCCGCGCTGTTTTTGGGCCTGCCAGTGGCCTGGGTCTTGGCGCGGTTGGACTTTCCTGGACGGTTGTTGGTCTTGCGCACATTGATGCTGCCGTTTGTCGTGCCAACCCTTGTGGCCGCCATGGGGGTCTTGGCACTGTGGGGGCCACAGGGTGTCGCTGTTCGTTTTGGTGGGCCCAATTTGCAGGGCACACCGTGGCTACTGCTCTATGGCAACCTGTTTTTTAACCTGTGTCTGGTGGTGCGCGCCGCGGTGCAGGCCTTGGGCCATGTCAGTGCCGCCCAAGTAGCGGCCGCACGCACTCTGGGTGCAAGCCCGTGGCGGGCTTTTTGGCGGGTAGAGTGGCCCGCCATTGCGCCGTGGTTGATGTCGGCCCTGTGCCTGGTGTTTTTGTACTGCTTCTCAGGCTTTGGCTTGGCCATGCTGCTGGGCGGGCAGGAATACGCCACCGTTGAGGTCGAAATCTATACATTGGTCGCACACGAGTTGCAACTGGCCCAAGCAGGGGCCTTGGCTTTGTGGATGCTAGTGCTGACCGCTATGGTGGCCCTGGCCTATGCCGTGGTGGAGCGGCGCCTGATCGCGTCGGTCAGCGACGACACTATTGTTCGGCGCCGACCGGTGGGGGCGCAGTGGGTGTGGGTACTGTTGGCCTTGGCGGTGTGGGCCATGTTCTGCGCCGCGCCACTCTTAGCCATTGCCGCGGGCGCTGCGGTGGCCGGGGCGCCGGCTTGGGCGATGGTGTGGCAAGAGGAAACCATGCAGGCGCTGTGGAACACCGCACGTTTCTCCATCTTGGCCGTGGCCCTTGCCACCGTGCTGGGCGTGGCGCATGCGGTGGCGGCGCGCCATTCCTTGTGGATGCGGTCCTTGGCCTTTTTACCGTTTGTGGTGTCGCCCGTGGCGGTAGCCTTCGGTCTGCTGCTGTTGTACCCGCAGTGGACGGCCAGTTTTGGACTTTTGGTGGCGGCCTATGCGCTCTTGGCCTATCCCTTTGTTGCCAAAGCGGTGGGCTCTGGGCTGGACAGCCTTCCTCCCAGTGTGATTCAGGCTGCCCGCAGCCTGGGCGCGTCGCCGTGGCGCGTCTTTTGGCGGGTGAGTCTGCCCTTGCTGCGCCCCGCAC
>JBBRNS010000348.1:0-3146 GCA_038230175.1 Burkholderiales bacterium
ATGGGACTTCTCCTTCAAAAAGGTTTAGATTGAATGAACAACCCAATCTTGGCACTTGATGCCGCTACCGTGAAGTGGGAAGTCCCTTCGTATTCGGCCCACACAGACACACAGCAGCAGGTTGCCGCTGCGCGGCGCTTGCTGCGTGCTGGTGGCCGCCAACGTTAGAAGTTCAAATTGGTTGCCGAAAATAGTGCGGTAAAGGTATAATTTTTATACCATGAATGCTTTTGAATTTGACGCTGTAAAAAGCGAATCCAACCGCGCAAAGCATGGCATTGATTTCGATGAGGCTCAGCGACTCTGGAATGATCCGATGTTGCTGGAGGTTCCAGCAAAGACTGACGATGAACTTCGATTTTTGGTGATTGGGCGGATTGACGAGAAGCATTGGTCGGCGGTCATTACCTATCGGGGTGGCAATATCCGACTGATATCCGTGCGGCGCGCACGTACAGAAGAGGTGGCACTTTATGAAAGCTAAAAAATTCGATCAACAATTTGACGATGGGGTAGATCTCACTGCCTCTTTAGACTTGTCCAAAGCTAAGCGCGTGTTGCAGGAGCAGAAGCGCGTCAATGTCGATTTCCCAACTTGGATGATTGATTCACTGGATCGTGAAGCGAGCAAGCTTGGGGTTACTCGGCAGTCCGTAATTAAGGTCTGGCTTGCTGAGCGGTTGGAGGCAAGCACTTCTAACGAGAAAGGTTAGATCGTGCTTGCCACGATCTGAACCGGTTGTTGGACGAGCCCGGGCCGAAGCACGGGACTTCCACTGCAAATATCTTTTCGGAGAGTTCCGCACAAGCGGCGTTTGATCGGCTTTGTCCGGTGCGCCAATGCGTCATTGCGACGCGGGCGTGGCCACGCAATAGTGTTTGAGGTCGGTCGGCACCGGTTTTTATTGCTCAGCGGCTGGTTTTTGAACGAGCACGACCACCCAAGCCAAAGGCGGCCTGTTTGGGCTAGGCTATGGATGCGCCAGTTACAGCATCGCCACCCCGTTCAATGTCTCGTCGGGTTCTCGCCCAGGTGCCGCCGGGCACATGCGCCTGCGCACAATCTGCATCGCCTGCCCACAACACGGACAGCTAAAAGTCGGGCGTGGCCTCACCCATGCCTGCACGGGGTTCACAACAACCTTGAGCACCAGGTGCAGCAGCACAATCAGCCGTTTGCTGTTGGGGTGCAAAAAGCCAAAGTTGCGCGCCCGCCTGAAACCCTTGGGCAGCACATGCTGCAGCAGCAGCCACAAAAACGCCGCACCGCTGAGGGTGCGCACCTGCATCTTGCCGGTCTTGGCGTCAACGTACCTAAAAGTCACCTGCCCATCTTTGCAGCTCAGAATATCTTTCTCCTGAATCACCCCCCGGTACAAATAGCGCCCCAGATAGACCAAAGCCTTCTCGCCCGAGCCCACACACTTGCAGTCAACCACCCACTTCTCGGGCAGACTCGCTGGCAGCGCCAAGCCCTCCAGTTGGATGGTTGCCAACAACTTTGCGCGAAACACCTTAGCCAGCGCCTTGTGGTTGAACAGGTAAGGCTTGTCGCAACCTTTGCCATTGCTGGCCTTGGCGCGTTTGGTGCGCCAGAGCTTGCGCGCCTCATCGAGGGCTGCCGCAGGCATCACCAGATGCACATGCGGGTGGAAGTCCAGGCGGCGCGAATGGGTGTGCAGCACGGCCACAGCGCCGGGATTGCCCTGCAACTTCTTGTCGTTGTGGCTGAAGTCGTTGACGATTTCCCAGGCGCAGTCGAACAGCTTGGCGTAAAACCAGCTTTGGTGTTGCCAGGCCAGCTCTCTGAGTTCGCTTGGCACGGTGAACGTGAGCATGAAGTAGCTGGCGGGTACTTGCTTTGCAAGCTGACGCTCAATCCATTGCTGGCTTTCATGGGCTTGGCAGTGCGGGCAGTTGCGGTGACCACAGGAATGGGGCACCACGCGTTGCTCGCCACAGGCGCCGCATTGGGCCAACATGCGCGGGGCCAACTGGGTGCGACAGCGCTTCATGGCTGCCAGGGCCTTGGTGTGGCTAGGCAAGCTGGTGGCACCGTATTGGCGCAGGTAGTCCGGCTCAAAGCGCTCGATGACGGATGCAAGGCTGATCATTTGACATCCCCCCAGTGAACCGAGAAGCTGCTCATCAAAGTGTTGATTCGCGCACTGGCAGAGTCGTTGGTGTGGGTGGTGAGATGGGTGTAGCGGGCGGTGGTGATGATGGAGTAATGGCCCAGGATCTTTTGCACCTCCAGCAGATCGACACCGGCCTCGATTAGATGGGTTGCATAGCTGTGGCGCAGGCTATGCGGGGTGATCTTTTTTTTAGCCCGCACGCCAGTGTCACTTTGTGCATGGCAATTTGCACGCCACCACGGTCTAAGGGAGTGGGGGCACGGCAGGCGCCAGCCAAGCCTGCTTTACGGTTGGGAAACAGCAACTCAGGGTGACGGTGCACCAGCCAGAACTTGCGTAAGAGCTCCAGCGTCGCCTCGGGCAACGGCACGAAGCGATCCCGGTTGCCCTTGGAGTCGCGAATGTGCACGCGCAGTCGGTCTGCATCGATATCGCGCACCGTCAAGGCCAAGCCCTCGCTCAAACGCAGTCCTAGGCTGTACAGGGTGAAGAAGAACACCCGGTAGCTTAGGGTGCGGGTGGCCGCGAACAGGGCTTGCGCTTCTGCCACGGTGACGATATCGGGCAGGCGAGACGCCTTGGGCGGCTTGATAAGATGGGGCATGACCCAGGGTTTGCGCAGCACATGCATGGTAAAAAACTTCAGGCCGTACAGGTCGAGTTTGACGGCGCTCCAGGAGTGCGAGGCAATGAGGTCATGGAAGTAGTCGGTGAGCTGAGATTCGGACAGGGTGTCGATTTCGTGGGCAAAGTAGTCACCGATGCGCCGAATGGCGCGGGAGTAAGCGTCAATGGTTTTGGGTTGCAGGCCTTTAAGTTTGAGGTGCTTGAGATGCGTTTGGTATTGCCGATTGAAGTGCGCGCTGGCGCTGACCGCAGTGGTGGTGTCCATGTTGGATGTTCCTCACGATGGTTGCAAAGTCACGCCTCGGGATTGAGGGCGTGAAGGTGCAGAATAGTTCGTGGGGTGACTGCTGGGAATTGCTCCGCGTAGCGGCTTCGTCCAAC
>JBBRNS010000349.1:0-3143 GCA_038230175.1 Burkholderiales bacterium
ACCCGATTGCCCCAGCACCAGCGCATCACCCGAGCGGCTTTGTTGCCACAGTCGTCGGCCAGTTGCCGCATCAAAGGCAGATACCGTTCTATCCGACGAAACGACAAATACCCGATCACCGGCGACCAGCGGCGCTGTCAAAGTTAACGCATTGAGACGTTGTCGCCACAACTGCTTACCGGCCTCTAAGGTAATAAGCTCATTTTCCGTATTGACCACCGCGGCGTATCGGCCGTCACTACCAACCCCGGCGGTTAGTTTGGTTTCCAGTTTGACACGCCATAAGTCGGCACCCGTATCTGCGTCAATAGACGCCACATTACCGTCTCCACTGGCAACCAAAAATTGGTTGCCAAGCACACGAACCTCTAAGGGAAGCGCAACACGGCCGATGCTCGAAGACCAAACAGGCCGCACATTGATCAGGGCCGTATTAGGGCCCAGGTCAGCCGGCTTGGGACGTTCTGGACCTGCGCAGGCCGTAAGCAAGCCTGCCATGATGCAAAGCGCAAAGCCACGCAAACGTGAAGAATAGTTGAACGTCCCTACCCTCACGGAGTCGCCTCCGCGGTAGACCCAAGCGCACCGAGCTTGACCTCCACCAATCGACGGTATTCAAGCCGGTCATCCAAAGCCTTGAAGGCTTTTTTGTATTGCGCAATGGCTTCTATTTTTTTGTCCTGCAGCACAAAAATGTCAGCGCGCCGGTCTGCGACCAAGCCAGCAAATTCGTCAGAAATGTCACCGGACAATGTTTTAAGCGCTTCGTCGTACGCCTTTGCCTCTATCAGTATGCCCGACAAGCGAAGCCGCGCAATCGCCACATAGGCGCGGTCCACTGCATGTTCGGATACCCAAGCAAGAGCCGCTTTTGCGGCATCGACCTTGTCAGCATCCATGGCCATTTTTGCCAGCAACAAACCGGCCCGCGGCGCGTAGGCAGTCCGAGGGAATCGCTCTTTCATCTCAGCAAATGCCCGTTCAGCCTTTTCTGTGTCGTTGCTGCTAACCACGCGCTCGACTTCGTCAAACAGCGCAGCGGCTTGCGTCGACTGGGTGCGCTGCCAGTATTGGTACCCATTCCATGCAGCCAAGGTACCAAGCACAACAACGATGGCCCCGGTAATCAGGTTGCCGTACCGGCTCCAAAAATGCTTAAGTTCATCGATTTGTTCTTGCTCTTCGAGATTGAGGTTATTTGCCATAAAAGATGTTCCGTTATGCAGTCAATTGTAGGGTCTTGGCCCAGTGGGCTACTTCATCCAAGCGCTGGGTACTTTGCGCACCCGTACCGTCACGCAACGCCTTGATCGTGACAAGCCCATTCGCCATTTCGTCTTGTCCAAAAACCAATGCGAACTGAGCGCCAGACTGGTCTGCGCGTTTGAACTGTGATTTCATACTGGCGCCACTGTCACCCGCACCCGCGTGCATCAAGACCGAGACACCGTTGGCCCGCAGGGCTTCCAAGCAAACCATCACCGCTGGTGAGGAACTCACATCGGGGACTATGGCGTAGGCGTCTGGCGCGATATTCGCGGCAGCGCCCCCTTGCTCCTTGAGCAACTCCAGCACACGCTCGACGCCCATCGCCCAGCCGACGGACGGAGCGGCCTTGCCACCAATCTGTTCCACAAGGTAGTCATAGCGACCGCCCGCACAAATGGTGCCCTGGGATCCCAAACGGGTTGTCACAAACTCAAACACGGTCAAGTTGTAGTAATCCATTCCCCGAACCAAACGGGGATTGATCACATACGGTACGCCATTGGCGGCCAAAATTTCCGTCACACGATCCAGATGCGCCCTCGATGTGTCACCCAAAAAGTCCAGCAGCTGTGGCGCATTCTCGATTACAGCCTGCATGACCGGATTTTTGCTGTCCAGCAGTCTTAGCGGGTTCAGGTGCAGACGGCGTTTGGCATCTTCGTCTAATACATCAGCATGTTTTTGAAAATGGGCAATCAACGCGGTGCGGTGCAGCTGACGCTCTTGCGGTTGCCCCAGGCTATTGATCTGCAGCTCCACGTCAGTCAGGCCCAACTCACGCCACAAAGCATGGGCCATCAAAATCAGTTCAGCGTCGACCTCAGCCCCACCGAATCCCAGCGCTTCCGCGCCAATTTGATGGAACTGGCGATACCGGCCGCGTTGCGGGCGCTCATGCCGAAACATGGGACCCATGTAATAAAGCCGCTTTCCACCGTTGTAAAGCATCGTGTGCTCAACCACTGCGCGGACAACCCCTGCTGTATTTTCAGGGCGCAGGGTCAGCGCTTCGCCATTAAGTCGATCATCGAAAGAATACATTTCTTTCTCGACAATATCGGTGACCTCCCCCAAACCCCGCACGAAAAGTGCTGTTGGCTCAACAATCGGCGTGCGAATGTTTTCATACGCATACCGCCGCATCAAAGCCCTAACGGTGGCCTCCAGCGCTTCCCAACGCGCCGAATCCGGCGGCAGTATGTCGTTCATGCCTTTTACGGCCGAGAGCTTTTCTACCTTACGTGCAGCAGTGTGATCCACCATAACCCTTCTTAATTCTTATTGGCATCAACAGGTGCGCCAAAGCGCTGTTGAATATAGTTTTCAACAACCGCCTGAAACTCAGCGGCAATGGCATCCCCACGCAATGTCATGCGTTTTTCACCATCAATAAACACGGGTGCAGCCGGCGCTTCCCCAGTTCCAGGCAAGCTAATGCCAATATCGGCGTGCTTACTTTCTCCAGGGCCATTGACGATACAGCCCATCACAGCCACCTTGAGGTTTTCGACACCCGGAAACTGCTCGCGCCAAACCGGCATCTTTTCGCGTAGAAAATTGTCAATTTGTTGGGTGAGTTCTTGAAAGGTTGTACTCGTGGTGCGCCCGCATCCGGGGCACGCCGTCACACTGGGAACAAATGTCCGCAAGCCCAACGCCTGAATAATTTCAGAAGCAATGATTACTTCTTGGGTCCTGGCCTCTCCCGGAGCCGGAGTCAATGACACCCGTATCGTGTCACCAATCCCCTCTTGCAACAAAACAGCGAGGGCCGCCGCCGATGCCACGGTGCCTTTGGTTCCCATACCCGCTTCGGTCAGACCCAGATGCAAAGGGTACGAACTTTGCCGGGCTAACGCACGGTAAACCGCAAT
>JBBRNS010000350.1:0-3137 GCA_038230175.1 Burkholderiales bacterium
ATTTCAGTGCGGTGGTGCACTACGACCTGAGTTGGAACCCTACGCGTCATGAGCAACGCGAAGGCCGAGTTGACCGCTTTGGCCAAGAGCGTCCTGTGGTGCGCGCCACACTGATGTATGGCCGCAACAACCCGGTAGATGCGGTGGTGCTGCGCGTGATACTGCGCAAATCCAAAAAAATCAAGGAAGAGCTGGGCGTGTCTGTGCCCCTGCCAGATGACGACCACTCTTTGACTCAGGCGCTGATGCACGCTGTTTTGGGCTCGCGTCGCAGCAAGAACCTCGAACTCTTCGACTTTGACGACCTGCCTGAAGTGAAGCAGATGGACGTGGCTTGGACCGATATCGCGGAACGCGCCAAGCGCAATCGCGCGGTGTTTGCGCAAAACCGCATCAAGCCTGAGGAAGTGCTACCTGAGTGGAAAAAGATGCAGGCCGCCCTCGGCGACCCGGAAGATGTGCAGCGTTTTGCCCGGCGAGCTCTGCGCCGGCTAGGCTCGACCTTAGAGCCGCGCCGCGCACAGGCAGGTCAAGGCTGGCGTGCCCCGCTGGCGGCCTTGCCTGAAGACATACGCGAGCGGCTGCTCGCTGAGGGGCTTAGCGGTGTGGTGGGCTTAAGCTTCTCGGTGCCACCACCCGTGGGTACGCGCTTCGTGCACCGTAGCCACCCGCTAATTAGCACGTTAGCCGAGGGCCTACTGGAGCGCACCCTGACCGACGCTGGACTAGATGCCGACCCCACCTTTAACGATGCTGCCAATCTGGGGCGCACTGGCTGTTGGGTGAGTCCCGCCGTCAACGTACAAACCACCATACTGTTGTTGCGTCTGCGCCATCAGCTTAGTAGCGCGGATGCACGCGGGGGTGACACACTGCTGGTAGAAGAGGCAGCAGCAGTGGCACTCTGTTCCGCTGATGGTGGCCAACGCTTTGAGATTACTGTGGGTGACGAAGCTCTGAGTTGGTTGACCGAACCGCCTGCCGAGACCCTGGACGACCGGGCCCGTGAGGAGCGGGTCAAGGGCGCATTGGGCCAGTGGGCAAAGTGGCAGCCCACGCTGGAATCGTTTGCCCGTGAGCGTGCAGACGCCTTGCTGGCCGACCACCGCCGGGTGCGTGAGGCCGCCGACTCTCGTGGCCGCTACAAAGTAATCCCCTTGCTGCCGGTGGACGTGATTGGTGTGTTCGTACTGTTGCCTCCCTTGGATATTTGAGCCATGCCACAGTCCGCAACCTCACTTCACACCGATACGATTGTTATCGAAGGTGGCCTGTTCACTGCAGAGTGGCTGGGCAAGGTAGCCGCGCAGCAGGCTTCCGTGCAAACCGATACTGATTACGCTGTGCGTGCAGGTTTCAATGTGCGCGAAGAGATTGGCCTGGCCTGGCGCTCCGCACAAAGCCTGTGGAGCCAATTTGAACAAGCCCGCCGCTTACCCGGCCATGACGCATGGGGCATCACCCAGCATTGGTCCACCGAGCTGCTGCGCCAGTGTTTTGCCTTTCAGCTCACCCAACATAGTTCTCCCTTGGTAGTGGCCGAACGCAACTACCCCGTGCCTTACAGCGCCCTGAGCGGCCGGGTGCCGGTGGTGGTGTCCCCGCATGATGAAACCAAAGCGCTGGACACTGCGCACGACAGATTGGGCGACAACTCCGGGGAGCGAATCCGGCGTCGCAGCGCCTTTGGATTGCTGCAGGAAAGTCTGAACGCCAAGCCCGATGCCCTTTGGGGCGTGGCCATCAATGGCCTGCAACTGCGCATCGCCCGCGACAACGCAAGCCTGACCCGGCCGGCGTGGGTAGAGGTAGACCTGGAGCGTCTGTTTACCGAGGAGCGTTACGCCGACTTTTCTGTGCTCTGGCTGCTGCTGCATGGCAGCCGATTTGGCGCTGAGGGCGCCGCATCGGTTGACTGCGCGTTGGAGCAGTGGCGCAACGCCTGCCGCGAGCAAGGTACCCGCGCCCGTGAAACATTGCGTGTTGGCGTAGAGCAAGCCCTGCTGGCGCTGGGTCAAGGATTTGTGAGTCACCCTGCCAACACTGCGCTGCGCGAAGCGTTGGCCAATGGCACGTTGACGCCGCAAGATTACCTGCGTGAGTTGCTGCGCTTGGTATATCGCCAGATATTTCTGCTGACGGTGGAAGAGCGCCAGATATTGCACCGCAATGATGCTGACACCACAGCCGTAGCCCTGTATGCCGAGGGCTATAGCCTGCGCCATTTGCGGGAACGGTCCGTGCGCCGCAGTGCACATGACCGACACAGTGACCTCTGGCAAGCCATGAAGCAAGTTTGGATGGGGCTGGCGGTGGGCGAATCGCTGCTGGCGCTACCGCCACTGGGCGGGTTGTTTGACACGACTCAATGCCCCACGCTCGATGCGTGCCGCCTGGAGAATCGGCACCTGCTGCTGGCTTTGTTTAACTTGGCTTGGCTGCGCGAAAGCGCAAACGCGCCACTCACACGGGTGAACTGGCGCGACATGGGGCCGGAGGAGCTCGGCAGTATTTACGAAAGCTTGCTGGAGCTGGTACCCCAACTGAGCAACGAACACCGCCAGTTCAGTTTTCAGACTGGGGCTGCCACTCGTGGCAACGCTCGCAAGACAACGGGCAGCTACTACACGGCAGAGTCGCTGGTGCAGGAACAGGTGGATTCAGCGCTTGAGCCGGTGATTGCTGCCATCATGGCCGCCCATCCGGTCGGTGAAGAGGCCGTGCTAGCGCTGCTGGCCATCAGCGTGATTGACCCAGCCTGTGGCAGCGGCCATTTTCTGCTAGCTGCAGCACGGCGCATTGCCGGGCATCTGGCCCGCGTACGCGCCCAGATGCGAGACGCCATGCTGGGACATGGTGGCCAGCCCACGCCTGACGACTACCGCCACGCGTTGCGCGATGTGGTGACCCACTGCCTGTATGGCGTGGACATGAATCCCATGGCGCTGGAACTTGCACGTATGGCGCTTTGGTTAGAGGCTTACACACCCGATGCGCCGCTTGGTTTTATCGACCACCACTTTCAGCTGGGAAACGCGCTGCTAGGGGTGATGGACCCCAAGACGCTGTTGGAGGGCGTACCCGACGAGGCATATAAAGAACTTACAGGCGACAGCGCCGCGCTGTGCCGCGACTTG
>JBBRNS010000351.1:0-3125 GCA_038230175.1 Burkholderiales bacterium
ACTTGTCTACAGATTTTGTCGGTCTCTATTTTTGAGAAAACCCAGCTGTCATGCGCCTTGCAGCCCGATCGATCCCAAATTGACCCCCTACCCATCTGTAACCAGTTGATTTTGTTCGACTTTTAACCGGACAGTAGTGATCTGCTGTATGTGTGCGAGCGCACAGACGATCGGTTTGCCCCCCCTTACTGTCACGACATCGGAGCCTTTGCTGCTCTCGATGGACTTAACTTTAAGGAATACTCATGAAGAACTCCCTCAATCTGCTCAGTGGCGTAACCGTGGCGACCTTGTTGTTGTTTGGTAGCGCGGCCATGGCCCAAACCATGTCCTCTAGCGAATTCAGCGCCAGCAAGACACGCATCAAAGCCGAATACAAGGCTGACAAAAAGGCGTGTAGCGCACAGGCGGGCAACGCCAAGGACATCTGCGTGGCAGAAGCCAAAGGCAAGGAAGACATTGCTTTGGCCGAGCTGGATAACAGCAACAAGCCCACCCAAAAGACCCAGTACAAAGTCAGCATAGCCAAGGCCGAAGCAGCCTACGATGTGTCCAAACAAAAATGTGACGACCTGTCCGGCAATCCCAAGGATGTCTGCGTGAAGGAAGCCAAAGCCGCGCTGACGTCGGCCAAAGCCGATGCCAAGGTGCAGATGAAGTCCACCGCCGCCAACACTGAGGCCCATGACAAAACCATGGATGCCAACGCCAAAGCCAGCGCTGAGAAAAAAGAAGTTCGCGCGGACGCCGCAGCGGACAAGCGCGCCGCCCAGCTGAAAGTTGCCGAAGAAAAGTGCGACGCCCTCGCGTCCACCGCCAAAGACAACTGCCTCAAAGACGCCAAGGCGGCTTTCGGCAAACCGTAAGAGAACCTGACCGGCCTTAGCGCCGGTCTGTTCAACCACTCCAATCCAACCGAATCCAATCTAACCAACAGGAGACTCACCATGCTACTTACACCTTCTACCGAAAAATCCGGCAATTTGGTCGACCAAGCCTCTCGCTCTGCCGACCAAGCTATCCGCTCCACCCAGCAAGCCGCCAATGGCGCCGTGGACAGCGCGGCCAACGCCCTGCAAGACTTGCGCCACCAGGCTGCGCCCGCCCTGGAGCGCACCAGCGAGCAAATCAGTGGAATGGCCCACCGTGGGATGGACAGCCTGCGCGACACCTCGCGCCAGTTGCGTCTGAAGGTCGAACACGCTTCAGACAGCACGGTCAGCTACATCCGCGAAGAGCCAGTGAAAGCGGTTCTGATTGCCGCTGCCACCGGTGCGGCCCTGATGGCGCTGGTGACCTTGGTGGCGCGTTCACGCCACCACGGCTAAGCGCTGCGTTAGCACAGCGTGTGATGAACCCACTGCTGGCCCTATTGGCCACCCAGCCCCAACTGATGTTGGACCACGCGCAGGGATATGCCGCGCTGTTTAACGAGGAGTTGGCGCTGGCCAGTGCCGCGTGGCGCCGCCGTGTTCTGCTGTACGCGGTGGGTTTGTGCAGCCTTAGCGTGGCGGCGGTGCTGGCGGGCGTTGGCACCATGCTGTGGTTCACCACCGCAGCGCCTGCCAGCGCGCTATGGGTTTTGATCACCATCCCGATTGCGCCGCTGTTGGTGGCGTTGGTTTGCCTGTGGAAGGCCCGCCAGCCACCCCAGTCAGCGTCTTTTGCCAACATGGGCCGTCAGGTCAATGCCGATCTGGCCATGTTGCGCGCGGCGGGTGGGGCATGACCGTGGAAGCCAGTGCCTGCGAACGGCTGGCCGCCTCGCGCGAGCGGTTGCGCCACGCCCTGCAACGGGCCAACTCTGGTAACACCAATGTTGCTAACTCTGACAGCATTCTCGGCGGCCTGCTGGGCAATTTGCAAGGCGGATCCGGCGCTGGCTTGGTTGTGGAGGTGTTGCAAGCGTGGTGGCACAAGCAGCCTATGTACATGGGCTTGGTACTTGCTCAAGAGGCGACAAAGGGCGTATTGCAACCCATTGCAAACCGCCACCCGTACCGACTGGTGCTTGCAGCAGCGGCGGTGGGGGGCTTTACAGTGGTGGTGCGTCCTTGGCGGTGGATTCCTGCGCCGGGCCTGCTAGCCGTTCTGTTGCCCAAAGTCTTGTCCCAGGTGATGAAAACCCTCGCCTCTAGCCATGGCCGATTAGAGCCCGATCGTCGTCACGGATGAAAATAAGATAGGGCTCCAGCCCTCATGGATATTGCGTAAGTAGCTATGAAAATCATAGTATTTCGCCAGCCCATTTGGCGCCCATACACACTGAGTCCGTGCTGCACCCGCCGGTCGGTATTTCGTAAATTGGCGGTAAAGCCAAGGTTCACTAAGCCCTTTTGGCGGTAAGTTGGGCTTAGACTGCCGCCCATGCCTTCGAACCCGCCGCCTGCCAGCCCTTCGGTGATTACGCCCCGGTTCGGCCGTTTGATGCTGGCCTGTGCGTTGGGCGTTATTTTTTGCGGTTTTATGGTCTGGTTGATGGGCGAAAAATTCCCTACCTGCTGCGACCTGTCCTGGTTGGACCGTTTGAGCCCATCGTGACCCCATAGCACCCATTCCCATGATCAAAACCCGGCAGCTAAGCTACCAATACTCTGGGTCTGACCCCATCCGCTTTCCCGATGTGGATGTAGCGCAGGGCGCCGTGTTGTTGCTCAGCGGCCCCTCCGGTTGCGGCAAGTCCACCTTGCTGGCCTTGGTTGCCGCCTTGGTGGCACCCACGTCGGGCGAACTGTGGGTCGCGGATCAGCCGTTGAATGCGCTTAAAAACGCAGCGGCAGACGCATGGCGGGCCAGCGCCATTGGTTTTTTACCCCAAAAATTACACCTGAGCGCTGCTTTGTCGGTACAAGACAACCTTGCTATGGCGCAGTGGGCGGCTGGACAACCCACTGACGCAGGGCGTATTGCTGCCGCACTGCAGGTGCTGGGCGTGGCCGACTTGGCACGGCGTAAACCCGGCCAACTCTCGGGCGGGCAGGCCCAGCGGGTGGCACTGGCGCGTGCGGTGCTGCTCAAGCCCCGTGTGTTGCTGGCAGACGAGCCCACCGCCAGTCTGGACGACGAAGCCGCCGCCAACGCGGTGGGTCTGCTGCTACAGACCGCGAAAGAGCAGGGCGCCACCC
>JBBRNS010000352.1:0-3120 GCA_038230175.1 Burkholderiales bacterium
AGGACAATCTCAACTCCAGTGCTGCAGCGGAAGCACAAAGTTCTTTCCGAAGCGCACGCACACTAATGCTGGGACTGGGTGGCATTGCGTTGGCAATGGGTGTTTTGGCGGCCGTGGTAATTACCCGCAGCTTGCTGCAACAACTCGGCGGTGAACCTGACTATGCGGCAGACATTGCTAACCAAATCGCTTCAGGTAACTTGGCAACCCATATTCATCTGGAAGACGGCGATACCACCAGCTCGCTAGTCGCCATGAAAGCGATGCGCGACAGCCTGGTCAACATTGTCGGCCAGGTTCGACAGGGTACCGACACCATTACCCATGCATCCCAAGAAATTGCCCATGGCAACCAAGACCTTTCTGTCCGCACTGAAACGCAGGCAAGCTCTCTGGAAAAAACGGCGTCATCCATGGCCAAGCTCACGGCGACGGTGCGCCAAAATGCCGAGAATGCTCGCCAAGCCAATCAGCTTGCAGCCTCTGCGTCTGATGTGGCTAGCCGAGGCGGCGCTGTTGTTGCCGAGGTGGTGCAGACCATGAAGGGCATAAACGCATCCAGCAAGCGCATTGCCGACATCATCAGCGTGATTGACGGCATTTCTTTTCATACCAATATTTTGGCGCTCAACGCAGCAGTGGAAGCAGCTCGTGCAGGGGAGCAAGGCCGCGGGTTTGCCGTAGTAGCCAGCGAAGTGCGCAGCTTGGCCGGACGCAGCGCCGAAGCAGCCAAGGAAATAAAGTCACTGATTAATGCCAGCGTAGAGCGGGTCGAACGGGGCTCTCACCTGGTCGATCAGGCCGGTGCGACCATGAACGAGGTCGTTGACTCTATTCGGAAGGTTACCCGTATCGTGAGCGAAATAAGCCAAGCCAGTGCCGAGCAAAGCAACGGTATTGAACAAGTCAATCAATCTATTGTAGAAATAGATTTCGTGACCCAGCAAAACGCAGCGCTGGTGGAACAGGCGGCTGCGGCCGCCCAGAGCTTGCTCGATCAGGCCACCGAACTTGCTGGTGTGGTTAGCATTTTTAAATTGGTTGAATCTGAGTCGCCACACGCCATAGGACACGGCTCGCCGGGCGAAAATAATCAGTCTGCACAACTTGGATGGCCTGGACGATCTGACGTAGCGATAGGGGGGCAAGGGCCGCTGTACGCGCTCAAGTGACCTCCAATAGCCCCATCCCTTTTGACGACAGATTTAACTTTCAAACCAAGAACACAATGGCAAAAAAACTATGGTTAACCAGCATCTGCTGCGTTGGAATGCTGAGCTTAGGTGGTGTGGCTTATGCGGCCGACACCAAGGCCACGCTAGATGCAGCTTCACCGTGCATGCCGCCTGAATACCCGCGTGCATCTTTAGCCAACGAGGAAAAAGGCCTAGTTGTGCTCGGCGTATTGGTGGGTGTAGACGGTAAAGCTGGCGAGATAAAAGTGGAGAAATCCAGCAGCTACCGCAATCTCGACCGCGCTGCTTCGGCAGCATTTGCCAAGTGCAAGTTCAAGCCTGCCATCAAAGATGGCAAGCCTGATGCCCAGTGGACAACCATTAATTTTGAATTCAAACTGGACTGACCACGCTGGGCACCACCGGACAGGTGATTCGCAAATTTAAGCCAAATCGGGCTGTAGCCAAAGTGGGACCTGCGCGGCCAGCTATTAATTAAATAGCGGGCCACTCAACGCAACTGTACCTCCAGGCACCCGTGATGGAATCTGGAAGCACCCTCATACATCTCTTCCTTAGGGAAACTCTGCATAACTCCCTCGAAGTTGTGCTTGAAGTAAGCCTCGTCTGAGAAAATACAGCCCATGAAACAAGCCACCCTGAACCTTGACCTCAACACCAAGAAGACGCGCAAACGCGAATTCCTGGAGCAGATGGAACAAGTGGTTCCGTGGACTGCTTTGGTGGAACTCATTGCGCCCTACTACCCCGAAGGCCGCACCGGCAGACCTCCGTTTTCTCTGAGCACGATGCTGCGGGTTTACTTCATGCAGCAATGGTTCACGTTGTCTGACCCTGCCATGGAAGAGGCTTTCTTTGATACACCGCTGTACAGAGAGTTTGCCCAATTGGAAGAACTCTGCCGCTTACCCGACGAATCGACCATTCTGCGTTTTAGGCACCGCCTGGAGAAGCACAAACTCACCGAACAAATCTTGGCCACCGTCAATGAAGTCCTGACCCACCACGGCTTACTCCTAAAGACTGGCACCGTGGTGGATGCCACCTTGATTGCAGCGCCCACCTCCACCAAGAACAAAGACAAGGCACGCGACCCCGAGATGCACTCCAGCAAGAAGGGCAACCAGTGGTACTTCGGCATGAAGGCTCACATTGGAGTTGATGCAGAGTCGGGCTTGGTGCACACCGTGCGCGGCACATCAGGCCACGTCAGCGATATCGCAGAGGCCAACACCTTGCTGCACGGCGAAGAAACACTGGCCTTTGGTGATGCCGGCTACCAAGGCGTGGAGAAGCGAGCGGATGCCAAGGAGGATGTCACTTGGCACATCGCCATGCGACCGGGCAAGCGCCGCGCCTTGGACAAAGAAAACGAAGCAGATGCACTGATTGACCAAGCCGAAAAACTCAAGGCCAGTGTGCGGGCCAAGGTGGAGCACCCGTTTCGGGTCATCAAACGCCAGTTCGGGTTCATCAAAGTGCGCTACCGAGGCCTGAAGAAGAACACGGCGCAGCTCTTCACACTGTTTGCGCTGTCCAATCTGTGGATGGCACGCAGAAAACTGATGGGAGTTGGAGCATGAGTGCGCCCGAAAACAGGGGAAAGGCCCTGCCAGGTGCAGAAATAGCCCCAGTGAGCATTGAAAATGACGTGGATTGCGGACGGTTGTGCGTGAAATCCCACTATTTGAAAATTACGACCCCGGTACCCGATGTAGCGGGGAGTTATTCAGACCTTCCCTAGCGGACCTTGCCATCTCTGCCGGGCGCTGTGCGGCCCGCAATGATCCAATCATGGGAAGAATCACTCGGGCCTTCTTGGGCCTACCCGCCGAAGAAAGGTGATGCGCTTGTTCAGGGTTGGCGCACCATCATCGGCTGCACAGTAAAAAGCGCCTCGCTGCTGGGGTCGACTGTCACTTTG
>JBBRNS010000353.1:0-3106 GCA_038230175.1 Burkholderiales bacterium
CGAGGCCTTGATCGACACCCACGGCATTGACGGCAATGCGCCGGGGCTGGGCTTGTTGCCGCTGGTGACTTTATTTGAACCGGTGAAGACGGTGCGGCATACGCAGACGCGTTTTGCGGATGATGGGTCCGTATCGTCATCGCCATGGTCCGCTCTGGCTGGCGTTTCGGTTACGGGCTACGAGATTCACCATGGGCAGACGGCGCAGCATCCGGCCATGGCCAAGGCGGGTGACGTGGCACTGGCGGTGTTGCCGGATGGCTTGGGTTGGTGCAATGGTGCGGGCAATGTGTTGGGGGTGTACCTGCATGGTTTGTTTGAAGACCCTGTCGTGCTGCACGCGCTGTTTGGTGCCAACACGCCGACGCTGGATACGGTGTTTGACGGGCTGGCGGACTACATTGAGGCGTACTTTGAGCCGGGTGTATTGGCATCGCTGATTGCCCCCCAGTAACTCCACTTTTATTTTTACTACGGTTTCATCCTGAAAGCACTGACATGAACGCGCAATTTTTTACGCTCGCTGATATTTCCAACCCCTCGCTCACCCACGCCCTGCAGCACAAGCTGAACAACAAGACCAAGCCGTTGGGCTCGCTGGGCCGCTTAGAAAATTTGGCGCTCCAACTGGGGAAAATTCTCAACACCCAAACGCCCACCTTAGACCAACCGCAAATGGTGGTGTTTGCAGCGGACCATGGTCTGGCGGCGCGCGGTGTGTCGGCGTTTCCCAGTGATGTGACTTGGCAAATGGTCGAGAATTTTTTGGCCGGAGGCGCCGCCGTGAGCGTGCTGGCGCGCCAGCATGGCTTGGCACTCACCGTGGTGGACTGCGGTGTGAACCGCGACTTTTTGGCTGGCCTGCCCGAAGGTGCCACGCGCCCCGGCCTGCAGGTGTGCAAGGTGGCGGGCGCGGAAAAAGGCACGGCTGACTCATCCGCGCAGGCCGCCATGACACCTGCGCAATGCCGCCAGGCGATGGACCACGGCCAGGCCTTGGTGAAAGCATTGCCTGGCAACACGCTGCTGTTGGGGGAGATGGGCATTGGCAACACATCTGCGGCATCCTTGTTGCTGGCCAAGTTGGCGGGGCTGGACATTGCCCAGTGCACGGGTGCGGGCACCGGGCTGGACGCTGCTGCGGTGCTGCGCAAGACGGATGTTTTGCGCGAAGTGATGGCGCGCCACGCCGCGCTGAGCGACCCGCTGGATGTGCTGGCGGCCATGGGCGGGCTGGAGATCGCCACCATGGTGGGTGCCATTTTTCAGGCAGCTGACGAGCGTCGTGTGGTGGTGGTCGATGGCTTTATTACCACCAGCGCAGTGCTGGTGGCCCATGCACTGCAGCCTGCGGTGTTGCAGCGCTGCGTGTTTGCGCACCGATCGGGCGAGCGGGGCCATGAATTCATGCTGCAACACCTGGGCGTGCAGGCCTTGTTGGATTTGGGCCTGCGTTTGGGTGAAGGCTCTGGCGCGGCACTGGCGTGGCCACTGCTGCTGTCGAGCTGCGCCATTTTGCGAGAAATGGCCAGTTTTGAGTCGGCCGGGGTGTCAGAAAAGTCTGGCGCGGCAGAGTTGGCGGCGCCGGCAGCCTAAGTTTCGGGCGCCCTATTTCCAGAGCCATGTTTCCTGCGCCATAGTTCAGAGCCATATTGCCAGCGCAATTCGTAGCCCCATGTCCACCTTTGTTCGCCACTACCTGCTGTCGCTGCAGTTTTTTACCCGCATTCCGGTTACCGGGCGCTTGGCCGAATGGGTCGGCTTTAGCCCGACCATGCTGCGCGCCAGTGCCGGGCATTTTCCGGGTGTGGGAGTGTTGGTGGGGGCGTTGGTTGCGGGCCTTACCGCGGTGTTGCTGGCCGTGCTGCCGCCCAGTGTGTTTGCACCATTGGTGGCGGCGGTGCTGGGCACGGTGCTCAGTGTCATGGTGACCGGCGCCTTCCATGAAGATGGCCTGGCCGATATTGCGGACGGCCTGGGCGGTAGCCAAGACCGTGTGCGTGCGTTGGAAATCATGAAAGACTCCCGCGTAGGGGCCTTTGGCGCTATCGCCGTGGTGCTGGCGTTACTGGCCAAGGTGGCGCTGCTGGCCTTGTTGGGCTCGGTCAGCCCGCAGTGGATGGTGATGGGTATCTTCGCCGCGCATGCCGTGTCGCGCACCTGGCCGCTGCTGCTGATTCGCCTCATGCCGCACGTGGGCGATGTGGCAGGGTCCAAGTCCAAGCCGCTGGCCGACCAGATCAGTGGGCGGGCCTTAGTGACCGCTTTTTTATGGTGTTTTATGGCTCTAGCCCTCGTAGGCATTGCGCAAGCAGCTATCAATGTTGTAGCGTTTGATGCGACAGTGTGGACACGCAGCACCCCCTTGCTGGCGGGGTTGTTGGCGTCTGGTGCCGCCTTTGTCTACATGGGGCGGTTGTTGTGGCGGCGCTTGCAGGGCTTTACCGGCGACGGCCTGGGCGCTACGCAGCAAGTGTGTGAGATTGCGTTTTATCTGGGTTTGGCGCTGGCGTTGTGAGGGGGACTTGGCACAAGCAAAGTGGCAGTGCGTTGTCAGTGTTCAGTCGGCGCACTGGTATGGGTGCAGTGCCCCCATGTGCAATTAGACTCATTGAACTCGCTGCGGGGTTTGTCGAAATTTTTATACCTGTATAGGTTTTCTTCAACCTACCGAAAAAGCCAATGGTGGCGCCATTTTTTAAGGTTTTGCATGCCAAATTTATCCCGTAGTCGCCAGTTTATCGAGCAGGTTTTGCTCTATAAATTACGACTCATTTACTTCCCGCCATGAACACTCCATTTGATCACAGCGATTCCTTGCAGCGCGAGTTTGACGGCGCGAGTGATCGTGCGGCAGCCATCGTCGCAGGAGCATTCCTCGATGAATTGCTGCAAGAGCTACTTCGCGAATTCTTCGTTGAACAACCTGCAGCGACGAACATGAAGCTATTCGAAGGTACCGGGGGGCAACGTACACGACGTAACCGAAGGCAACAGCTTGCTGCACGGTGAAGAGACTCTCGCCTATGGGGATGCTGGATACCAAGGTGTTGACAAACGCCCCGATGCCAATGCGGCAGTGACTTGGAACATCGCCATGCGTCCG
>JBBRNS010000354.1:0-3096 GCA_038230175.1 Burkholderiales bacterium
ACTTGTCTACAGATTTTGTCGGTCTCTATTTTTGAGAAAACCCAGCTGTCATGCGCCTTGCAGCCCGATCGATCCCAAATTGACCCCCTACCCATCTGTAACCAGTTGATTTTGTTCGACTTTTAACCGGACAGTAGTGGTGTTTTCTATATGCAGAACGATGGCGGGCATGCCGCTGGCTTTTACGCGGTCACCAAGGCTGGCGTCAATAAAGGCTTCTTCACGCCCACAGGTGCGGTCAATACCGATACCGAAGACATTGCCGTAGGCCCAGGCCCAGTGCCCGGCCAAAGCTACATTTATTTGGGTGACATCGGCGACAACGGGGCAGGGCGCTCCACCACGCAGGTTTACCGCATGGCCGAGCCCAAGATCGGCTCCACATCGGCAACGTTACCGGCTGAGAAGTTCACCTTCAAATACCCCGACGGCCCGCGCGACGCAGAGACGCTCATGGTGGACCCTCGCAATAGCGACGTGTATGTGGTGAGCAAACGGGAGACGGCAGCCAATGGCAATCGGGTCTATCGTTTTGCAGCCCCCTTGACCAACGGCGGCACTTACACCGGCCAAGAGGTCGCCCGTGTCCACACCAGCTGGCTGACTGGCGGCGATATTTCTTCTGACGGAAGCCGTATCCTTGTCCGGACCACCACGGAAACTTTTTTGTGGTTGCGCAAAGACGGTGAAAGCGTCGGCACGGCAATGAGCCGCACGCCCGTCACAGTGCCCACCGCCAGCGAACCCCAGGGTGAGGCTGTTTGCTGGGATGCCACTGGCACGGACTACTACACCAGCTCCGAAGGCACCAATCAACCGTTTTATTACTTTAAGAGCCTGGACAGCACCGGCGGCGGTAGTTCGGGTGGCGGCGCTGACACGCCTACCAACACAAACAGCTTGGCGGTGAACGTTAACTTCAATCTGAATAACCGTATTGATTCGACGAACGGCAGTTACCACTTCTACTTGCAAGGCGATGGCAACCTGGTCCTGCGAGACCCGGCGGCAAAAGCCATATGGGCTTCCGGGACAAATGGCCTAGGTGGTAGTCGCCTGGTTGTGCAGGGCGACGGCAATTTGGTTTTGTATACCTCAGCCGGCAAAGCCGTATGGGCAACCGGAACGGTTGGCTCGGGAGCGGCCTACCTGATCGTTCAAAACGATGGCAACCTGGTCCTGTACACATCCGCTGGTAAGGCTGTGTGGTCAACCGGCACCAGCAATGGCAGCACCGGTGGCGGAGGAACTCAAACTGGTGTTTTGACCCCTGCACCTACCGTTGCTCGCTATGACCATGTCGTGATGGTACTGATGGAAAACGAAGGCGCAGACACCATTTTTGGCAGCTCTTCTACGCCCTACATTCATTCTCTGGCTAGCCAAGGCGTTCGGTTCACCGCTGCGCATGCGGTAACGCACCCCAGCGAGCCTAACTACCTGGCTTTGTTCTCTGGCTCTACGCAAGGTATTACCGACGACAGCTGCCCGAACAACTTTACGGGTAAGGCCAACCTGGGCAGTCAGCTGATTGCCGCCGGTCGAACCTTTAAGGGTTATTCCGAAAGTATGCCAAGCGACGGTTACACGGGGTGCAGCAGTGGCAAATATGCCCGTAAGCACAACCCGTGGGTTATGTTCAACAACGTTCCGGCGTCCAGCAACCTAACGTTCGCGGCATTCCCGGCTGACTACACCAAGCTGCCAACGGTATCCATTGTGGTGCCCAATCTGTGCAATGACATGCATGATTGCTCGCTGGCTACGGGTGACAACTGGCTGCGAGCCAACATCGATAGTTATGCGCAATGGGCCAAAACCCACAACAGCTTGTTGATATTGACCTGGGATGAGGATGGTGGCAACTCGGGCAACGTGATCCCATCCATCTTTGTGGGCGCAAACGTCAATCCGGGTACCACTAACGGTCAGTCGTTCAATCACTACGGTTTGCTGCGCACGTTGCAAGACATGTATGGCCTGGCACCTATAAACAATACGGTCAACGCGGCACCTATCCAGGGCTTCGGTGCGAGCAATGGCAGTTGGACTGCGCAGGCCAACGGCCTGTCTGCAGCCGCAGGCAGTGCCAGCGTGTACACCATGGCTGTTCCGTCTGGTGCGATGAACCTGAAGTTCACGACATCCGGCGGTACTGGTGATGCGGACGTTTACGTTAAGTTTGGCGCAACGCCGACCACCAGCAGTTACGACTGCCGCTCAGCGACATCCAGCACCAACACCGAGTCGTGCACGATCTCCAACGTGCAGGGCGGCACCTACCAGGTTTTGGTACAGGCCAAGGCCGCCTACTCTGGCGTGGCCCTGACCGGTTCGTATACCAAGTAATCGACTGAAAGGCACCACCATGAAACACCACAATACGCGCGGCCGCATCGTGATCGCTAAAGGGCTCGTACATTGGCATACTGCTTTGGCCGCCTGCTTAGCATTGGCGTTGAGCGCATGCGGAGGCGGCGGTGGCGACTCTGCTGCTGCCACAGCCGATGGCAGCGATGTCCGCGCAATGGCCGGGGCCCTAGCCGTGGTCACCAAGGACACGCTATTGGTCAATGAAAAATTGTTAACCAACCAGTCCTTGGTGTCGAGTGACGGCGTCTATAAGCTAACGTTGCAAAGTGACGGTAATCTGGTGTTGCGTAACGCTGCGGGAACGGCGCTGTGGTCGTCGGCCACCAACGGAAGCAATGCCGTTACTCTGAATATGCAAAGTGACGGCAATCTGGTGTTGCGCACATCTGGAGGAACGTCTGTTTGGTCCACTAAAACCAATGGCACTGGGGCCGTTCGTTTGGTCATGCAAAGTGACGGTAATTCGGTAATGCGCACGTCATCGGGCGCTTCGGTCTGGTCAACGGGTACTAACCAAACAACGCCACCGCCGCCACCGCCACCGCCACCGCCACCACCGCCGCCACCACCGCCACCGCCACCGCCACCGCCGCCGCCTGGCACGGGAAGCACCGCCGTCAGCACGGGTCAGTTCACTGCGCCCAGCGCAGCACTGTATTCAATAAATGACAGCCGCCAACGCGGTTTCCCCAAGGTCACTGATACCGGCTTTCAGGGCAATGG
>JBBRNS010000355.1:0-3067 GCA_038230175.1 Burkholderiales bacterium
ACGGCGCGGGTGAACTGGTTTTCGACCACCGCCCGCCCCTCATTGACCTGATTGACCAGCATCAAAATGGACTGCATCATGTCCAGCGGCTCAAAGCCAGAAATGACCACCGGCTTGTGGTACTTGGCGGCAAACGGCTCGTAGGGTGCGGAGCCAATCACAATGCTCACATGCGCCGGGCCCACAAAGCCGTCCAGGGGCAGCGTGCCATACTGCGCCACTTCGGGTGACTCCAAAATATGCGTAATGGCTGCCGGGGTGAGCACGTGGCAGCACAGCATGCTGAAGTTGCCAATGTTTTCCTGGTCGGCCTGGCGAATGAGCAGCGCCGTGGGCGGCGTGGTGGTCTCAAATCCAATGGCCAAAAACACCACCTCGCGCTGCGGGTGGTCGCGCGCTAGTTGCAATGCGTCTGCGGGCGAATACACCATGCGAATATCCGCCCCTAACGCTTTGGCCCGCAGGAGCGACAGGTTGTTGGACGCAGGAACTCGCATCACGTCACCATAGGTGCACACCATGGCGCCGCGGTTCAGGGCTAGGTCAATCGCCATGTCGACGCGGCCAATGGGCAGCACACACACCGGGCAACCCGGCCCGTGGATCATGTGGATATTGCCGGGTAGCAGGTCCACCACGCCGTAGCGTGCCAACGCGTGAGTGTGGCCGCCGCAGAACTCCATAAAACTGTACTGGCGCGCCGGGTTCACCGCGGCGTGGATGCGCGTTGAGAGATTTTTGGCCAAGGCGCCGTCACGAAACTCGTCCACGTATTTCATGATTGGCTGCGCTCCAACTCGGCAAACAGCGCCAGCGTGGCCAGGGCTTCGGCTTCGTCCAGCATGCCAATGGCGTGGCCCACATGCACGATGACGTAGTCCCCCACCTTGGCTTCGGGCACCAATTCAATCGAGATAGCTTTGCGGATGCCGCCCATATCTACCACGGCGGCATGCGCTGCGGCAATGGAGAGGACCCGCGCGGGTAAGGCTAGGCACATAGGGCTATTTCTTCCAGTGTTTGGGGTTGAAGGATGTAGCCAAGAGGGTCACTTGACACGTGTCTCGCGCGCTGGGTTTCTGCGCCCACCGCAGAGCCCATCGACGGGCCGTCTGTGCCACACGCACCAGCGACCACGGCGCCGGCAGCGACCCATGCTTGCCCCAGCGCGAGGCCTTCGTCGCCACAGCCTGCGGCCTGTGGTTCCAGCACCTGCAGTCCTGCCGCTTGCAACCGGCCAAGCAAGGCGCGGCGCAAGACCGCGTTAGCAAAACAACCGCCCACCAGTGCCACCATGGCTGCACCATGACGTTGTGCAGCGTCGATCGCACCTGCGGCCAAACCGCCGGCCAGGGCCAGGTGAAACTGCGCCGCTGCGTGTGCGCGCCCTGCGACGTCGTCTGGCGCAATGTCAAACAATTCCAGTACCAATGGATGCAGGTTGAGGGTGTCGTATTGCATGCCCTGCGGTGCGCCAGCCATCGATATCCATTCAGGATGGCTGGCAAGCCATTGCTCGGCAAGCTGCTGCAAAACCATCGCCGCCTGGGCCTCACTCGTTTGGCGCACGCACAAGCCCAATGCACCGGCAGCCGCATCAAACCACCGGCCCGCGCTGCTGCTAGACGGGCAATTGATGTTCTTTTGCAGTTGGGCAAGCAGCATACGCGCCGCGCTGGCTCCGACAGCAGGTGCAAACCGCGCCTCAATTTCTTCACCACGCCCTGCGGCAAACAAGACGGCTGCGGCCAGCCGCCAGGGTTCGCGCGCTGCGGCGTCGCCCCCTGGTTGGGCTAATGGGGCCAGGTTGCCTACCCGCCCCCAATGGTGCGCGTTGTCTGCGCTGTGGACCCACAGCAGTTCACCGCCCCAGGGCGTACCGTCAGCCCCCAACCCAACACCATCCAGCGCCACGCCAATCACCGGACCGTCGCTTCTATGCGCAGGCAGGTTTTCAGCCAATGCCACACCCACGTGGGCGTGGTGGTGCTGCACTGCCAGCGCGGGAACGCCCAAGCGTTGTGCAACACCCAAGGCGACGCGGGTGCTGTAAAAGTCGGGGTGCAGGTCATGCGCCACGGCGTGGATGGGGCCATCCGCTAACGCTACTAGTGCATCGACCGATTCAAGCAGGGCTGCGCAGGCTGCGGGGTCGCCCAAGTCACCATGCAGGGCGGACCAATGCACCTGGTTGCCGTCGAGCAAACACGCCCGGTTTTTGAGAAATGCACCACAGGCCAGCACCCGTGCTGGGGCAGCGTGTGGCAATGGGGTGGTGTGGGGTTCGGGGTTCAATGCAGCAGCCAATCGAGCCAGGCGTCTAGGCCGTCCCCCTTGGTAGCGGAGAGTTCAAGCACCTGAATGTCGGGGTTGATTTTGCGGGCATTGTCGACACAACGTGCCACATCAAAACTGACATAGGGCAACAAATCGGTCTTATTCACCACCATCAGCGTGGCCGCTGCAAACATGTCGGGGTATTTGAGGGGTTTGTCGTCGCCTTCTGTCACCGACACCACCACCACCTTGGCCGCCTCCCCCAGATCCCACAGGGCTGGGCACACCAAATTGCCAACGTTCTCAATCAGCAGCAGAGACTGCGGGGCAGTGCTGTGTTCGTGTTCGTGTTCGTGTTCGTGTTCGCCGGAATGGTGATGGTGGTGCGCGTGCGCGGCGGAGTGGCTGTGGGCGGACGCGTGCACATCCAAACTAGCGAATGCCTGGCTCACCATCTGGGCATCCAAATGGCAGCCACGTCCGGTGTTGACCTGCACCGCAGCCACACCGGTGGCGCGAATGCGGTCGGCGTCGAGGGTGGTTTGTTGGTCGCCTTCGATAACGGCCAGCTGGATAGCAGGTGACCGCTGGCGCAGGGCGGTCAGTGTGGCGCACAGCAGCGTGGTCTTGCCCGAGCCTGGGCTGGACATAAGGTTTATCGCCCGCACACCGTGGGACGCAAAGTGCGCGCGATTCTGATCGGCAAAACGCTGGTTGGCGCCCAGCACATCGGCCTCCATCTTGACCAGGCGCTGCGGGCTTAAACCCGGCACCGAGGCCTGCGCACCAT
>JBBRNS010000356.1:0-3064 GCA_038230175.1 Burkholderiales bacterium
CTGGCGGGGGCCTGCATGAATGCAAATCAGAAGACAAAAACCAAGTCCCTTAAACTTCCGGTTTTAACCCGGTCAGGTCAAGAAGCAAAGGGTGCTGACTCAAGCCCGCTTCAGGCTCATACCTGAATTGGAAAATACTCAAAGTCATTGACTCGCCCTTTCCGGTGAACCCGGCGGGCTTTGTGATCCACAGCGCCGTGCACGCCGCGCGCCCGGATGCGGGCTGCGTGCTGCACACACATACTCGCGCAGGCATTGCCGTCAGCGCGCAAAAGTGCGGCGTGTTGCCCATTAGCCAACAGTCCACCTTTGTGCTGGCATCACTGGCCTACCACGCCTACGAAGGTGTCGCCATTCGGGACGAAGAAAAGGTGCGCCTGCAGGCCGACTTGGGGCAAGCCAACTTCATGGTGCTGCGCAACCATGGCCTGATGGTGGTGGGCAAGGACATTGCCGAGGCCTTCTTGGCCATGTACACCTTTGAATCCACTTGCCGCATCCAGCTCGACGCCCAAGCCGGTGGCGACCTGGTGCAGGTGGACCCGCGCATCGTGCAAGGTGTGGCCGAATCCATGCGGGTGCAAACCGGCGGCATGGGGGGTGCTTTCTTGTGGCCTGCGCTCATTCGCAAGCTCAACAAAGTCGACACGCTCTACCAAACCTAGCGGTAGTCCAACCCATGTCCAACGGCGCCAATGCCCTGATCCAAACCCTGGTGGATGCCGGTATTACCACCTGCTTTACCAACCCCGGAACCTCCGAGATGCACTTTGTGGCCGCGCTCGACACGGTGCCGCAAATGCGCGCCGTGTTGGCACTGTTTGAAGGTGTGGCCACGGGCGCTGCCGACGGCTACGCCCGCATGGCCGACAAACCGGCCGCCACACTTTTGCACCTGGGCTGCGGCCTGGGCAATGGGCTGGCCAATTTGCACAACGCCTGCAAGGGCCGGGTGCCCATGCTCAACATCGTGGGTGACCACGCGACCCACCATGTGCAATACGACGCACAGTTGCAGTCCGACATCGAAACCGTGGCGCGCAATGTGTCGCCCTGGGTGCGCACCTCCAAGACCACCGCCCAGTTGGCGCAGGATGCGGCCGAGGCCATAGGCGCCTGCATGGGCCCGCCCGGCCAAGTGGCCACCCTGATCTTGCCCGCCGACGTGTCGTGGGGCGAGGGCGGCGTGCCAGTTAGCGTGCCCAAGCCAGCACCCGCACCGGCGGCCGATGACGCCACCGTGGCCGCCATCGCGCAGGCCCTGCAGGGCGGTGGAAAAAAAGCATTTTTGTTGGGTGCGCGGGCGCTGCGCGAGCCCACCCTCATGGCCGTGGCGCGCATTGCCGCCAAGACCGGTGCCAAGCTGTTTGCCGAAGTGTTCCCCAGCCGCATCCAACGCGGCGCGGGCCTGCCGCCGGTGGAGCGCATTGCCTACTTGGCGGAGTTGGCATCGGTGCAACTCACCGGGCTGGACCATTTGATTTTGGTAGACGCCAAAGCGCCGGTGTCGTTCTTTGCCTACCCCGGCAAAAAGAGCTATTTGGTGCCCGACGGGTGTCAGTTGCACACCCTGGCAGCCTTCACGCAAGACGTGCAGGCTAGCCTAGACAAACTCAGCAAAGCCGTGGAGGCAGACCAAGCCAAGCCGGTGTTGCAGGCTGCCAAACGCCCGGGCCGCCCGCGTGGCAAATTCACCGCTGACAAGGTCTGCAAAGCCATTGGGCAAATGCTGCCCGACAACGCCATCATCGTGGACGAAGCGCAAACGTCCGGCATCATGCTGGCCATGTACACCGCGTGCGCCCCGCGCCACGATGTGCTCACCCTCACTGGCGGCGCCATCGGCCAGGGCTTGCCCAATGCGGTGGGCGCCGCTATTGCCTGCCCGGACCGTAAGGTAATTGCCCTGGTGGGCGATGGTTCGGCCATGTACACCATTCAGGCGCTGTGGACACAGGCGCGGGAGAGGCTGGACGTGATCAACATCGTCTTCAACAACCGCTCGTATGCGATTTTGAATGTAGAGCTGCAGCGCGTGGGCGCCACCGGCGCGGGGGACAAAGCCCGCGCACAGTTCGACCTAAAGTCGCCACCGATCGATTTTGTGCAACTTGGGCAGAGCATGGGCGTAGCCTCCCGCTGCGCGACGACGACCGAAGAATTTTTGGCCGCCTTTGAATACGCACTGCGCACCCCTGGCCCGCACCTGATCGAAGCCATCGTGCCGCCCACGCTGACGGGTTTGAAGCTGCGCGTGTTGCCCCACTTGCTGCAGTCACTTGCCAATTTACCTGCGCCTGTGGCGCGGGCGCTGAAGCGCAAGCTTGCGCCGTGAAGGAAGGAGGGCGCTGCGTCTACTTCACCGGCACCGCGTCGGTAATGCGGTAGTACAGGCCATAGGAGTCGTCGGCCAGCACCGCAAGCGGGCCCTCTACCACCACCGCTTCCATGGTGTACTTGACCGGCGTTTTGGTTCGCACTTCGACCATGCTCTCAGGCCCACCGGGCATGCAAAACGAACAGGTGAGAGGAACCGAACTGAGGATGAAGTGTTTTTGCTTTTCACCAGGTTCCAGCGGCATCATGAAGCCCTGGATACGCTGGGTTTTTTGGTCTAACGCCTGCACGTCGCTAGGGAAAACTGGCAGGATGCGGTTCTTAACCACTTTGGTTTTGACGGCGGTGAGCACAGACCAGGGCAAGGTATCGGCTCGCTCTTTTAATGGAGCAAAAGGACTATTGGGGCTGTGCACACCGGCTCCGGTGCCCGTGGGTATGGCCGCGGTCGGCCCCATGGGGGAGTTCAGCTGTACCAGAGTCTGCGCTTGGGCTTTTGCCAAGTCGAGTGCCAGACACGACCCTGCGGAAACGGCGAGTGTGAAAGCCAATGCTAGGTATTTCATAGTCTGGAACTCGAACGGTTGACGTAATTGGTTTTTCAATGCGCGTGCTTCATGCCGCAAAACTTGCCAATAGCCAAGCCTTTGCAAGCGGCTTGCAATTCTTTGTTGCACACATCTTCATCTTTGCCAGACTCACGACATTTGGCAGCAGCCTCGTGGGC
>JBBRNS010000357.1:0-3058 GCA_038230175.1 Burkholderiales bacterium
ACGCTCAAAGAGCCAGCGCACATGCGCGCCATGAACCGGGTGATGGGTAGCTTGTTCGTTGCTGCGGGTGCGCTTCTGGCGTTCTTTAAGCGCGCCGCGTAGCCGGCGATTGTTCAGCCGTTATTCAGCCTTTGGTCAGGGCCAAGTAGGCCTTGCGCGTCTGCGGTGACACAGCTTCAAGCACCTGGGCGTAGGCGGTTTGGTGGCGCATCACCAGCCGGGCCGACGCTACGCTTTGCGAGCGGCAAAACCAGTGGCAGCTGTGCTGCATCAGCATCAACTCAGCCAGCAGCACAAAGGCCCGCTCTTTGGCACTGCGCCCGCTGGCATTGGCCGCCGCGCGCTCTAACCCGTCGGCATGAATCACAAATAACGCGCGCAGGTCAAACGCGGACTGTGGAAACACTTGGTCGGCGTAGGGCAGGCCCAGGCGGCTAATGCGGGTGAGCGTGGGGTCTAGCTTGCCAAAGTCGGCCACAAAACGGCGAAATTGGTCACACAGCTTGGTCTCGGCATTGCCCATCAGCGCCCATATCTGGTCTTGGCGGGCGCTGTCGCTTTCCGCCAGAGCGCGCATATAACCCACGGTCAAGTCTTCCATCAGCTTTTCCAGTTGGAACTGCACCAGGTGGCTGCCCAGCAGCATGATGCGTTTGCGCTGGTAGCTTGCGTTGAGCAAAAACGCGCCAACGGCGATGAGGAGGGTGAGGAATATTCCGTTCATGCAGGGGTCTCGGTTGTTGGCAGCCCCAAGAGGCTGCGGGCGACGGCTTCGGCCACTTTGATGCCGTCTACCCCGGCCGACAAAATGCCGCCGGCATAACTGGCGCCTTCGCCAGCGGGGTATAGGCCGCGCACGTTGGTGCACTGCAAGTCGTCGCCACGGGGGATTTTGAGGGGGGATGAGGTGCGCGTCTCCACCCCGGTCAGCACAGCGTCGGCCATGTCAAAACCTTTGATCTTTTTGCCAAACACCGGCAGCGCCTCGCGGATAGCAGCAACGGCGTAGGGCGGTAGGCTGCTGGCCAGGTCAACCAGGTGCACGCCGGGCTTGTAAGACGGCTGCACGCTGCCCAAGGCGGTGGACGGCTTGGCCGCCAGAAAATCGCCCACCAGTTGGCCGGGGGCTTCGTAACTGCGCCCGCCCAATTGGTAGGCGCCCGACTCCAGCGTGCGCTGCATCACAATGCCGCCCAAAGGGTGGGCCGCTTTGGGGTCTGCAGCGCGCATGGCTTGCGCCTGTGCCGCATAGCGGGGGCCATCCGTTGGGCCAAACGCGGCCACAAAGCTGGCTTCATCAACCGGGTAATCGGGCGGGTCTATACCCACCACAATGCCGGCGTTGGCGTTGCGCTCGGCACGGGAATACTGGCTCATGCCGTTGGTCACCACGCGCCCGGGTTCGCTGGTGGCGGCCACCACCGTGCCGCCAGGGCACATGCAAAAGCTGTAGACCGAGCGGCCGGCACCCACGCCCTGGGTGGCGTGGTGCACCAGCTTGTAGTCGGCAGCGCCCAGCATCGGGTGGCCCGCGTGGCGGCCCCAGCGGGCACGGTCGATCACACTTTGCGGGTGCTCTATGCGAAAGCCCACTGAGAACGGCTTGGCCTGCATTGCCACGCCCCGGTCAAACAGCATGGCAAAGGTGTCGCGCGCGCTGTGGCCCAGGGCTATGATGACCTGGCTGGCGGGCAGCGCATACACCGTGTTATTTTGAAGGTTTTCGACCTCTAGCCCTCGAATACAGTGCGCGGGCAGATCCTGATTCAATAGCACGTTAACCACCCGCTGCTCAAACCGCACCTCGCCACCCAGGGCGATGATTTGCGCACGGATGCCCTCCACCACCTTCACCAGCTTGAAGGTGCCAATGTGGGGATGTGCCTCAAACAAAATTTCGGGCGGCGCCCCGGCTCGGACGAACTCGTCCATCACCTTGCGGCCTAAAAAACGCGGGTCTTTGATCTGGCTGTAAAGCTTGCCGTCGGAGAACGTGCCTGCGCCGCCTTCGCCAAACTGCACATTGCTCTCGGGTTTGAGCGTCTTGTTGCGCCACAGGCCCCAGGTGTCCTTGGTGCGCTGGCGCACCGTGGTGCCGCGCTCCAACACGATGGGGCGAAACCCCATTTGCGCTAACACCAGCGCGGCAAACATGCCGCAGGGCCCAAAACCCACCACCACCGGGCGCTCGGCCAAGTCGGGCGGTGCATGTCCCACAGGGTGGTAGACCATGTCCGGCGTGGGGCTGATGTGGGGGTGGCTGGCGTGCTGCTTTAACAGCGTCGCTACGTGCGTGGGGTCGGTCAGCGTCAGGTCAACAATGTAGACCACCAGCAGCTCCGCCTTGCGGGCGTCGAAGCTGCGTTTAAAAACCTGCAGGGTGGCAATGTCGGCCTGGGCAATACCCAGCGCCTGCGCGGCGAGGGTGGTGAGGGCCCCAATCGGGTGGGGCACTGGGGCGCGGTCGTCGTCGGTCTCGGTAGGGGCGTCAGCGGCGCGGCGCGCCTCTACCGGGACGGCAGACAGGGGGAGTTTGAGTTCGGTAATGCGGATCATCAGGCGGGCTCGTGGTTATCAAGCAGGCTGCAATTTTACGTCTTTGCCTTCGATTGCCGTCTGGGCCCAGATCCGCGCAGGCCCTAGACTTGCGCCCATGCTTAAAACCACCCTAGGCCGCTTCAAACCCCTGGCTGCCGACGTGCTGGCCCGCCTGCGCCATCCCACCCGGCGCGGTGTGGCGCTGTCGCTGGCCGCTTTGCCGGCGCTGGTGCTGCTGTATGTCCTGGTGCTCATCCCTTTCACACCCAGCATTTGGCACATCCAAAAATCCAAATCTGAGCAAGCCACCCGTGTGCTCTCGGCCGATGGCAAGGAGCTGGCCCAATTCAAGCGCGCCAACCGCGATTGGGTCAAACTGGCGGACATTTCTCCCAATGTGCTGGCTGCACTGATTTCCACCGAAGACCACCGGTTCTATGCGCACCACGGCATCGACCTGAAGCGCACGGCCTCGGCCGCGCTGCATACCTTTTCGGGAGATCGCCAGGGCGGCTCGACC
>JBBRNS010000358.1:0-3045 GCA_038230175.1 Burkholderiales bacterium
AAGTCCAAAACCATTTGCCACAGGACGCGTATCAACTCGTCCTTTTGCGCATGGCTCATCTGGCTGAGGTCTGGCAGTTCCTGCATGGCCCTTATTGTCTGCTATTTATTTGGTAGCTTGATTGGGAGCTGAGTAGTTACCATTTTTTAGTCACAACGAGGCCAGGCCCTATTTCCCGATTTACTCAGCCAGCTCCAGTTCGACATGAACGCGCCGCCCAACGCGGCGGCGATATTCACCAGCGCATCAAGCGAGAAGCGCGAGATGCGGCCGCGCAGCAGATCGGTGCTGCGCGACCGCATCACCCCGCAAGGGCTGGCCGCCTCGGCCTGCTTCCAGTTGTTTTGCGCGATCAGCGCCGTGATCTTGTCCATCGGCTCGGAACGAAGCCGCAGGTTTTCTGCCTCCTGCGGGGTTTCGGCGATGGCGTCCCACACGCTGGCGTAGGGTTTCCTTTTTCTGGGGGCCTCAACCCCAAGACCGACTGAAGAGTTCATCCAGGGCGTCGGCAATCGCTTGCCCTTGATCCGCCAAAGAGCCCACATGCAAGCCCAATTGGTCGAGCGAGAGCGACACGATTTCCAGGGGATTCAACACCACGTCGAGGCCTTCTACCTGGAACACCGGATTCAGTCGTGTCCCTGCAGCGGACGACTGACCGCGCATGCCTTGCCGCAGCACCAGGGGCGCCACCACACGCCTCTTGTAGCGGTCAAAAAGAGATGACTGCACCAACACGACGAATGGTATGGACGCTTGCAACTGACCCTTGTTGCGATGGACATCAAACTGCGCCATGACCGCCTACAGGGTGCGGTATTCGTCGGCGAAAGAGCCGTGATCGGACGCGAAATTGTTCCATTCTTCGGCGCAGGCATCAGCCATTTGGCGACGGTTTGCACTGGCCTTTTGCTGTGCGGCAACGTACTCGGCGAGCAGCCCTTCCATCGTTGCCGACAAATTGTTGGTATAGGTTTTTGCCTGCGCAACCAAGGCTTCATTCAGGGTCAAGTTAACGGGGCGCTTGCGCGATGTTGAAACGTCAGCTTGCATCATGAGCCCTTTATGCGTATTGAATGCGCATATTGTCCACAACCGGCGGGCGCGTGGCAAGACGTCAGGAAATTGGAGGTCCGATTCTCATGGCACGACGCATTAGGCGCTCGCATAGCCGGCCCCCCTGTGCGGTCGCTTGCCCATGCCTTTCCCGCCACGCCGCGCATTCCAATGGGCCAATACCGAAGCGAACCGCATTGCCCGGATGCAGTGCCTTGAACTAGGCCAGCACCAGGGCAATGAAATGGGCCTTGTCGGCCTCAGCCACGGTGTGCGGTGTGCGGGCGACTTCGCTCAGGGCTTGCCGGTAGTAGCGCCATGGGGGGTCAGAATCAAATTAAGTTCTTGCGCGACACGGCACCGGCGCTCGGGATGCTTCCTCCCAATGCGCCACGTCAGGCAAAGGCACCGGCAGCTCCCATTGGGCTGGTGTTCGGTCTATTTGGCAGTCAGTTCATACCCCGTACTCCGGCCCCCGCCCTCCAGCTTGCGCAGCACCCCGCGCGCCAGCAAATCACTGATGTCGCGCAGCCCCGTATCGGTGGAGCAGTTGGCTAGCGCCGCCCATTTGGCGGTCGTGAGCTTGCCGTCGAACCCATCGAGCAGGCGGTTGAGCATGTGTATTTGCCGCTCATTCATGGGCGTGCCCGCCCAGCGCTGCCAGAACTGGGCTTTGCCCAGCACGGTGGCCAGGGTTTCGCCAGCACCTTGCACTGCGCGCAGCAGGCAGCCCAGGAACCACGCCAGCCAGGGGGTCGCGTCCAGCGCGCCTTTTTGCGTGGCTTCGAGTTGGCCGGAATAGGCTTTGCCTTCACGCTGGATCTGCGCGCTGAAGCTGTAGAAGCGTTGGTGGGTGCCCTCGGCGCGGGCCAGCGCCATGTCGCCCACGGCGCGTGAAATGCGGCCAGTGCCGTCGTCAAAGGCGTGCAGGGTGACGAGCCACAGGTGGGCCAAGCCGGCCTTGATGAGGGCGTAGCCGTGGACCGGCGCGTTAAACCAACCCAGAAAGGTCGTGGTTTGCGCGGCCAGCGCAGTGGCGGGCGGCGCCTCGTAGTGGTCGGTTTCCCGGTCCACCGGGCCAGAGACCACTTGCATGCGGCCTGCCGCATCGTTGCGCCATGCCGCTACCTGAATGCGCACCCGGCCGCTGTAGCCGGTGGGAAACAGTGCGCCGTGCCAGCCAAACAGCCGCTCGGGAGTGAGGGCTTGGTCGTAGTGCTGGGTGGCGTCGAGCACCATGTCCACCACGCCGTCCACATGGCGGTCACTGGGCGCTAGCGCGCCAATGTCAACGCCCAACCGGCGGGCAATGGACGAGCGCACCGCATCCAGATTGGTTGTTCGCCCTCAATCTCGCAGGTGTTGATGACCTCTTGGGTGAGCACTTGCAAGGTAGCCAGGTCGCGCTGCGCCAAGCCCAGCTCGGCCATGCGGCCCATCAGCTGGCCCTGCGCGAGGTGCACCTGGGCCAAGGGTGCAGCCAAGGCGGCAGCGTCATAGCTGAAATGCGGTCAATCGGGCAATTGCAAGATAGACCGGGGATTGCGTGGGGGCGGTGCGGTCGCATGCGGTGATTACGCGGTTTATTCGCCGTGTTATGTGCGGTGAATGCGGCCGCAATACGACTCAAGTAACATGCTCACAGTTCTATTTGCCCGCTACCGGGCCCTAACGGAGAAAGCAATGTTCAGTCATGTGATGCTGGGTGTGAATGACCTTGAGGCCTCAAGAAAGTTTTACGACGCGCTGCTCGGCACGCTGGGCATAGCCCCCGGGGTCGCCAACAAGAACCGCTATTTCTACCGGGGCTCTACGGGTACGTTCGCGATTACCACGCCCATCAATGGCGAGCCCGCTACGCACGGCAATGGCAGCACCATCGGGTTTAACGTGGCGTCGCCGGAACAAGGTGACGCATTCCATGCGGCCGGCATCGCCAATGGCGGCACGACCTGCGAAGAACCCCCTGGGTTTCGAGACGGCGCGGTA
>JBBRNS010000359.1:0-3041 GCA_038230175.1 Burkholderiales bacterium
GCGGAACTCTCCCGCCTGGGCACCCCCTTTAAGACCCATGCGTTCAAGCGCGGGGCCGATATGCTGACCTCCATCAACGACCACAAATTGGATGCGGGTTTGGTGGGCGACATGCCCACCGTCGTTGTCGCGTCGACCCAAAAGGTGTGGATCGTGGGCTTGGCCGAGGTGTCGCAAAACGCGATCGTCACCCACGGTGGCGCCACCGTGAAAGACTTGGCTGACAAACGGGTTGGCTACGTGCCGCTTTCGACCGCGCACAGCACCTTGATACAAGGCTTAGCGTCTGCAAGGCTTACTGCTAAGGATGTTGTATTGGTACCCATGTCGACTGCAGACTTGCCGGGCGCACTGGCGCGCGGCGAGATCGACGCCATTGCGGCCTGGGAGCCCGCCATTTCGCAGGCGTTGGCCGCCGACCGAGATAACCGAATCGTGTTTCGCAGCCAGAGCGTGGACTACTTTTTAATCAGTCGGGCGTTTGCGGACAAGTCGCCCGAAGCAGCACGGACATTGGTGGCGGCCTTTGTACGCGCCTTTGGCTGGATGCGCCGGTCGCAAGCCAACGTCGAGAAGGCCGCGCGCTGGGTGCTAGAGGATGGGCAAGCCTTTACGGGAGCCCCGATCAAACTACCGGTTTCGCAAATCGTGGCCATGACACGCGGCGGTGTTTTAAATATTCCCTCCGCCCCTGTGATCGTGGCAGTCAAGGGCACCATGGCCCTCAAAGCGGAATATGACCTGTTGGATTCACTCAAACAATTGCCACCTGGCGCGCAATGGGAGCACGTGGCAGCATCATTCGACTACGACGGCATGCGCCGAGTTTTGGCCCAGCCGCGCCAATTTCAAATCCAGACATATGACTATGCGCCCTAACCGCTATGCCATTTAGTCCGTCTTTTTCCACCCGTATTGCACTGTACTTTGGTGCCGTTTTTTCAGTCGCCATGGTGGTCAGTTTGGTGCTTTGGTACGCGGGCTTACCGTGGCTCCATTTGACCGGTGCGCGGGATCAGCGTCTGGTGGAGGCCACCAGTTTGTTGGAGGTATCGGCCAACCACCAACTCAACACCATTAAGACAGCGATCGCCGAGCGTCGCGGCGATGTCAAATTGCTAGCTGAGAGTCCGCAGGCGATCGCAGCATTGGTGGCGACGGATGCGCAATTCCGGCGGCGTGAGCTAGCGCAGTTCTTCGACCGCATCGAGCGCGCCTACCCAGGCTACTACGTAGCGCTGCGCTTAATGGACCCTGCAGGCACTGTCTTGGCATCCACTATTTCCGCGGAAATAGGACGGCAATTTTCCGTGCCTGAGCTCGTAATTCGCGCCAAGGCCGCTGGCACCACTGAATTGGTAGAAGAATTGGCCATTGAAGAGCAACCGGCGCTGGCCATTGTGCGCCAAGTGATGCAAATGGACTCGGACGGATACACCAGCACCGCAGTACTGGGAGTCTTGGTGGCATCGGTGCGGATTGAGACCCTCTTGGCCGCCAGTACCGGCTACAACCGTACAGGCTTCATTCAGGAAGGCAGCTCTTTGGTTCTGGGGACAGGGGGGGAGCCTATGGCACAGTTCCCGCCAGCATCTGCAAACGACGGCGACTTTTGGCGCAAATACCCTACGGTCAATGGTTTTGAGGGAATGCTACAGGTACCCGACGCGGGGGGCGCTATGCAACTGGCGGTGTACCGGCATATTCAACTCAATGGCGAAAGTGGTTGGACCTTGATCCACTTCCAGTCCCAAGACGATGCCTTGCGGGGGCTCAACACGCGGGTATTTGCGGCTTTTATGGCGGGCGGACTCATTGCCCTGGTATCTTTTGGATTGATCCTCATTGGTGCTCGGCGGCTAACCCGGCCCTTGCGCCGGCTGGGCGATGCGGCCCACGCCCTGGGCCATGGCGAACTGTCGGTCCGCGCCGTCGCTACGCCGCGGGACAGCCAGGAGTTTTCCGAACTAGCCCAAGCCTTTAATGGCATGGCCGACAGTGTGGAGTCCAGCCAGCGCGAGCTGGAAGCCAAAGTGGCCGAGCGCACCCAGGCTTTGGGCTACAACGAAGAGCGACTGCGCCTTGCCGTCACCGCCGGCAACCTGGGCATATACGACTGCAATATGCGCACTGGCGTCACGGGAACCAACGCCGAATACGCCACCATGCTGGGCTTCAGCCCCAGCACCTTTGTCGAAACACTGGCCCATTGGATTGCACGCACCCACCCCGAAGACCGTGCCGGGGCCGGCAAAGCCTACCGGCAGTATGTGCAAGGCAACTCGGCGGAATACCAGGTCGAGTTTCGCCAACGCAAGCGCGATGGTGACTGGATATGGATCCAATCCAAAGGCAGCATCGTCGAACACGATAGCCATGGCGCGCCAGTGCGCATGATTGGCACCCACGCCGACATCACCGAGCACAAAGCGATAGAAGCGCGCCTGGGTTTGGCGGCAACCGTTTTCAGCCACGCCCGCGAGGGCATCGTGATTACCGATGCACAGGGCCGCATTGTCGAAGTCAACGAAACCTTCACCACCATCACCGGCTACAGCCGCTTGGACGCACTGGGAAAAAAGCCACGCCAACTGCTGGATTCTGGGCGCCAAGACGACGATTTTTATGCGGTGCTGGACACAACCCTCCAAAGCACCGGATCCTGGAACGGCGAGCTCTGGAGTCGTCGCAAAAACGGCGAACCGTTTGCCGAGCTGCGTACGGTCAGCGTGGTTCGGGACAAATCGGGCATTGTGCGCAACTGTGTAACGCTGTTTAGCGACATCAGCGCCATCAAGGCCCACCAGCGCCAACTTGAGCACATTGCCCACTTTGACGCCCTCACCGGCCTGCCCAACCGCGTGTTGCTGGCCGACCGGCTGCAACACGCCATGGCCCAATGCCAGCGCAGAAGCCAGTCTCTGGCTGTGGCGTTTTTGGACCTGGATGGTTTCAAAGCCGTCAACGACCTGTACGGCCATGACGTGGGCGACCGCCTACTGGTAGCGCTGTCCACCCGCATGCGCGATGCCTTGCGTGAC
>JBBRNS010000360.1:0-3036 GCA_038230175.1 Burkholderiales bacterium
TACACCGACGACCCGCACCCCCGCAACACCTACTGGGACATATACGGCATGCCCATGTTCGACCTGAAGGACGCGGTTGGCGTGCTGCAGGAACTGCAGGCCTGCCGCAAGGTCTTTCCCGGCCACTACATCCGCTTGATGGCATTTGACTCGACACGCGGCATTGAATCGGTAGCGATGTCTTTCATCGTCAACCGCCCCGCGCTTGAGCCGGGCTTCATGCTCGATCGCCAGGAAGTACAGGGCCGCAGCATGCGCTACACCACACGCGGCTATGGCATGACCAAGGCTGAAGGCAGTCGCTACTGACGCTACCGGCACTCATCATTTGATAGCCAATCAACCTTGTCTTGCATACGAAAGCGCCTGATTTACCTATGACTTTGCCGTTGTATACGATTCCCGGCGTGCCTGCGCCTTCCCCTTCGGACACCGGACCTGTTGCCGCCGTTTCCAACGCGGCGCCGCCTTCCGCTCCGATTGCATACACGGTAGCAGCGGTGCTGGCGGATTCACGGGTCGAGTCGGTATTGCAGGAGCTGGACGACGATCTGGTCGGCCTCGCGCCTGTGAAGGCTCGTATTCGGGACATCGCCGCCCTGCTGGTGATCGACAAACTGCGTCTGAATCTGGGTCTGGCCGCCCAGGCCCCCAGTCTGCACATGTGCTTCAGCGGCAACCCCGGCACCGGAAAAACAACGGTGGCCCTGCGCATGGCGCAAATTTTGCACAAACTGGGTTACGTGCGCAAAGGCCATCTGGTCGCCGTCACCCGTGACGACCTGGTCGGCCAGTACATCGGCCACACCGCACCCAAAACCCGCGAGGTACTCAAAAAAACCATGGGCGGCGTGCTATTCATCGACGAGGCGTACTACCTCTACCGCCCCGAGAACGAACGCGACTACGGCCAGGAGGCTATCGAGATTCTGCTGCAAGTCATGGAGAACCAGCGTGACGACCTGGTAGTGATTTTGGCAGGATACAAAGACCGCATGGACATCTTCTTCCAGAGCAACCCCGGCATGAGTTCGCGCATTGCCCACCACCTGAACTTTCCGGATTACGCCGCGCCAGAGCGGATGCACATTGCCCAAAAAATGCTGCTGGCGCAAAACTACCGCCTGACGCCGGATGCAGTGGACGCTTTCGAGCGCTACCTGTCCCTGCGCATGACCCAGCCGCATTTTGCCAATGCCCGCAGCGTGCGCAATGCACTGGACCGGGCTCGCCTGCGCCAGGCCAGCCGGCTATTTGCCGACCGCGAGCGGGTGCTCACAGCGGATGACCTGAGTACCCTGGACGCGCAGGACATTCTGGCCAGCCGGGTGTTTCAGGCCGCGTGAACAGGCACCCGGAATCCGCATGCTCAAAGCCCTGATTTTTGACGTCGACGGCACCCTGGCCGACACCGAAAGCGTGCACCGCGCCGCCTTCAACCAAGCCTTTGCGCAGGTCGGCCTGTGCGCTGGCTTGGACCTGGCCATTGCAACCACCACCTTGCCAGCCAATGTGGCGGCCCTGCTGCGCACCACCACCGGCCCGGACTGGCGGCTCAAATTTGCCGCCATTGGCGACGCAACTACCGCTCCGGTAAAAAAACCGCACCCTCAGGTTTATCTACAGGTCCTGGAGGCACTCAAGCTGCAGCCCTGCGAATGTCTGGCATTTGAAGACTCGGCGAACGGCCTGGCCGCTGCCACAGCTGCGGGCCTGGCGACCATCATCACGCCCACCCATTACACCCGGCACCATGACTTTGGCGCTGCGTTATGTGTGGTGCCCGACCTGAGCGCCGTACATCTGGCGGCCGCCACGCAATGGCATAGGTCATACTTTCAGCCACACTGAGCCAGCCTCCTCAAAACAACAACCTCAATATCAGGTTTCGCCATGCCATTGTCCAAACGCTTCACGCTGACGCAGTACCTGATTGCAGAGCGCCGCCGCTACCCTGATGCCAGCGGCGAATTCAACGCGCTCATTCTGGACGTGGCCCTGGCCTGCAAGGCAATCGCCCGTGCCGTGGCTTTTGGTGATCTGGCCGACGTGCTGGGCAACCACGACACATTGGCAGGTGGTGGCGCCGTCAATGTGCAAGACGAAGTGCAAACCAAGCTGGACGTGCTCAGCAATGCCTACTTTGTGCGCCTGAACCAATGGGGTGGCCACCTGGCGGGCATGGCGTCCGAAGAGCTGGAACTGCCAGAGCAGATTCCACCCGAATACCCGCGCGGAAAATACCTTCTGGCCTTTGACCCGCTGGATGGCTCCAGCAACATCGACGTGAACGTGTCGGTGGGTAGCATATTCAGTGTGTTGCGCGCCCCGCAGGACGTGCTGGACAGTGGCCGCGACGTGACCGAGGCCGACTTCCTGCAGCCTGGCACGCGGCAGGTGGCGGCTGGCTACGCGCTGTATGGGCCCACCACCATGATGGTGCTGTCCGTGGGCAATGGCGTGGCGGGCTTCACACTCAATCCCAACCTTGGGGAGTTCATGCTCACCCATCCGCGCATGCTGGTGCCAGCAGACACGCAGGAATTTGCCATCAATGCTTCAAACGCCCGCTTCTGGGAGCCGCCCGTCAAACGTTATGTGGACGAGTGCCTGGCTGGAAAAACGGGGCCGCGCGGCAAGGATTTCAACATGCGCTGGATCGCCAGCATGGTGACCGAGGCGCACCGCATCCTGATGCGCGGAGGCTTCTTCGTGTACCCGCGCGACGCAAAAGACCCGGCCAGGCCAGGCTGCCTGCGCCTGCTATACGAGGCTAACCCGATTGGTTTCATCATGGAGCAGGCTGGCGGCCGTGCGAGTACCGGCCGGGAGCCGGTGCTGGGGGTGGAACCCCGCACATTGCACCAGCGCATCGGTCTGGTGTTCGGATCGCGCAAGTGGTGCCTGGCGGCAAGATGGAGCTGGCCATGCAACTGATCTTCACGCCCTTCATCTGGCGAATGATGGAACGCAAGAAGCGGGCAGCATGATCATGGACAACTCCTACTCCGAACTCTGGCGGCGCATCCCGCTCCA
>JBBRNS010000361.1:0-3030 GCA_038230175.1 Burkholderiales bacterium
CCAGAGTGATTACCAAGCTCGCAATAGGGCTTACTCAACATCAAATTTGATCAACCACCGTGATGGCCACGGTCATGCGTCCATCACATAAATTGATCAATTCAGACCGAAATACCCTCACGGGACTTGATCATGCTCAGTACCCAATCCGTTGCGATGCGTCCTCGCAACCATGGCCTCGCTTGCCTTTTTGCAACCGGTCAGTGCGGCCACCGATCCGGTATGGAGCCTGGGTATTTATGCCGGCCGATATTACGACTCAGAGCCTGCAGGCGTCATTCAGGGGCGTGCCAACTTCAACGACCAATACCTCTTCGCGTTAACGGGTACGAAGACCGTGTGGCGTTCGGCAACGCTGCCGTTATCCCTGGAACTGGATGCCATGCTGGGCCAGCAGGCCGGCGTGGTCAGTTTGACCGAGGTGGCCATGGCGCCGGCTCTGCGTTGGGACATAGGGCGCCTAGGGAATGCGGTGCAGACCGCACTGCGCTTGGCGCCTCTGGGCGTGTCCTACACCAGTGTGGTTAGCCCCCTAGAGCGCGGCCCTCAAGGGCAGGGCGACCGATTCCTGAACTACCTGTTCATGGAATTGGCGTTTTCACGGCCTGCAGCAGCGTCCAATGAGTTTTTTGTGCGCCTGCACCACCGCTGCGCGGTGTATGACCTTCTCAATAACTACGGCGCCAACGGAGAAGACTTTTTGACGCTGGGTTACCGTTACCGGTTTTAGCCCGTTCGATGGCTAGAATGAAAATCGCTTAACTCCATTTATACATGCGAACACGATCGACCACTCCCAAAGACATAGACGAATTACTGCGATTGCAAAAGGCCGTCTATCCATCCATAGAGCCGTGGCGGCGAGACCAGCTTGCGCGGCAACTAGAAGTGTTTCCTCAGGGGCAACTTGTGGCCATCGTTGACGACCGCATTGTTGGCTGTGCCAGCTCGCTGGTCATTCTGTGGGATGAATGGGCTGACGAACACACTTGGAGTGAAGTCACTTCGGCGGGCACTTTTGAGAACCATAATCCGCAAGGCTTTACCCTGTACGGCGCCGAGGTTTTCGTAGACCCGCGGGTGACTGGCCGTGGGATCGGCCATGCGCTTTACGACGGTCGCCGCGACCTGTGCCGCCAGATGAACTTGCGCCGCATCATTGCCTGTGGGCGACTACCGGGTTACCACCGCGTAGCGCAAGAAATGCCAGTAGAACTCTACGCCAAAAAGGTGCTTTGGGGCGATTTGACCGACCCCGTATTGAGCTTCCAACTCCGAGAGGGGTTTCGCTACTGCGGCATCATGTACGGTTACATCCCGGAAGATGCCGAATCCTGTAGCCATGCCGCCCTGATTGTCTGGCTTAACCCGGACCACAACCCCGACAAACCCACCGCCTTGCAAGTGGCTTATGACAAAGAATTGGACACACAGCTATGACGACAGTCATCGATCTTAAAACCACGCCCGAACACATGCCCACTGCGACCACCGTGCGTATCGCAGCGGTGCAGTATTTGCTGCGCTCCATTGACGACTGGGGCGGCTTTGAGAACCAGGTGCGTTTTGTAATGAAAGCCGCTGGTGACTACAAGCCCCAGTTTGTGCTGTTTCCCGAACTTTTTACCACCCAGCTCCTGTCGTTTCTCGATACGTCGGACATGTACACCTCGGTGCGCGCGCTGAACGAATTTACCGAACGGTATGTAGCCTTGTTTGTTGAACTAGCCAAGCACTGGAAGGTTTACATCATTGGTGGCAGCCACCCCACCGTCACCGATGGCAAGATGTTCAACACCGCCTATTTGTTTACCCCCGAAGGCAAAGTATTTACCCAGGACAAGATTCACCTCACCCGCTGGGAGAAAGAAAAATGGAAGGGCGACCCCGGCAACATGCTGCGGGTATTTGAGACGCCGCATGGCCGTATCGCCATCCTGATTTGCTACGACATCGAGTTTCCGGAGCTGGCCCGCAAGGTGAGTGAGCAGGGCGTTGACATCATCTTTGTGCCATCGTGCACCGACGACAAACAAGGTTTTTTACGGGTGCGTTACTGCTGCCACGCCCGCGCCATCGAGAACCAAGTTTACGTTGCGGTCACCGGCACGGTGGGCAATTTGCCGGTGGAAGGCCTTGGCCAACACTTTGGCCAAGCCGCCATCATCACACCGTCTGACTTTGCGTTTGCACGCGACGGCATTGCGGCAGAAGGTGTGCCAAACATGGAGCAAATCGTCGTTGCAGACGTTGATTTGCGCAAGCTGGTGAACAACCGGCTCAACGGAACCACCATTCCGCTGTATGACCTGCGCCATGATGTGTACGGCACCAACGCAGAGGTCATCGCGACGATCTAATCGCCTCAATGGGCCTTTGCGGCAAGCGCCTGGCGCTTGCCGCGGGCGCGAATGTTGAGCGCCTCGACCCCCAACGAAAACGCCATGGCCGCGTAGATGTAGCCTTTTGGGATCTCCTGGTCAAATGCCTCGGCGGTCAGCGCCATACCCACCATCACCAAAAAGGCGAGGGCCAATACTTTGATTGACGGGTGGCGGTCTACAAAATCGCCAATCGGCTTGGCGGCCACCAACATGACGCCCACCGATGCAACCACCGCAGCCACCATGACACTGATTTGGTCCACCATGCCCACTGCCGTGATGACCGAGTCGAGTGAAAACACAATGTCAATAATGGCGATCTGACCGATGATGGCCCAAAAAAGCTTGTTACCCGCAGCCTTCATGGTCGCCGTTTCTGTGGCGGCAGGGGCATGTTGATCGTGTGCCTCAACCTCTACAAAAATCTCGTGCGAGGCCTTGTAGAGCAAAAAGACACCGCCGCACAGCAGCACCAGGTCGCGCCCGCTAAATCCTTTACCAGCCACGCTGAATAAATCGGTGGTCAGGCCCATCACCCAGCTCAGAGAGAACAGCAGCAGCAGGCGCGAAACCATGGCAAAACCCAAGCCCAAGCGGCGGGCCTTGTCACGCAGGTCCGGTGGCAGGCGCCCCACCAAGATCGAGA
>JBBRNS010000362.1:0-3027 GCA_038230175.1 Burkholderiales bacterium
AAGAAAACTTCGTCATGTTATTTTTGCGCGACGCCTAAGACCATTCTCGAAATTAAATCGCCACAGATTGCCCTGCAAATCACCCGAGTAAAGATAAAGCGCTTCTCCGAAGCTTCCTGTCGCGAAACCTGGATTGGTCAGTCCGTTTGCCGTGCTGGTGGAGGCGGGTGCGGGTAGGACCACCTTGAAATAGTTGGTCCCGAGTGCCCATGCATCGCTGGATGGTTTATCGAGACTTAGAAAAAACAAGGCCTGCGCCCCCGTGAGGCTGTAGTTGGCCCCGTCGTTCTTGTAATTGTTGTACCCGCTGCCCACGACCACAAACCACTTGTAGGCGACAGGGCTGCTTCCGGAAATTTTCATCTTGACAATTTTCGGTTGCGACACGATGTTGCCCATGTCGGCGTCATCCTTGTCGGTGAACTCAAACAGCACATTGGTCGCTCCAAATGAATCCGGTGCGGTGACATCCAGTGCGAAGATCCCTTGTGCGCCGCCCCCAAAGCCCGACGCCAGAATCGTTTTCCAGGTGCCGCCAATCTGCGCCTCGTTCACGGCAGTCACTCCGTCGACATAGGGACGGTGCGTGTACGCGGGGCTGGTTAATTGATTCAAACCCTCTGCTATCGCACGGGGAATATAAGCAAAAAGTTCCTTGCCATCCGTGGCACGAAAGCCATGCATCATGCCGTCATTGGCACCTACATAGATCATCGGTGTGCGAGTTGCTGCCGTCTGGGCAAATTCCGTGTAGCCTGTTCCTCTGGTATTGGAATCCGCGGCTTGCTTGAATACCGGGCCCGAATTAATGACGTCGCCCATGATGCGGCTGCGGCGGCGAAGTATGCCCCCGGTAGAGTTCTGCTCGTTGCTCCGGTCGCCACGAATCCAGCTGATACGGGCATCCGACTGGCTGTCGACAACGCTGGTGGCCGGGTCGGTGTTCAATGCGGCAATTACGGCGGCGTCAAGATTGCCTTTGTTGCTGATTGTGAATGCCTGCCCGCTGCTGCTTGAGACGCCTTTGGACATGGTGAAAATATTCCGGTCGTCTGGCTTGACGTACGGGTCAGCTACCGTCGCGGTACCCGCCACCGAGGCATTGGTCAAAATCAGGCCTGCATCCCATTTGACGCCGGCGGTGGTATCAATGACGCCGGTGGCCGTGTTCAGTTTCAGGCCGCTGCGCTGAACAGTCCCGGACCAGTCACGGGTGTCAAAGCGTGGCGCGAACAGATCTCCGTTCGGGTCAGTCGTTGTAAAGCGTTGCGAACTCAAAGACGACACCGATACCGCGCCTTTTTCCGATACGGCGGCACTGAAGAATTTGCGTATACCGGCAAGCAATTTGCTGGCCTGGCTTGCAATGACATAGCCGTCAGGGGTGTTGGGCGCGGTAATGTCTTCCCATTCGGCGTTGCTTGTGGCGCCACCGGAGGTGGTGAAGGGGTTGCCATCGCGGTTGGCGTCGCTAAACCAGCCGTATTTGCCCGCGAGATAGGCCGCACTTCTGCGGGGCTTGATGCCACGAGGGTTGTCGTCCTCAATGGAGCCATTTCCGCCCTCGTCAACGTCGATCGTGAAGGTTTTGACGCGGATGTCCTTCATGCTTTGTCCGCCTTTGCTGTCCAGGCGGATGGGCTGTGTATTGGCCCAATACGCGGCACCTGCCCAGTAATACGCCGAACTGCTGGACCCTGTGGCTTTGCTTTCCAGGGTGGTGTTGTTGGCGTTCACGCTCGGGTTGCCCAGGGTATTGCGAGCCACGCCAAGGGCGTCCGTGTAAGGCTTGCTCACCCCGGTCTCAAATCCTGTCAGCAAGCCAGTCCAATCGACCGCATTGAATGTCTTGCTGCTGTCACCGAGCAAGGGTTCAGCCGCTCTCGCCGGATCAATGGCGGTTTCGTTGACGCCATTGGGCGACCTGTGGCCCGGCAATTGTTTGTCGTAATGGGTGTTCACGTCGCCAATCGTCAGGATGAAATTGCGGCGCTGGCAGGCATTTTGCAGTGGGTCTACCCAGCCGGCCACAGTTTTGGGCGCTGCCGCCGTCGTGCCATACACCGGAAATCCGTCATAGGACGCATTGGCGAGCCCCGAGATGGCCGCTGGTGTCGGGCCAAGTCCCTGGAAGTAGCGAAGGGTTTCGTAATAGAGCTCGCCCACCGGGTCGTTGCTCTTGTAGTAGCCCTTGGTCGCACCCGTGGTACCAAACTTGTTCAGGTAGTTGATAACGCCGCTGGTTGCAAAAGTGGGCGCGGTTCCAAGTGGATCGGTCGCAAACACGCCATTGTTTACATCCCATTCTGGCTGGGGGTTGGTCTGCGTTGCGCCGTTGGTATCGCGGTAGGACGGCCCTGTAAAACGCATGGGTGCGCGAAGTGCGCCACCGTAACGCCCATTGCCATCCTCGGCCACATAGCCAAAGGCAGAGACGCGCGTGCCATCCGCGTTCTTCTGGATTTCGCCGACAGGCTTGTAGTTTCCATCAGGGTAACGGGCGCAAAGCTCTGTTCGCGTAGTGGCCTCCGCTACGTCGCACACCTTGACGCGAGCATACATGGGGCCGATCTTGGTGCCGTACTGGATGTATTGATCTTTCAGCTCGTAAACGTCGTAGATCCGCACGGTGGTGTAGTCACGGTAGACCTTCACCTTGTCATAGGTCCGGTAGACATCGACCATTTGTTGCGGTTCATAGACTGTGAGCGGTAAAGTGCTACTCTTGATCCCCCCGCGCGAAGGGTATCCTGAATATGCTGAATTGCTGCAGGCATTGCTTGATACCCCTTGAGGATTTCCATTGGAGTCCAAAACACCCTTGAATGAACTAGGGCTTGTGCTATTCGAACTGCGGCACACATTCACACTGGTCGTAAAGCTGAAGCTACGGTAAACCCCGGATGAAGGCTGGTCAGACTGGAAATAACGCGTTGCCAAGGGCGCTTGCGTGGATCCAACAACTTTGACTGGTATGGGGGCAATGGGTACCGTAGTGGTTGTCCCGCCGTTGTCGACATAGCCGTC
>JBBRNS010000363.1:0-2966 GCA_038230175.1 Burkholderiales bacterium
AACTCCGGCGATCATTTTTGGCAACAAGCTAGCTACTGCTGGGTCTTGCCTGAAAGCCTGTTTCAATCCGGTCTCAACGCGCTCCCACATCCAGCTCAGTGCCTGCTGCTTGCGGCGCTCTGCGAGCTTGCCGTTGGCTGTTTGCCGCGCTTTGAAGTCTTGCACACCCGCCCAAAAGTCTTCAATCCCTTGGCCTTTCAGGGCGCTAAGTATCATCGCCCTGGGATGCCAGTTACTTTCAACATAACCGCTGAACATGCCCAGCAGTTGCATGGCCGAGGCGATTTGTAGCTGCGCCCGTTGCGCCGCAATGGCATCAATATCGGCCTTATTGATGACTACCAGGTCGGCCAGTTCCATCACGCCTTTTTTGATGGCCTGCAAATCGTCCCCGGCGTTGGGCAGCTGCATCAGCACAAACATGTCAGTCATGTTGGCAACCGCTGTCTCAGACTGGCCAACCCCCACCGTTTCAACAATCACCACGTCATAGCCTGCGGCTTCGCAGACCAGCATCGCTTCACGTGTTTTTTCAGCAACGCCGCCGAGCGTTCCGCTGCTGGGGCTGGGGCGGATATAGGCGCGTTCATGTACCGAGAGCATTTCCATGCGCGTCTTGTCACCAAGGATTGAACCGCCGGAGACAGTGGAGGATGGGTCTATCGTCAGGACAGCGACGCGATGGCCCTGTTTGATGAGATACAGGCCAAGCACTTCAATGAAGGTTGATTTGCCAACGCCGGGAACGCCGCTGATGCCAAGGCGAAAGGCTTTGCCGGTGTGCGGCAACAAGCTTGTGAGCAACTCGTCGGCCTGCGCGCGGTGATCCGTTCTGGTTGATTCGAGGAGCGTGATGGCTTTGGCCATGGCGCGGCGCTGGGCTGGCATATCGCCATTCAGCACACAGGCTAATAAATTTTCCATCTGCATTCTCAAACGCCAGTCAACGCATCAAACATCGCGTCAATTCGTTGAATACTGAAACGCCAGGATTGCGGCATTTTGTGGCTGTATTTAGACTTCGGTCTGTCCCTCTGGAAGTCCTCTTGCAACGCGCCGTGACCTCGCCCATCACATTGTGTTTTCATGTGTGCCGCGATTTCCTTGGGTCGAACGACATACACACGGGGAGCATCGCCAAATTGAAGGTGCTTAAACTGCACAAAAATGTAAACGGTATCTTTTCGCTGCGCCGCAAACCACCTGTCTATTGCACCGTGGTAATCAACTGTCGAGTCCTTGTATTTCACGGCAAGCATCCAGCCACCATCCTGGCTACCTTTAACTGAAATTGGCAGCATGCGCTCATTGCGCTCTGCGACGAGATCGTAATGGGGCTGGTTCGCACCATACTGCACCAAAACATCAAAGCCGGACTGGGCAAGCAAGCAGGCGGTGTAGGACTCTGCAGCAATCTCACACTGCCGCTGTGACATCCGAATAGCCGAAGAAATTTTCACACCCAATTCTCCAGCCTCAAACCCTTAACACGTTCAAATTCACGCGTGTTATTGGTCACTACGGTGAGGTCGCTGGCCAATGCCTGGCTCGCCAGCAAAAGGTCGCGCTCACCAATTCGCTGGCCTGAGGCTTCGAGGTTCTTGCGCACCTTGCCGTAGGCCCATGCTGCATTTTTGTCCCATGGAAGCAAGGGAAATTTCGACAAAAAGTTTTCAAGCTTGGGCAGTGAATCAGCTCGGTTGCTTTTTTCAACGCCGAACGCCAATTCAGCAACAGTAACGGTTGAAAGCGCAAGACTGGCTTGCCCTGCGTCTATCAGCCTTTGCAATACATGCGCGGGGCGCTCATTGATGATGTAGATGCAGATATTGGTGTCTAACAAATACTTCATGGCAACAAAGCTTCACGTTCAGCTTGCGGCCAGTCTTCTGCGCGCAGGATTTTGAAGCCTGGGTCAAACGCATTGACGGCGGCACTCAGTTGCTGCGCCCAGGTTTCATCGTCAAACTTGGGCCGCAAGATCACGGCATCGCCCTGGCGCTCGATGGTGACTTCTTTTGTGTCAAACCGGAAAGCTTTCGGCAAACGCACGGCTTGGCTACGCCCGGTCGTGAAGACTTTTGCGGTGTCTGAAACAATTGCATTCATGGCAAACTCCGAATATGGTACATACCAATAATATATACCATATTGAGCTATTTGGCCACGCCATTCAACGCAGCCCGAATCTGCTCAAGCACATCCTTGGCACTGGCTGGTATTGGGGTACCTGGTCCATAAATGCCCTTGACACCGGCCTCGTAAAGCATCTCGTAGTCCTGTCGCGGAATCACACCGCCTACAAACACGATGATGTCGTCTGCGCCCTGCTTTTTAAGCTCGGCGATGATGGCGGGCACCAGCGTCTTGTGGCCTGCGGCAAGGGTTGAAACGCCAACGGCATGCACGTCGTTTTCGATCGCCTGGCGAGCGCATTCTTCGGGCGTTTGAAACAGCGGGCCCATGTCCACGTCAAAGCCCAAATCAGCAAATGCGGTGGAGACAACTTTTGCGCCACGGTCGTGGCCGTCCTGGCCGAGCTTTGAAATCATCACGCGTGGTCGGCGGCCCTGTTCTTCGGCGAACTTGTTGATTTCGCTCTTTAGGGTTTCCCAGCCTTCGGCCGAGTCGTAAGCAGCAGCGTAGACACCGGTCACCTTTTGTGTATCGGCGCGATGGCGCCCGTAAACTGTTTCTAACGCATCACTCACCTCGCCTACCGTCGCACGCAGGCGCATGGCGCTGACGGTGAGGGCCAGCAAGTTGCCGTTGTTGTTTTCAGCTGCATCGGTCAGCGCGCTGAGTGCGGCCTGTACCGCTGCACTGTCACGCTTGGCTTTGATGGTTTTAAGCCGTGCAATTTGCCCGTCGCGCACGGCTACGTTGTCGATGTCGCGCGTCTCAATCGCGTCTTCGGTTTTCAGCTTGTACTTGTTGACACCCACAATCACGTCACGGCCAGAGTC
>JBBRNS010000364.1:0-2953 GCA_038230175.1 Burkholderiales bacterium
CCCGGCATGCCCGAAATGCTGGCACCCACGGGTGCGCTGATTGGTCAGGGTCTGGGCGAGAGCGTAGGCCTAATTACCGATGGCCGCTTCTCTGGCGGCACTTGGGGCATGGTGGTGGGCCACGTGGCACCCGAAGCGGCTGCGGGCGGCGTCATCGCCCTGGTGCATGAAGGTGACAGCATCACCATCGACTCGCGTCAGCTGATTTTGGAACTGAACGTGCCCGGAGAAGAAATTGCCAAACGGCGCGCGGCTTGGACCGCTCCAGCGCCCCGCTACACGCGGGGTGTGCAAGCCAAGTTTGCGTTCAACGCATCCAGCGCGAGCAAGGGCGCTGTGCTGGACAATTTCTAAATCAAAAGGTGCGGGAGCAATATGGGGCAACATGAACCGACTCGCACTTTTGACCCAACACGACAAAGCCCGGGCCATTGGACCGGCGCTTGAAGGTGCTGACTTTGCGGTGTTCACGGTGGATGGTTTTGATACCGACACCTTGGGCACCTTCACTGGCGAGACCGCTCGCAGGGGTAGTCAACTCGACGCGGCCACTTTCAAAGCGCGCAAGGCTTGTGAACTGTCGGGGGAGCGTTACGGGCTAGGAAGCGAAGGCAGTTTCGGCCCCGAACCCTATGCGGGCATGTCACCGTGGGCCTGCGAATTGTTGGTATGGTGGGATGCACAAGAAGGCCGCGCCGTTGCGGCCATGGTTCAGGGCGGCGCCACCAACTACGCCCAGTGCACGGCTTCAAATTGGACCGATGCCCAGGCGTTCTTGTTAGGGGCCCAATATCCAACCCACGGCATTATTGTCGGCAAGCCCTTTGATGCCTATTTTTCAAAAGACATGGAAGGCCCGCAGGAACTGCAGACTCGGGTGAAAGAAGGCTTGGCGGCCGGCCCCGTGTGGTTAGAAACCGATATGCGGGCGCACCGCAACCCCACCCGAATGGCCATGATTGCGCAGTGTGCGCAGCGGCTCTCCGACCTGCTGCGGCGGCCGTGCCCGGGCTGCGCACGCATTGGGTTCGGCCTAGAGTCACCCGTTGCGGGTGCGCTGTGTTCGCAATGCGGGCTACCTACCCTGGCGATGCGTGCTAAGCGCATTCAATGCGGAGTTTGCAACTTTTCTTTAGAAGAAGTCGTGCGGATCACGGTGCCGCCTTCCCAATGCAATCACTGTAATCCTTAGGGAATTTTCCACGGCCCACCCGGCCGGTAGCGCCACACACCTTCGTCGTCGACTAGGCGGAACACGGTCAGCCACGCGTGGTCGAGCAGGTGGCGCGCGGTGGTGTGCTTGGCGATGATCGCGTCAATCGGGTCTTGTGGCGCTTGGATAAACACGCTGGGGCGCAGCGGAGCGTGGCGAAAGTTCTCGCCATCATGCAGCGATTGCATGGGCAGCCCAATACGCGGGTCGCCGCCATTGCCTTTAAACACGCCGACGTTACCGCCAACCACGTTGTGCAGCACCTTGTTGCCACTGCCGTAGCGCGGGTTGTCCACCGTGCTGGCGTGGTACTGCAGGTTGATCCAGTTCGTCACCACCATCGGCGCGGTCATGATCAGGTCCAGCACGCCGAAGCCGGGGTCGCGCTGCCACTGGTAGTCGTGCAGGAAGCTGCGACCGGCCAAGTCTAGATGCTTGCTGCGGCTGCGGGGGCAACAATGAATGCGGCGCGGACGGCCAGCCCCCATTCGGGCCGCACCTGGGCCCAGTCGGTGGTGCGGGCTTTGATGGCTTCGCTTAGTTGACCGGCATTCTTCAGTCAGCCTTTCAGCGTGGCTAGATCCTCTGCAGTCCGACAAGTAGTCGGGTGAACTGGCGTTGACCCCACTGGCACCGCCCGCAAAACCCAAGCCACGCCCCATCACGAGCACGTTCGGGTGCTGTTTTTGAACCCGGTCAAACAGGGCCAGGGCGTCAGTGTGAATGTCCGCTTCAGTCGGGCTGCTGGTGCTGCCGCCGTAACTGCGGTAGTGGAGCAGATAAATTGCATACCCGGGAAAGGCTTGCGACAAGGATGGCAAATTCAGGGCAACATCCTCTGCATTTCCGCCGAAGTACAGCAGCGCTTTTGACCCGGTGGTGGGCCGGATGGTCACGACCAGATCCGCGCCTGGTACCTGAAAGTTAAAAGTGTTTTGCGGTGCCTGAATGCTGCGGGGCTGCGGAAAGTAGATGAGTGAACGCTGCCAGGCGAACAGGGCAAGACAGAGCCCTAGATAAACAACAAGCAGCAGTGAAAGCAGTCCGTAAGCGTGCAGCCAACACACCTTGACGGTGCGGCTGTTACTTGGTCAACGCCTGCCAGCGATGCGGCAGCAACTCGTCGATCTGGATGTTCTTCTGGGTTGGCAAGCGCGCCAGAACATCTTTTAGGTAAGCATACGGGTCATGCCCATTGAGCTTGGCACTCTGGATCAGACTCATCACGGCAGCTGCACGCTGCCCGGCCCGCAGTGAGCCCGCAAATAACCAATTGTTTCTGCCAATGGCAATCGGGCGAATCTGGTTCTCGATCCAATTGTTATCAATCGGCAATTGCCCATCATCCAGAAACCGGGACAGTGCAGCCCAGCGCTTCAAGCTGTAATCCAGCGCCCTGGCGATAGCCGAACCGTCGGTGACCTTCTGGCGCTGCAGCAGCATCCACTGGTGAAATGCATCAGCCAGTGGTTTGGATTTGGCTTGGCGGATCTGCCTGCGCTCATCCGCATTCAGATCTTTAACCTCCCGCTCCACGTCATAAAGCTGGCTGATGTAACGCAGCGCCTGCTCGGCAATCTGGCTCTTGTTACTGACATGCAGGTCAAAGAATTTGCGCCGCGCATGGGCAAGACACCCGGCCTCCAGGATGCCATTGGCAAACCCTGCCTTGTAGCCACAAAAGTCATCGCAAACCAGTGACCCCTTCCACTGCCCCAGAAAGGTTCGACAATTCTCACC
>JBBRNS010000365.1:0-2949 GCA_038230175.1 Burkholderiales bacterium
CCCGCAGGTGCCATCGTCGGCATCATTGGCCCCAACGGTGCCGGTAAATCGACCTTATTCATACTGATTGCCGGCAAAGAAAAACCCGATAGTGGCGAAGTGGTGATCGGCCAAACGGTCCAGATGGCCTTTGTGGACCAACACCGCGATGAATTGGCCAACGAGAAGACGGTTTGGGAAGATGTGTCTGGCGGGCTGGACATCCTCAATGTGGGCAAGTTTCAGATGGCCAGTCGTGCCTACTGCGGACGCTTTAACTTCAACGGCGGCGACCAGCAAAAGAAAGTCGGCATGCTGTCCGGCGGTGAGCGCGGGCGCCTGCATCTGGCCAAGACCCTGATTGCCGGCGGCAATGTGCTGATGCTCGACGAGCCGTCCAACGACTTGGACGTGGAAACCTTGCGCGCGCTGGAAGACGCGCTGCTGGAGTTTGCCGGTTCGGTCATGGTCATTAGCCACGACCGCTGGTTCTTGGACCGCATTGCGACCCATATTCTGGCCGCCGAGGGCGACAGCCAGTGGACCTTTTTTGACGGCAACTACCAAGAGTACGAGGCCGACAAGAAGAAGCGCTTGGGTGAGGAAGGCGCTAAGCCAAAACGGGTTCGCTTTAAAGCACTCAAGTAACCAACGGGAACACCACTATGCCAGCTGTTAGCACGCAGCCCTCCGCACAACACCAAGCCCTCTACCGGGCAACGATTGAGGAGGCTGCGGCAGGTGGTGGCCTGCTGATGGGTAAACTTGTGGCTGCCGCCGCTATGGTCTTGCATACACGTGAAAAGGCAAGCATCGACTTGCGTGAACGTGATGCATTGGCTGCTTCAGCCAAGCGCCTAGGAAACGAAGAGTCCGCGCTGCGCACCCAATATTCCAATTCTTTAATGGCTGCGTTTACCCAGACCGAGCGGGGTAAAAAGGTGCCGATTTTGGTTGCGGCCACGATGGACTTCGACCCGTTGGAGTTGATGGATGAATGGCAAGTGGAGGAGCGCGTAGCCATTGCCCGCGCGCATCAGTCTGCGTTGCTGGCTTCGGATGTCAGCCTGGCAGAACTCAATACCTTGATTTGCAGCATCTTGGGTTTGAAGTCGGTTCATCCCGAACGCAATCCTCTGCGTCCCGAGGCCTACGTCGATGCGCTGAAGGAAGCGATTGAGGAGACCCAAGCACCTGCGGCAATGCGTCTTGAGTGGCTCGCGATCATGGGCCTGGCTCTGGGGCAGGAGCTGCGGGACTTATACCTCAATTTCTCAAGGCGCTTGCGCGATGAAGGTGTGATTGCGGTTGGCTATGCTGTTTCGCAAATGCCCAGCAGTGCCGATAGTGCGGGCGCACGTGGTTTGATGGATGCAGAACCTATAGTTCAGCCACCTGTCATGGCTAGCCCTCAAGGCCATTCGTTTGGCACCCAGGCTCAGCGCGCGATTCCCACGCAGTCGCTTGTCCGAAGGGGCCCGGAGATTGGATCTGCAGGTGACCAAGGACGCATGGTTCAACCTGATTTTGGAGGTGATGAAACGCTTCTGACATTAGACAAATTGCGCCGATTGCTTGCTGGAGAGTTGGATCATCAGGGCGGCGGCAAAGTGGCGGCCTTTGCCGATCAGTTTGCCCGTGAATTTGACGGTGATTCAGTGCCACTCGATACGCCGCCGTCCGGCTTTGATGCGACCGTACCTGCGGCGCTGGAGGCACTCACGGAAATGCGGCAAGTCGATCACGTGGTGCAGCGCTTGGTACAACGGCAGAATATTACTCCGGTGCCGCTTTCGCCAGGCGGTTCCACTGGCGGTGGGTTTATCGAGGCGGATCGAGCCCATCTGCGCGGCAGGGCCCAGGGCGTTGCGCAGGCACTTAGCTTGGAGGTGGTCAAGCTGATGGTGGAGAACATGGCGCGTGACCGGCGTTTGTTGGCGCCCATTCAGCAATTGATTCGGCAGATGGAACCAGCGCTGGCGCGCCTGTCGCTAGTCGACCCCCGACTGTTTACCGATAAGCAGCATCCGGCCCGGGTTTTGGTGCAAGAAATATCCCACCACAGCATGGCCTACGTTTCGGTGCATACGACCGGCTTTTCTGAATTTTTAGCGGGCGTGGAGCGGGCGGTTGCGTCGTTGATGCAAGCGCCGATAGAAAATATGGAGCCATTTGCGATGGCTTTGAATGGTTTGCAATTGGACTGGAACCAGTCAGCGATGGTTGCCGCGCGCAACCGACAAGTGGCCGTAAAAGCATTGGAGACGGCTGAGCAACGCAACGTGCTTGCCGAAAAGATTGCGCGTCAAATTGATTCCCATCCGGATGCGTCCAAGGTTCCCGTCGCGGTCATTGATTTTTTGTGCGGCCCGTGGGCGCAGGTCGTGGCCCAGGCCCGTATTGCCGGTGGTGCTGGCTCGGGTGCGGCAGACAAATACCAAGCGCTGATATCGGCGCTGTTATGGAGCACCCATCCTGCCTTGACCCATAAGAACTCGGCTAAATTGACGCGTCTAATACCCATGCTGTTGGGTACGTTGCGCGACGGGCTGGAGACCATTCATTACCCATCGCTCAAGGCCAGTGCTTTTTTTGAGGCACTGATGGGATTTCATCAAGAAGCCTTTCGTGCCAATCAGAAACCGCTGGACGTACCTGCGTCGCATCCAGTGGATGCAAATGTGCGGACAAGGCTGCTGGAAGATGGCAACCCCTGGTTGGCGCCCGAGGAAGCGCTCGCTTCGAATTTCATTGATTTGCCTGATCAACTGGCGAGTGTGGCGTCAACCCCGCCGAATGAGGCATTTGCTGGCGGAGATATCGCGCCCGTGCTGAGCGAATTGCCTTTGGGGACATGGGTTGAGTTGCGAGTCAATGAGCAATGGGTGCGTACCCAACTCACCTGGGCCAGTCCGCACGGCACCCTGTTCTTGTTTACCAGCGTGTTTGGCACTACCCAGTCCATGACGC
>JBBRNS010000366.1:0-2863 GCA_038230175.1 Burkholderiales bacterium
GGGGCTATGCCAAAGATTACGTAGACGGCATGTGGCGCATATTGCAGGCTGACAAGCCAGACACCTATGTCCTGGCCACCAACCGCACCGAGACCGTGCGCGACTTTGTCAGCATGGCGGCGCGCGCCGCAGGGTTTGATTTGTTTTTTGAAGGAAGTGGCGAGGCCGAGGTGGGCGTTGACCGTGGCACGGGCAAAACGCTGGTGCGCGTCAACCCACGCTTTTACCGGCCTGCCGAGGTGGAGTTGCTGATAGGCAGCGCAGAAAAGGCCCGGCTTGAATTGGGCTGGCAACCCACCACAACGCTAGAGCAGCTTTGCCAGATGATGGTGGAGGCGGACATTCGCCGTAACGAACGGGGCTGGTCGTTTTAGTGGCCGAGCGCCAAGTGTTGCCGTCGAGGCGGGCATTCATCACAGGGGTGGCGGGCTTTACCGGGCGCTACTTGGCGTATTCCCTTGCGCAGGCTGGGTATGAGGTGTTTGGTTTGGCCCAAGATGCAGTGGAAGTGCCGCATGTGGCACGCCTTTTCACCGGGCTTTTGAACGATGCGGAGCGCCTGCTTGGAATCGTGGGCGAAGTGCGGCCTAACGTGGTGGCGCACTTGGCGGCCATTTCATTTGTGGCGCATGGCGATGCGGACGAGATCTACAGAACCAATGTGCAAGGCACACGGCACTTGCTGGATGCACTGGTAAACGCTGGTAGCCAATGCAGCAGCGTGCTGCTGGCTAGCAGCGCCAACGTCTATGGCAACGCCACGGCCGGTGTGTTGACCGAAGAGTCGCCACCCGCCCCCGCCAACGATTACGCGCAAAGCAAGCTGGCTATGGAGAAAGAGGCCAAGCTGTACCAGGGCTGCTTGCCCATCATCATTGCGCGGCCCTTTAATTACACGGGTGTGGGGCAAACCGCCAACTTTTTGATTCCAAAGATCGTGGATCATTTCCGCCGCCGTGCACCGGTGATTGAGTTGGGCAATCTGGATGTAGCACGAGATTTTTCAGATGTACGCAGTGTGGTGGTGGCCTATCAAAAGCTGCTTGAGTCGCCCGCTGCCGTTGGCCAGACGTTCAATGTGTGTTCTGGCCACGCTTACACGCTGATGCAGGTTGTCGACATGGCAAAAGCCATCACCGGGCATGACATCGAGGTCAGGGTAAACCCGGCATTTGTGCGGCAAAACGAGGTCAAGCTGTTGCAGGGGTCTTGCGAACGGTTAATCGGCGTGATCGGGGGCACTTCTGGCATTGCGCTGGAAGAGACACTGCGCTGGATGCTGGGGTTCAATGGTAGTGAAGTCAGCTGAGGTCCTTGTTGAACCACGGTTGGACTGTCGCCGCGAAGTTAGGGTCACGAGCTGTAGATTGACGCTGTACGAAGCTGGCTTGCAATGACTTGGGACTTATTAATTTTGCCTGACAGTAATTTCGGTAAGCAGAACCGCATCTCCTACTTGGTACTGGCTAATGTGTATGGTCTAGTCTTGTGGCGCTTGTTTCGCCTACGGGAGCAGCTATGTTTTTCATAGCGTGTCCCATGGATTGGTATCGCAACTTTCTTATACCAGTGTTTTGATACCCACCATCAACAACACTACGCTCAGGCTGATTTGCAGCCAGCGCGCAGAAAATTTGCGTGCCAACAAGCTGCCAACAAGCACCGCCGGCAGTGACCCGGCCAGCAGGCTCACCAACAGTTGCCAGTTCACCATGCCTGCAAACAGATAGCCGGTGCCGGCTACTACAGCCAGGGGAATAGCATGAACGATGTCGGTGGCTACCAGGGTGTGTGGTTTCATGCGCAGGGGGTACAGGTAGAGCAGCATCACGCTGCCTAACGCGCCTGCACCGACCGATGTAAGCGCCACGCAAAGCCCTAACAGAGCGCCTGCGGCAATGGTCAAAGCAGGCTGCCATTTTTTAAAATCTTGCGGGTGGTCTATGCGCCGGTTTAGGGCATTGCGTTGCAGCAGGGGCGCCAGCAGCAGCCCCACAGCTGTTACCAGCACCACCACGCCAATGGCTTGCGTCAGCCAGTCAAGTTTTTGCACTTTGGCTCCCAGGCTGATGAACGCAACCACGCCCATGGCCATTGGCAAGCTGCCCCACCACAGGCGTTTGACAACTTGCCAGTCCACCTTGCCGCCTTGGTTGTGGATGCGTGCGCCCACTAGCTTGGTGATGGCGGCAAACCACAAGTCGGTAGCAATGGCGGTAACGGGTGCGATACCAAAGACGAACAGCAAGATAGGTGTCATCAAGGCACCGCCGCCAACACCTGTCAACCCGACTACAAATCCCGTAACCGCCCCAGCCAGGGCGTAGCTGGCATCAACCATGTTCGTACTCCAAAGGTAGCGCCATGTAATGGGCCAAAGGGGCCGCGGCAACTATGAAGTGGGGATTCAGCAGTTCTGCTTTGCCGTAGAAAAGAGGGATACCGTCAAGCTGATGCACACAACCGCCAGCTGCTTCGACCACAGCCTGAGCAGCTGCGGTATCCCACTCGCAAGTAGGACCTAGGCGCGGATACATGTCTGCACTGCCCTCGGCCACGCGGCAAAACTTGAGCGAGCTGCCAGCCTGGACTAATTCGTGTGGTCCGAGCTGTTGCAAAAAAGCGGTGGTGTCCTGGTTCATGTGGCTTTTGCTTGCCAATACTTTGAGGGCTTTCTGGCTGCCTGTTGCAGGCGGTCGGACGTGAATCGGTAAAACCTCGCCATCAGCTTCGCGAAACGCGCCCGCTCCAGCACAACCCCAATACGCCAGGCCCAGCGCAGGTGCCAGAACCGTACCCAGAGTAGCTCTGCCGTTTTGCACCAGAGCAATATTTACCGTGAACTCGCCATTACGGGCAACAA
>JBBRNS010000367.1:0-2827 GCA_038230175.1 Burkholderiales bacterium
AGCAACGGCCACAGGTGCCACAGATGCAGTGCTGGCGGGCTCCGATGCCGCAGCGGCAGGGGCAGATGCCGCAGGCATTGCCGGTGCGGAAGTGGGTGCTGAGGCGGGGGCTAATGCGGCAGCAGCAGATGCGCCCGCAAGTGCACTGCTGGCATCGGTTGTAAGGCCTGATACCGTTTGACGGGCGTCCGCAGCGCCTTGTGGCATAGCGGTCAGGGTGGACATCTGCATGTAGACCAGAGCTGCCAGGCCCAATGCGCCCACATTGCCCAGTGCCAGCCAGAGCAGGCGCAAGCGCGAACTGGCTTGGCGCTGCAATTGGGAGATAGCGTCGGTCAGTGTGGGGTTGTCCGCTAAGGCTTTCTCCATGCGTGAGCGGCACTGCTTGTGCAGCAACACATTACCCAGAAACCCGGGCGCAATAAAAGCCGCCAAGCCAAAGATCAGTAATAAAACTAGGCTCACCTCATCTGACATTTGGAACACCAGGCGCCCGATGCCAAACACCAGCAGGCCCACCGCTGCCAAGATGCCCGCATAGGCCAGTGCCGCTGTCCACAGCTGGCGGAACATCAGCCAATTCAAGGTCAGCAGGCTCGCTGCACTGTTCCAACTCAAGCCGGGCTTGCCGGCGGCCTCAAAGCGGCTGAAGATCGGCAGATAAAAGTCTGCGCACATGGGGCCAATGGCCGCACGGTACAGGCTGGTGGTGACATCTTCCTTGGCGCCGGGTACTGCGCCAAGGATCGGATCCGTCTGGGCTCCGGTCATGTCAATCGTGGTGGTTACTTCAGTAGGGGTAGTTGCTTCAGTCATGGCTTATTTTGGCACGGCGGCGGCCACCGCCTGGCCTAGCTCAATCACCGCCAGCGCGTAGTAGCTGCTCCAGTTGTAGCGGGTGATGGTGTAAAAGTTTTCCGTGCCTGCCAGGTACTGCGGGGCGTCCGTGCCGTTTTGCAACTCCACCAGGGCCAATGGGCCGGTATGGCGCAAGGCTGCCGAATCAATCGTCGCACCCAGGCGGTTAAATTCGTCCGGAGCAAAGGTGGGTAGTATGTCGGGCGCTAGCAGCGCGGCGCGGTCGTCACCGTCGGCGTTGAGCGTGGTGGCGTAGTGGGTGGGCATACCGCTCTTCCAGCCAAACACCCTGAAGTAATTGGCCACCGAGCCAATCACGTCGGCTGGGCTGTGGAACAGGTCAATACGCCCATCACCATCAAAGTCGACCGCATAATTTTTCCAGCTTGACGGCATGAACTGGGGCAAGCCCATGGCGCCGGCGTAGCTGCCCCGCAAGGCCAGGGGGTCCGTGCCGGTGCGGTGGGTCAGCTTGAGGTAGGCCTCCAGCTCATCCCGGAAAAAAGCAGCCCGCTTTTCGGCGCGCGGGTGTTCTTGGGGGAAGTCAAACGCCAACGTAGACAGTGCGTCAATCACCCGAAAGTTGCCGGTTTGCTCGCCGTAAATGGTCTCTACGCCGATGATGCCGACGACGATTTCGGGCGGCACACCGGTTTCTTGCTCGGCGCGTTCAAGCGCCTCGCGGTTGGCCTCCCAGAACTTCACACCGGCATTGATGCGGTGCGCGTCGATAAAGCGGCTGCGGTACACCGCCCAGTTTTTGGGCGTGCCCACCGGCGGCGGCGCGCTGGCCTTGGCAATGCTGGCCACAAAGCGGGCTTGGCCCAGCGCGTTGCGCACCCATTGCGGGTCCATACTATTGCGCAGTGCAATGTCGTCGGCCAGTGCCATCACCTCGGGTCGGGTGGCGTACATCGGGGCCTTGGATTCGGGTTTTTGGACGGCTACCTTGTGGTGTCGCTTTGGGCTGCTAGCCCACGTATTCATTGCGCAAGCAGCTATTAAAAATGTAGCAATTGACAGTGTGGCGCGGGACGCGGTGGCGAGAAGCATGGAGCGAGTAGCAGAACGGTTGCGTAAAAATTGGCAGGAAAAGCGCGGAGTGCGCCGCAGGCCTAGACCCGGCGAGCAGGCCAGCGTAACTGGCGAACCTCACGCTGCAGTGTAGCCAGTGCGCGGCGCTGCGCGGCATGGGTGCTGGCCGTGCCCTGCACCGGGGCGTACCGCCAGGCCTCTAGACGCAGCAGCCATTGGCACAGCGCGGTGGTGTCGGGGTCGCCCGCAGGGCTATGTGCCTGCAGGTGGGCTGCCAGTTGGCGTGGTCCCGCGTTGGCCTGCGGCGTCAAGCCGCTGGCCTTCAGGCGCTGGGTGGCCAGGTGCAGCAGGCGCAGCCATGGGTCTTGGCGGTGGCGCTCCCACTGGGCCCAGGCGGCGCCCAGTAGGCTGACTAACACCACGACGCCGATCAATACATATCCCAGGTCTTCCCAGCTGGGCGAAGCAAAGCCGATGTTGCGCAGCAGGTCAAGCTGCTTGCTTTGGCTGTAGTTCAGCACCCATTGGTTCCAGCGGTTGTTGGCCGCCTCCCATAACGAGCGCAAGTTGAGGGTGAACTGCGGGCTCACCGCTTGCAGCGCCTGGGCAATCACACTGGGCGTTGCTTCCAGCCGCTGGAATGCCCCAGTGCGCCCTGGTGCCACGGCCGATGTGGGGTCTACCCGCACCCAACCAAGACCTGCTTCCCAGACCTCAGCCCAGGCGTGGGCGTCGCTCTGGCGCACAGTCCAAAAGCCGTCCACCGCGTTGGGTTCGCCACCTTGGTAGCCGGTGACGATGCGGGCCGGTACATCCAGCGCCCGCATCAGCAGCACAAAACTCGACGCAATGTGTTCGCAAAAGCCCTGTTTGCGGTCAAACCAAAATTCGTCCGCGGTGTTGGTGCCATACACACCGGGCTCCAGGGTGTAGG
>JBBRNS010000368.1:0-2592 GCA_038230175.1 Burkholderiales bacterium
CAAGGGGAACATTTCGGAGTGCACCACGCCGCTGCCAGCGGTCAGCCACTGCACATCACCGCCACCAAAGCGGGCCGCAGCACCGAGGGAATCGGCATGGTCAACCAGCCCCTTGCGTACCCAATGGCGCGGGTGCGGCGCTGGCCGCTGCCGAGCAGGACACCCAGGGTCTGATCAGCGGCATTGCGGTCGCCGAGCCCGAGGTGCAACTGGCACCCGACAACCGCCTGAGCGTCAGGCGCGGTGCCAGCACCCTGGTGGGTACCGGTCGCCCGCTGTATGACTACTTCTCGTTTGCCAATTTGATGCAGCCGTGCGCGGCGCTGGTTTCACCCACCACCAACGCCTTCAACTCGGTCAACCCCCTGATTGCTGCCAATCGCTGCGCTGCGCTGCAGGCCAATGGACTCATCACCGGAACCACCACTGCACAGCAGGCCATCAGTGCCATGGCTGCGCTGCAGGCTGCAGGCTGGCAACCCGAAAGCAATGACTTGCAGGCTTCGCACTACTTGCTGGCAACGCTGTCGGTGGGCCTGACGTATGCCAACGCCTATGGCCGCTTCAGCCCCAAAGACAACCTGTGCGGCTACAGCTTTGCCGCCACAGGCGCCGCAACCTCAGCCACACCGAACGCACCGGTTGCCGCATCAGCTGCCGCACTCGCCACCTCGTTTGGTACCAGCAATGGCGTGCCGCCCACGCTGGGCATCAACATCGTCAACAACAACAGCGTGGGCGGGCCGCTGCTGGACGCCGCATCGTTGTCAGCAGGCGGTGTGCAGGACTACAACATGGCGGGCGCATTGTGCCTGCGTGAGCTGGCCACGGGCACCAGTGCCAATGCCATGCGCGTCAGGCAGGGCATGAGTGAAGTGGTGCGTACGGCCAATTTGCGCGGCAAGCCCGCACTCATCGTGCAAGGCCGCGCCGACACACTTCTGCCTGTGGCCTTCACGGGCCGCCCGTACTTTGGCATGAACAAGATCGTTGAAGGGGCCAACAGCAAGCTGTCGTACATCGAAGTGACTAATGCCAACCACTTTGATGCATTTCTGGCTCTGCCAGGGTATGGCAACCGGCTGGTGCCTTTGCACCGCTATTTCGTTCAGGCCATGGACATGATGTACGCCAACCTCAAAAACGGTGCGCCCCTGCCCGCCAGCCAGGTGGTACGCACCGTGCCGCGTGGCCTCAATGGTGCCGTGGTCAACCCGATCACGGCAGCGAATGTGCCACCCATCCAGACCGTGCCCGCTACCGCTGACCAGATCACGTTTGCCAACAATGTGGTGACGATTGCTGATTAAGCAGCAGGCAGCAAACGGCCTGTAAAAGGCGTTGTTGACGCCACAGCCCCATCAGGATGAGCCCTACAAGCAGAAGCTGTTTTGTGGGGCTCTTTGCTGTCTTTGCAGGCGGATTATTCAAAGTGTTTAAAGTTGCCACAGCATTTTTTTTCTGTACGGGCTGGCATCTTGCCGAAGTGACAGCTTATCTCTGAGGATTCTTGAACGTACCGCGCGGCTGGTGTGTCGCTGGTGTGTCTTAATGTCGTTCCGGTCAATAATGTTGTCGTGTGTACAGACCTGCCCCAGGAACTTCAACGCATAATCGTTGCCAGCAAAGGCGACCGGCTTTGAGGATGCAACACATCTGTGGACAGACAGCTAAAAAATGACCCGCTCCAACCCTGTCACTGTGATGACCCAGCCCCAAGCTCCGGCCACCCTGCCCATTGCTGACACAGCGCAACGCCGCCTGGTGCAGGTACTGTTTGTCGGTGTCTTCATGGCGGCACTCGACTCGGCCATCGTCGGGCCGGTCCTGCCTGCGCTGCGTGCGGCCTTTGGCATTGACAACCGCACTGCCGGGCTGCTGACCACCGTGTTCTCGCTGAGTTCCATGTGCAGCACGGCGCTGATGGCTTATTTCAGTGACCGCCATGGCCGGCGCCCGGTGTACCTGGCCAGTGTGGCGTTGTTCGCCATCGGCTCGCTGTGCATCGCCATTGCGCCAGACTTCGACCTGCTGCTGGTCAGCCGCGCCCTCCAGGGCATCGGGGCAGGGGGCATCGCACCCGTAGCCAGCGCCGTGATTGGCGATGTCTTCACCGCTGAGCGGCGCGGCCGTATCCTGGGGCTGATTGGTGCCACCCACGGCATGGCCTTTGTGCTCGGGCCGCCGCTGGCTACTTTATTGACCTCCACGCTGGGCTGGCGCTGGCTGTTTCTGGTGAATATTCCGGTGGCCATGGTGGTGCTGGCGCTGGGCGCGCGCAGCTTGCCGCGCCAGCGCAGTGAAGTGATACCAGGGCCGATGGACCTGCCCGGCATCACGCTCACTGTGCTGTTTTTGCTGTGCCTCGTGCTGGGTATCACGCGCCTGCCAGACTCGGCTACGGGCATGCTGCTCTGGCCGTGGTTTTTAGCTGGCAGTGGCGTGTTGCTAGCCGCTTTGGTGGTCATTGAGAACCGCCAGGCGCTGCCGATGATTCCATTGCACCTGTTTGCCAACCGGCAACTGGCTTGTGTTTATGTGTTGACGCTGGGCGTTGGGTTTTCCATGGGTGGCATCGTGTTTCTGACCACC
>JBBRNS010000369.1:0-2550 GCA_038230175.1 Burkholderiales bacterium
TGCCCAAGACGGCATACCGCCGCCCAGCAGGATCTTTAAATTGAATAGGAAATGCATCATGAAAAACACAACTACCGCTTCTATCGTTATCGCTTTGGCTGCCCTGTCTGCCGGCCAGGCCATGGCTGCTGATTCGTCCGCAGCGGCTAATCGTGACAACTTTCGCGCTGGTGCCGATGTGGTCGAGCCGGCTACTGGCCAAAAGCTGAGCGATCTGTTCCCCGCGCTCTACGGCAACGTCAGCACCAAAACCAGTGCCCAAGTGGCTGCCGAGTTGGCACAGGCCCAAAGCGCCAGCAGCGCTGGCGACGTGGTCGAGCCAGTAACTGGCATCAAGCTCAGCGCCTTGTTCCCCGCGGCCTACTCAAACCAGCACGTTGCATCCACCGTCACCCGCGCCCAAGTGCGCGATCAGGCGGTGCAAGCCATGAGCGAGCGCAGCGACGGTGATGTGGTGGAGCCCGTTACAGGCATGAAGCTCAGCGCGCTTTTCCCTAACCGCTACAACGGCAAAAGCCACAACTAACTGTTAGGGCGTTCTCTAACAATGGCGCGGTGTCTTGGACACCGCGCCATTTTTTTGTCCATTGGGTGTGTTAGCCCACGTTGAATGTGCGCCAGCCGCTTTTCACGCTGCCGCTGATCTTGTACCCTTGTCAGGTGCACCAATGTGTATCCCTATCGTTTTTCTACCGCGCAAGGCTCTACCGTGTCTGACTCCATCATCATCCAACAACCCGCCCAGGCGGCGCAGCAACTCATGGTCTTGCACCATGGGGTGGGCGGCAGCGCGCGGGATTTAGCGCCTTTGGGGCAACACCTGGCGGCGCTTTTCCCTAACGCCTTCATCGTCAGCGTGCGCGCCCCCCATGCGGGTGATGCAGGGCAGGGCGCACAGTGGTTTTCGGTGCAAGGCAATACGGACGAGAGCCGCCCGGCGTTGGTGGCCCAGGCCATGCCCGCCTTCCTGCACAACCTGCAGTATTGGCAGCAAACCAGCGGTGTTGCGCATGACGCCACAGCACTGGTGGGCTTCTCGCAAGGCGCCATCATGGCGCTAGAAGCCGCACAGGCGCAGCCAAAGTTGGCCGCGCGCATCGTCGCATTGTCCGGGCGCTACGCCCAGCTTCCCACCCACGCACCGTCGGAGACCACCTTGCACTTCATCCATGGAAAATCAGACGCCACCATTCACTACGGCCACTGCGTGGCGGCAGCCGAGCGCCTGGTGGGCCTGGGCGGCGACGTGACCGCTGACGTCATTCCCTTTCTGGGCCATGAAATCAATGAAGAGGTGATGGGCATGCTGGTGGAACGCCTCACCGGCCACATCCCCAAACACCGATGGGACGAAGTGCAAAAAGCCGCCGCCGCCCAGTAAGCCAATCACCGAATGCACTGCAACACGGCCTATTGCCACACCAAGGGAGCGGCATGTACCACAAGCCCATCTGGAACCTGACCAAAAAATCTGTAAGTATGTGGCTGGACGATTACGCGCCCAGCATGGGCGCTGCGTTGGCCTACTACACGCTGTTTTCCATGGCCCCGCTGCTCATCATCGTCATTGCGGTGGCAGGTCTGGTTTTTGGTGAAGAAGCCGCGCGCGGCGAAATCGTCGCGCAGATCCAGGGGCTGGTCGGCCCAGAGGGTGCTGTGGCGGTGCAAGGCCTGCTCAAAAGCGCCAACGAACCCGCCAAAAATATCTTTGCGGCCATTGTCAGTGTCGTGACGCTGCTGATTGGGGCCACGACCGTGTTCGCAGAACTGCAAAGTGACCTAGACCGCATTTGGCGCGTGCCGCCGTCGGCCAAAGTCAACGGCATCTGGGAGCTGTTGCGCACGCGCCTGCTGTCCTTTGGGCTAGTGCTGGGGGTGGTGTTTTTGCTGATGGTGTCGCTGGTGGTCAGCGCCGTGCTGGCGGCCTTTGGTAAGTGGAGCGGCGGCATCTTTGTGGGTTGGGAGGCAATGCTGCAGTTGATCAATTTCAGCATCTCGTTTGCCATCACCATGGTCCTCTTTGCCATGATTTACAAGTTTATGCCGCGCGCCCGCATCGCCTGGCGCGATGTGTGGGTGGGCGCATCGGTGACCGCGCTGCTGTTTGAGGTCGGCAAGTTGCTGATTGGCATCTACCTGGGTACCACTGGTGTGGCGTCCAGTTTTGGCGCGGCCGGTTCACTGGTGGTGATGTTGGTGTGGGTGTATTTCTCAGCGCAAATATTTTTGCTGGGCGCCGAGTTCACCTGGGTGTATTCGCACGAGTACGGCTCCAAATCAGCGCAGAGCGACCAAAAGCCGGTGCTCGTTGCGCCCACCCAATCCGACAGTGCGGGTCAGTGATTACGCCTTGGTTGGACGGTGCAGTGCGCAGATCTTGTTGCCGTCTGGGTCGCGCACATAGGCCAGGTAGAGCTTGCCGACCGAACCTTCGCGCCAGCCCGGTGGGTCTTCACAGGTGGTGCCGCCGTTGGCAACGCCGGCCGCGTGGAATGCGTCGGCCTGCTCGGGCGACTGCATGTTGAACCCGATCGTGCCGCCATTGGCAAA
>JBBRNS010000370.1:0-2509 GCA_038230175.1 Burkholderiales bacterium
AAGCTATACGAATATTCGCAAAATTGCCGTTTTGGCCCCTTTGAGAGCCTACAACTGGCATCGAAAAAGCTGCATTTAGCCATATCGGGTGGTCTAAACAGCGTGAAAACCCAGATAACTCCGAATATTCGTATAGCTTCTAAGAAGGCGCACAGCGCAAAAACGTGGTACGTTGAGCCACCCGTATCCGTCGTATGCGCCTCGATATTTAATTCGGTATCGTGGTGACAGAGCGCATCAACGACATACAGTGCTTCGCGGTCGTTGGTGCTAATCACCACCTGCCGTCCGACGGGTAAGCCAATATCAGCGAGATGCGTGATGACTGTTACGCCACGCCGATTGCCAAAATAGCGGGAATTATAGTCTGCGTGCAGCGCATTGCCCTCGACTAAAAAGCGGATGCCGTCTGACGAAGACAGCGTGCCATCACCCCAGAGACTGGCAATGGGCAGGCGAAGCATAAAGTTATCCAGCACCCGTTGAGACGCCAGTAAGGTTTCTTCGCGTACTCGCCCATCGATGACGCTTTCCAACTGTTTTTCGGTGAAAGAACAGGCATTTGCCATTTGCGCAGTTCCTAAATTCGTGCCGAGGGCGACCATCGCAGTCACCAACGCTAACTTGGTCTGACCACTGGCTGGCTGGTGAGCCGTATGATGAATGAAACGGTCAAGGAAGCCTGTCCAAGCGTCAACTTCCAGTAGCAAGTCAGTAAGCTGGACGTGGGGCAGCCACTTATACCAATAGCGCCGAAAGGCACGCGCCTCTGAGGGCACCGCGTTTTCCAAAGAACTTAGATGCATTTGGCCCGCATCGTCAAAGGTCAGGGCTGTGTTGACCGGAAAGCTGCGCTGAAGTTCGTCGATTCCGCTGGCGATGCGTGTTTGCATCGTCGTTAAATACTCGGCAGCACTTCCTGTGAGGACAAGGCGCGTCAAGCCCTGGGCTTGCAGCTGCTTAAAGTCTATTGAAGACAGCAGGTAGCTATTAAAATCCTGGTAGCGTCGGCTGCCAATGACCGCAATATCGCCTGACCGCAGGCCATGGCGCAATCTATCGAATGCGCCTGCTTCATAAAAATTCGGGTTGATTTTTCCGCCTGGTAGCAGGGCATGTTTGAGCCAACGGGTGTGTTGCAGAAATTCCAGCGGCGCAGTCCGTGTTTGTTTTCGTCGACCAAAAGGCTGTTCAAGTTGAGTGACCCGCTGGTTACCGTGCTCAACAAGCCAGGCAATATAGTTCAGAGCGGTCAACGATGGATGACTTTCCTGAGCGGGCTGGAACGATAAACTGCGATAGAAATGAAGAAATGCCTTTCGTTTTGGGATATAGCGACGCTCAACCAAATCAATGGCGCTTAAATCCCGCGGACGATTTATCTGACGAACCGCTTTGACTGTATCGGACAACTGGTCAGGGGACACAACCGCAAAAACGGTCGCGAAAGGTTCTAACACCTCGGCGTGCGCTTTTAGAAAGGCATCACCGGCATCGGCTAGGATCGCCGCGGCTTCATACAAAGTATGCACAGTGTCGCGCAGGTGCTTTTCTTGGGCACGCTCCGCTTTGCGGAGCATTTCCTCTATCAAACTATCGAACATGTCCACGGTTTGGTCGATGAGGTCGCGCGAAAATTCGCTAAGATAGGCGAACAGTGTGGCAAAGCGATGATGCGGTCGTTTCATATGGGCGAGTAGTGAGGGACTGTAGTGACTGCACCGTCGGGCAAGCAACCGGACGCGATGTGGATGAACATTCAACGGCAGGGTTGGAAGTTGCAGAAGCTTTAAGTAGTTGACCCGCTCCAGAAGATGAATTAGCCCAGCTTTAGAGACCTTATTGGGCGCGGCGCGGAGCCAATTCAAGCGCGTTTTCTTACTAAAACCAGGTTCGGGTTGTAGCCAACTGCTGAGCAACTGACGTTGGGTGGGGGTGAGCCTCGCATCGAGCCGCTTGTAAATCCGTTGTCGGGCAATGCGCTTCACTTGCCAAACCAGCGCCTCAATGCTGGTCATTGCTGGCACAATCACGCGCAGTTGTCGTAAATGTTCGAGTGCGGCTTCAACTAATGTGACCCGCACGTCAACTTCCATCGCCAATGGCAACAAGTGGCGTGTCATCTGCAACATCGCCAACGCATCGTAATCGCGGTAACCCATCTGGCTACGCAATTTCTCCAAGTGTTCCGAGAGTGTGGCCGCGCGTTCGCCGTATTCAGCAAATTTTTCAGGTGGGATATTAATCTGTTCGGCAATATAGGCGATTACTGCATCAGGAACACCTGGCAAGTCTACCAGCGGGCGACCTGGACAACGTAAAACAGACAACTGTACAGCAAAGCCCAGACGGTTGCTTTGGCCGTGTTGCTGGTTTACCAATGCCAGGTCGTCGGGCAACAGCGTATAATTACCCTGATTGCTAGTTCACAATAGATTTCTAAAGGCTACAAAAGGTCAAGCGCTTGTATAAACGAGATTTTGACCATGGATTCGCGTCAATCGTCGCC
>JBBRNS010000371.1:0-2503 GCA_038230175.1 Burkholderiales bacterium
AATAGGGCTTACTCAACATCAAATTTGATCAACCACCGTGATGGCCACGGTCATGCGTCCATCACATAAATTGATCAATTCAGACCGAAATACCCTCACGGGACTTGATCATGCTCAGAAGCACTAAAGTCGTGATTTATTGGCGATTCTATGTGCCGCGAGCCTTCTATTGGTTAGGACTTTTAAAGGATGGTGTCGGCCAGGTAGCCGGAAGTCACTTTGTATCTAAAAGTCGGCAAACGCAGCGTACCTGCCTTAACAATCATGGAAATCAATGCCCGCTTTTCGACAGCGAGAATTGACAGGCCAAAGACGCCTTTTGGCCCAAACCAGTAGTTCGCGGACCGTCTTCGGCCACTTAATACAACCCGTTATTGCGCCCTGTTACCCACAATTTGAAACACACCCGTCGGGCTGCTGCCAAAGATAGTTAGCGTTTCAGCATTGCTGCCGTACACACCACCGGCAATTTTGGTGGACCGGAATGTGAATGGTGTTTTGATCTTTGGGGTCTTGGTCCCACTCATAACAAATCCGCTGACCAGCGCCCCGTCTGCCAGAAAAATTGGGCGAACTTTCGACTTGTCCACAACCACGGTGTCGAGCGCAAAGTTCAACGATCCACCATCGCCGGTGGTGCAACTTGCACCGGGCGTTGTGATATCTCCATTGCTGGTGTTGAGGGTCATCACAATTGGGCAGCCAACAACGCCGCCCTTGAACCAACTGCCCTGTGGCGTGCCATCGCCGGCGACGACGTAAACAATGCCCGAATAGGTGATGCGATTGCTGCTTGGCAAGACCACACTTAAGCGATCGGTGAGTAGCCCGATGTATGCATCCCATTCGCTGGCATTGGTTTCCATGATGGTGACGCCACCGGTGACCACGGTGCCAATGGTTTGCGTTTTGTGAAGGTCCACAAGTTTTCCGTACCCAGCCGCTGGTTGCGTCTCGTAAAGAACCGTAGACACGGTATAGATGCAGTCTTTAGGCACACGGCAGTAGATGCGTCCGGTTTTGCCACTTGCATGCGGATAGGTCTTGTCAAAGGTGTAGGTTGCGCCTTGAAATTCGATGGCGCCAACACCTAATTTCACTTCTTCTTCCGAGCCGTCAAAAGCCATGCTGCCGGCTGTCGGTATGAAAGCTGCGCCGCTGGATTCCAGGCGGGTGTACTGCAGCCAAGAATAGCCAAAAGACTTGATGGTCATGGCGCCCGCAAGCGGGTCCGTCAGGGCTGCCTGAATCAGCTCAGAGCCACCATACGACGCAGTGGGCGCGTTGCATGTTTTTCCAGCGGCCTGGACTTGGCACGTCATGGCGACGGGGTCACTAAAGATGCTGATGGTCGTTGATGGGGCCACTGCAGGTGGCGTGGCGGCGTTAACGTCGCCTCCCCCACCGCCGCAGCCGACCAACAGCGCCACCAACACGGTGGCCAAACAAGTAATTTTTTTCATGGGTTTATTGAGTAATAGGTAGTAAGCGGGGCTTTGCCGCCGCACCCGCGATTTTATGCGGGCAAACCCTAGATGGGGCGCGCCAGTTGCTGCGCCAGTTCCGCCATGACCGGGCGGTCCCGTCCTTCCAGGCGCAAACAGGCCTGCGCCATGACCGAAACATCGTTTAAAACATCGGCATAAGCCACATCAGGCGACACACGTGCAATCAACTCTTCCAGCAGACACCCAAAGGCCCGCACATCCAGCGCCTGCAGGCTGCGCTGCAACGCAGGGCTACCGCTGGGCAGCAGGGTTGCGGCGCCAAAGTCGCTTAACAAGGCATCGCCCCTGGCGGGGTCCCACAAAATGTTGTGGGCATACACGTCGCCATGCAGCACACCGCGCTGGTGTAGGTGGGCCAGGGCCTGCGCCATGTGTGCCGCCAGCCGCAACGCGGTGGGGGCGGACAGTTGCAGAGCGGTGGAGAACACGTCGCGGGTGCAGCTGTCCAAACTGGGTGGTGCGGCAAGGTTGGTGTAGTGCGGAGGTATCAATGGCAGCAGCAGCCCGTGCAGCCCTTGCGGGTGGCCTGCCAGCTTGGCGGTGGGGGTGCACAGCGCGGGGTGCTGGCCGGTGGCCAAACAGGCGGCCAATTCGTGTTCGGGCAGGCCGTCGCTGGTCAGTGCGCCTTTGAACAGCTTGAGCGCCAGGGGCACACTGCTGCCCGCGCGGTGCACCCGGTAGATCAGGCCCGATGCGCCCTCGCCCAGCAGCGCATCCACAACCAAATCACTCCACGGCACAGACTCCAAGGGCGCGCCGCTGGCGGCCATATCGCCACTGGGGCCACCGTGGCGATATGGCCCATTAAGACCGGGTGCGTCCCATCCCAACGGGTTGCCAGCGAGGGCCAGCCAGCTTAGGCACGGCAACTCAGTCAGCCAGAGCGGCAATGTGGTCAGTTGGTTGGCGGCCAAGCGGATCAGCTCCAGGCTGTTAGCCTGCGCCAGACTGGCGGGCAAGGCGCGCAACTGGTTGCCCGCCAGAAGCAGCTTTTG
>JBBRNS010000372.1:0-2503 GCA_038230175.1 Burkholderiales bacterium
AAAACACCCCATGAGGTTTTTATGAAGCAGTTACAGTCCCATCAACAAGCCGTTGCACTTCGAGCTTGAATCCGCCGCATATTTCAACGTGATAGCCCACATATTTGCCATCGCCCAGGGTGTACGACAGGCCGCCGGACGACTCCCTCACACCCATGGTGATGGTGCCGGATGCTTTGACCTTGGCCAAGGTATCGGTGGTTTGGGCGGTGGCTGCAGTGGACAGCAACGTAGCCGCAGCGGCTACCGCTACGGCGGTGCAAATGAGTAAGTGTTTCTTCATGGGGTCTCCTATTGATTGGGGGATGTTCATGACCCTAAATAGGGGCGCAAGACCATCCTAACGCTCTGCAGCAAAAAGTCACCCGGGTTATTACGGGGGCAAAGCCCCATCCGGTTTGAGCCTATTGTGTGCAGGGGTGCTTGAAATTGGTCCAATCAACCTTACCATTCACCCCGTACGCCCCTCAAGAGTGGGGCTGGAATCCAAAGCAGAACATAAGGCCTTTTGTATGAAACGTATTCTTTTATTTGTACTCACCAACGTGCTGGTCGTTGCGGTGCTGGGCATTGTGGCCAGCCTGCTGGGGGTCAATCGCTACATCACTGCGCAGGGGCTTAACCTCGGCGCCTTGCTGGGCTTTGCCCTGATCATGGGTTTTGGTGGCGCCATCATCTCGCTGCTGATCAGCAAACCCATGGCCAAGTGGACCTCCGGTGTGCGCGTGATTGAGCTGCCCCAAAACGTGGACGAAGCTTGGATTGTGGAAACCGTGCGCAAGTTTGCCGACAAGGCCGGCATTGGCATGCCCGAAGTGGGCATTTTTGAGGGCGACCCCAACGCCTTTGCCACTGGTGCGTTCAAAAACTCGGCCCTGGTGGCCGTGTCCACCGGCTTGCTGCAGGGCATGACCCGCAAAGAGGTAGAAGCCGTCATTGGCCACGAAATCGCCCACATCGCCAATGGCGACATGGTCACCATGACCCTGATTCAGGGCGTGATGAACACCTTTGTGGTGTTTTTGAGCCGTGTCATCGGCTACGCGGTTGACAGCTTCTTGAACAAAGGCGACGAGCGTCGCTCGGGCCCCGGCATTGGCTACATGATCACCACCATTGTGTTGGATATTGTGTTGGGTTTTGCTGCCGCCATCGTGGTGGCCTGGTTTTCGCGCCAGCGTGAGTTTCGGGCTGATGCGGGCGCGGCCCAATTGATGGGGCGCAAGCAGCCCATGATGAACGCATTGGCCCGACTGGGCGGCATGGTGCCGGGCGAGTTGCCCAAGAGTGTGGCCGCTATGGGTATTGCGGGTGGCATCGGCCAGCTGTTTTCCACCCACCCGCCGATCGAAGAGCGCATCGCCGCGCTGCAAAACAGCGTCTAAAGTGCGCCGGGCTCTGTGGCAGCAGGGTCGCTGCTGCGCAGGGTCAGATCGGTGAGTTGTTCGCTGGAGATATCCAGCCGTGCGGCCAAAATGCGGGCAATGTTGCGGTAGATGATGTGGGCACTGTCGGGGTAGGAGTCAACCCGCTCGCGGTCAAACCGAATGGTGACCGAGTCGCGCAAGGCCCGCACCGACGCGCTGCGCAAAGGGCGGCCCACCAGCGCCATTTCGCCAAAACACTCGCCAGCCGTTAACTGCGCCAAGGGCACCACTTGGCCATGGCGAATTTTTTCTACGATCACTTCACCGGCAATCACCACGTGAAACGAGGTGCCGATATCGCCCTCGTTGAACACCACCTCGCCCGACTTGATGGGCATGTGTTCGCCCATGGCCAAGGTGCTCATCAGGCAGTCGGGCGTCATGTCCCGAAAGACGCTGACTTTGGCGGCAATCTTTTGAACGATCGCTGCGTCAAGGGTCAGGCCGGCGGGGCGCACGATGATGTCGGCACGCACGTTTTCGGCAAATATGCGGACGACAGCGGGATCGACTTTCATGGTGGGGCAATAGTACACCGATGCTATGTTAAAACCCAGCGATGGAATTCCCTACTTGGTTGACATTTTTTGCTGCATCTTGGGCCATCAGCATCTCGCCGGGGCCCGGCGCGGTGGCCGCTATGAGTGCAGGCTTGAACCATGGTTTTCGGCGGGGCTACTTCACCACCTTTGGGTTGGTGATGGGCATCTGGATACAGGTGCTCATCGTGGGCTTGGGGCTGGGTGCGTTGATCGCAGCATCGGCCACGGCCTTTTTGGTGGTCAAATGGGCGGGGGTGGCCTACTTGGTGTACCTGGGAATCAAGCAGTGGCGGGCGCCTGCAACACCCATGGTGGCCGAATCTGCGGGCGGGCCCATGGTTAAGCGCCGCTCCATGGTCCTGCACGGCATATTGATCAATATCGTCAACCCCAAAGGCACGGTGTTCTTGCTGGCGGTGGTGCCGCAATTTATCCAATTAAATCAAGCGCTGGCGCCCCAGTACCTGGCCATTGGCGCCACCATCGTGGTCAGTTCCTGCGAACGTTCCGCGGTCGCGGTCAACGTCGAAGCCG
>JBBRNS010000373.1:0-2474 GCA_038230175.1 Burkholderiales bacterium
AGCTTGCCCATGCGGGCGCGTTCGGTCAGATCAATGCAGTATTTTTTGAGCGATTCGCGTTGGTCTTCGGCATCTGCGTTGTCGACATTTTGGCCACCGCGCACGGCGTCGATAGCGCTCTCCAAGCTCTTGCGGGTCATGCCGCTGGCGCGGGCGATATTGGCGATCTCGGCTTTGCTATCCGCGAGCGCCAGCAGGAACAGTTCGCCAGCAATGAATTGGTCTCCGCGCTTGATAGACTCTTTTTCGGCAGCCTGCAACAGCACACCCATGTCACGGTCAACCGTCACTTGCTCTTGCCCCTGCACCTGGGGCTGTTTCTTCATGTAGGTTTCGGCTGCCGTCAACAATTGCGGCACGTTGACACCCGCGCGTTGCAGCAAGGGCTTGGGCCCATCGTCCTGGCGCAACATGGCCACCAGCAAGTGGGCGGGCGTGATGTAGGCGTGGTCGTTGGATAGCGCCAAGGTTTGCGCCTCACTCAACGCTTCCTGGAATTTGGTGGTCAGTTTGTCCATTCGCATATAAAAATCTCCGGTTGGCAATGACCTTGGGCCCTAAGTGCTTATTTCAAGTGCAACAGCCCCGGCGCGTGTTGACTAAAATCAAGCTATGGACATTCGCCAGATATCGATCCGCTACCGCCAGGACCACGATCGCATTCTGATCGACATCAATACGGGCGCCGGGACCGAAGTGCAAGTGTGGCTCACGCGCCGTATGGCCTTGAGACTGTGGCCGCTGCTGAACCGGGTAGTCATTGACCATTTTGCAATTCCTACGGATGCCAAGACTGACGGTTATGTAGACCTTGCCGCAATAGACAGTCGCACCAAAGCTTTTCTGGCCGACTTTAAGCGCGAAGAGGCCATGCAAAAGGCCGACTTCAACACGCCCTATCAGGCCGGTGCTACCCAACACCCTCTGGGTCACGCACCCCTGTTGGTCACAGAAGTCAACCTGACCCCGTTCGGGAACGGCCAATTGCAACTCAAGTTCAACGAAAAACTGGACGACCCCGCATCGCTGCGCGGCTTTCAAATGGATTTATCCACCGAGCTTGTGTTTGCTGTGATTAAGCTCTTGGGCAATGCAATGGAACAGTCCGAGTGGCAGATCGGGCAAAACGCTAAAACACCGCTTATGGTGTTGGACGAAGCTGCGGATGAGATTGACTTGAGTCCCGACGCGACGCGACCAACGTATTTGAATTGACGTATTTGTAGGTGCCGGGGGCTTGCTGAAATCTTAGGCGTTTTTAACCTCGATCCCCCATCGGGCCAATGCCGCGTCGTCAGTGACCCGCGCGTCCACCCAGTGCGCACCTGCAACCGTCTGTTCTTTTTTCCAAAATGGGGCTTGTGTCTTGAGGTAGTCCATCAAGAATTCGCAAGCCCTAAAACTCTCGCCCCGATGGGCTGACGTCACGGCCACTAGCACGATCTGATCGGTAGGATGCAGCACGCCGATGCGGTGTACGACCCGTGCGCCATAGATGTCAAAGCGGCTGTGCGCCGCGTCGATCATGTCCTCAATGGCCTTCTCGGTCATACCGGGGTAGTGCTCCAGCTCCATGGACATGATGGGCCCGGCGCTGGCTGACTGCGTTTTGTTGCGATCTCTGACCGTTCCAACAAACGTGCACACCGCACCGACTCTTGCATCGTTCGCTCGCAATGCGATGACTTCCTGGCCCAGGTCAAAGGCCTGGGTTTGGATGAAAACGCGGGGGGCTGGCGGCGGGCTGTTCATGGCTCAATTGTGGCACTTGTGCGCTGCTACACTCAAGCCATGCCCGCAACCCATTTCTGCATCCTCACCATGGCGATCACCCGCCATGTGCCGTGCAGCGTGGCACGCGCCAGCAAAGCAAAAAAACCCAAGCTCATCTGACCGGAGCTGTGTGGTTCCGTTCTCAGATGAGCGACGGAATCACCAAAACAAACACCCGCAATTTTTTTGGTTTTCGCGCGCATCCGATGGCGGTTCTTTACCATCGGTCGATTTTTCGAAACAAAGGAAAAATGCATGCCTAGCTCTCGCGACTTTTCGGGCCTCTGGATTCCGCTGATCACCCCATTCGCCGGTGACGCGGTCGACCACCCTGCCCTGGCCCGTCTCGTCAAACACTACGCAGCCGCTGGGGTCAAAGGCTTTGTTGCCTGTGGCTCCACTGGCGAAGCCGCTGCGCTGGACAAACCCGAACAGTTAGCCGTGCTGGACACCGTGTTGGCTGGCGCAGGTGCGCTACCGGTGATCATGGGTCTGTCGGGCTACCACCTGGGCCATACCATCGCCTGGGTCCAAGAGCTGGCACAGCGCCCCATCGCGGGTCTGCTGGTACCGCCGCCCCACTACATCCGACCCGCACAAGCCGGTCTGGTGCAATGGTTCACGGCGCTGGCCAACGCGTCGAGCAAGCCCTTGGTCGTCTACGACATCCCCTACCGCACCGGCACCACGATCACGCTGGA
>JBBRNS010000374.1:0-2332 GCA_038230175.1 Burkholderiales bacterium
CCACAGCGTCCACCAATGCCAACCAAGGCACCCGCTCGGCAGGGGTGGCCGTAACAGTGTCAACCTTGGCACGCGGACTGGAAAAGACCGGCAAGGGCGAGGCGGCGGACATCGACTTGCAGAAAGTCGCGACCGTTCGTGCGTCCATTCAAAATGGGACCTACGTGGTCAATCCAGAAGCCATAGCCGACAAGCTTTTATCCAACGCCCAGGAAATGCTGAATCGAACCACCAGTTGAGTTCCCACTGGGCCTCTGTTCCAGTTCGATGATACGAAGGCCCTCATATGTCAAAGAATTTACTAGATACCCAACTCGATTGCATTGAAGCTCAGATCGGTGAACTGAGCGCGAGCCTCATCGGTGCAGATCCTAAGGCCGTACAGGCGGGTGGAATTGCGCTGCAGCGGCTTGCAGTTGAGTTGGTTCAAATGGCCAGCGGCACGGGCCATGATCAACTGTCTTCTCTGCGCCACGTGCAGAAAACGAAAGCCTTATCCGTTGGGATAGCTGCTTTGCGTGAAACGCTTCTGCGCCGCATGTCGTATGTGGATCGGGCATTGGAGGTTGTGATGCCCGAAAGCCGAGACAAGGCTACCTACGCGGGGGGCAGTGCATACGGTCGGCCAGTGCGCCAATCTGGTGCGTTTTCGGTCCTTTCGGCCTAAAATCTGTTTCTCCAAAGTCAGACGCTGCGCGGATAGCGAAGCCTCAAACCAGAAACAAAATATTCAGTGGGTCCGCATCTTGGCCCGTAGGCGGGCAATGGACTGGCTGTGCAACTGGCATACGCGTGACTCGGTGACGTCCAAGACTGCGGCAATTTCTTTCAGGTTCATATCTTGTTCGTAGTACATGCTCATGATGTATTGCTCGCGCTCAGGTAGTCCTTTAATGGCCGCCACGAGTGACTCCCGCAAGCGGTGGTCGCGCAGCATGTTCATAGGATCAGCTTCACTATCGGCAACGTGTCGGTCCAGAAAGTTGTCATCATCCTCGCCGTTACGCGACATGTCCTCCAGGTATACCAACTGAGTGCCCCTAACTTTTCCCAACAAGCTTTGATATTCGACCAAGCTCATGCGCATTTCGGCCGCGATCTCGGATTCAATGGGGCTGCGGCCCAAACGATGTTCGAGGCGCCGCATGGTGGTCTCGATCTCTTTCTGGCTTTTCCGCGACCCGCGCGACATCCAGTCATTTCCTCGCAACTCGTCCAGCATTGCGCCGCGAATGCGTTGGGTCGCGAACGTCTCGAATTGAACCCCTTGGGACACTTCATAGCGAGACAGCGCATCAGCCAATCCGATCAAGCCAACCTGAATCAAGTCGTCTACTTCTACACTGGCCGGGAGCTTGGCCATCATGTAATGCGCTAGTCGCCGCACCAGTGGCTGGTATTGTTTAATCAGGGCGGAGCGGTCTAACTGCCCCTTCACTGTGTACATCAATGGCTCCCTGCAAACTGGGGGAAATGGCCCATGGATGATGTCCGGCGCAGTGTAGACATTGGTGCCGGTGCACCCAAGGGAACGGCGCGCTCTAGCAAACGCAAAGCCAAACCCTGCACCGCTTCACACGGCGCAACGTCTGCCAGCTGCTCGACGATGTCGAGGGTTTTTAATTCATGGCCCAAAAACCTTTTGGCGCACTCGCCCAAACCCACCGACGGGGTGGTTTGCAGTGCAGACACCGCCAAGTTTTGTTGTCGCAGCATATTGACGATGGTAGGCTTAAGTTCACCAGTAATCAACAATCGTTTCAGTGCTGCGTAGCCCGTCAGCAGCGACCGTTTGGTAGGAGACACGGCAAGCAGGGGCTCAGTATGCCATTCGCCAATCAAGGCTGCCATCGCTTCGGCGTTGCAGTATAGGATAACGATGCCTTCGGCGGGTAACAAGGCGCCCAATGGGTACAGGCTGCGAGCCTGGGCCAGGGAAACTTCCAACAGGGTTTGGATACCTTGAGCGCTTGGGAGCACAGTCCAGGCGGGTGTGTCGCTTAAGTTATCTTCCCCCCAAAGGGCATTTTCGAGAAGTTGCTGAAGACCGGGGTTTGTTTCGGATTCCGTCATCGTGGCATCCAATACGGTCAAAGAATACCCAAAGTTCACGAGTGACACACACACCTGCCAAAGCAATGGCAGTTCAGCCTGCTCGTCCCCATGGCTAACCATTGCAACCAGCCGCGGCCTGGGCTGGCAACCCAGTCCTATCAACCCCGACGCCTGGTTGGAAAAGTGGTCAAGCATTCATACGCTCCTTGGGCAAGGATTGGGCCGATGGTTGACCAAAATAAAAGCCCAGATCACTGACCTTGGGGTCATAGGCCGA
>JBBRNS010000375.1:0-2318 GCA_038230175.1 Burkholderiales bacterium
ACGCCCAGAGGGTCTAAAACGTTATAGGTGGATGAAGCAACAAACCTTGGCCATGGCCGCAGACCAAACCTTCGAGAACTACCGCAAGCCTACACGGCGTGACGAGTTTCTCAAGACCATGGAGGCCATCGTCCCGTGGTCCCCCTGTGTCAGACTAGTTGTCGCCCCATCATGAGTGCGGAAACCCCGCATAGGATCGACATTTATGAGCAGAAATTTGTATTCACTTGAATTCCAGGAACAAGCCCTCGTCAAAGTCAGGGATCGTGGCACGCGCAGCGTGCTGGACGTAGCCGCTGATTTGCATATGTCCGCTGGCACCTTGAGGAAATGGATTGGCAATTCCAACAAGGTAAAGGGTAAAACGTGTGACCCTGCAGTCAAACTGCCCGATGACTTGCCAGCGCAATCCTGGGGACCTGCCCAACGTCTACAGGCCCTACTGCAGACGCACACCATGACCCAGATTCAACTCCATGCCTGGTGCCGGGAAAAAGGCTTGTTTGAGCACCAGTTAAAGACGTGGCGTGACGCATTTTGCAGTGCCCCAGTAAGCGATTCACGGGAATCCAAAGCGGCATTGCGTGACCTGCAAGCCAAGCACGAAGCATTGCAACGCGAGCTGCGCAGAAAAGAGAAGGCGCTGGCAGAAGCGGCAGCCTTGCTGGTGCTGCAAAAAAAGTTCCAGATTCTGTTGGGGGGCGAGGACTGATGAGCGAGCCCCAGCAGCGCAAAGACCTGCTGCAGTTGATTCAGGAGGCCTGCACGGGTGGTGCACGCTTGAGGCGGGTCTGCTCCCAAATAGGCTTGTCCGAACGCACCGTGCAGCGCTGGCAGCAACCCGATGCTCAAGATGGGGACCGCCGGGTAGTGGGCCTGCATGAACGCATGGAGCCGCCCAACAAGCTCAGCGGGATCGAGCGTCACGCAGCCATGGCCGTACTCAACGGCGAGGAGTTCAAAAACCTGCCACCTAGCCAGATCGTTCCTCGCCTGGCCGATCAGGGGCGCTACATCGCCAGCGAATCAACCCTGTACCGGTTGCTGCACCAAGCAGGCCAGATGGCGCACCGCAGGCTCGAACGTGCGCCGCAAAAGCGCAGCAAGCCGCGTGCTTTGACGGCCACCGATTCCAATCAAATCTACTGCTGGGACATCACCTACTTGCCCACTCAAGTGCGTGGCAGCTACTTCTACCTGTATCTGTTTGTGGACCTGTTCAGCCGAAGGATCGTGGGCTGGCAGGTCTATGACTGCGAGAGTGCACAGTTGGCTAGTGGACTGCTGCAAGACATCTGCGCCAGGCACGGCATTGGGCCAGGCCAGCTCGTGGTGCACTCGGACAATGGCGCCCCCATGAAAGGCGAAACCATGCTGGCCACCATGCAACGCCTGGGTGTGGCGCCGAGTCGCAGTCGTCCCTCGGTGAGTAATGACAACCCCTATTCGGAGTCTTTGTTCAGGACGCTGAAGTACCGTCCGAAACTGCCCGTTAAACCGTTCGAGTGTCTGCTGCAGGCGCGTCGCGGGGTCACAGAGCTGGTGCATTGGTACAACGACGAACACCGTCACAGTGCGATCGGTTTTGTGACGCCAAACCAGCGCCATGCGGGGCAAGACAAGGCGCTACTCAAAGAACGCTCAGTAGTCTACGAATTGGCCCGTCAGGCCAACCCACTGCGCTGGTCTAAGCAGACCCGCGATTGGAGCCATACCGAGCGCGTGGACCTCAACCCCGACACCCCACAAACCAAGGACATGGATACCCTCAAAAAAGTTGCTTAACTCACCACCTTTACGCGACAACTAGCTTGACAACTACCGATACGCATATTGGACTATCCGCTAAGCTCCGGGTCGTGTTACTGGTGTTAGGCGGTTTGTTGTCACTTTCAATGTCGCGCGGGATCGCCGACACAGAAGGCTTTAGCTTCGATTGGTTTGCTGGTTACACCCACGCACTTAACAGCCTACGCGTTGGTAAGAGCGAAGGTTACGCGTTACTGTGTCTACCCCTGCTTCATCAAGAAGTGCTCAAAGGGGCGGCATTAGCCTTCCGACGTATAGCCATTGGTATGGTGACTGGGCTCAGCGTTGTTGTATTGGCCGTGTTGTGGGAACGGTTGGCCTTTGGCACTTTGCTTGATTACTCCACGCCTTATCGAAACGTGGCCCTTTTTTGGGAAATGCATGTAGGTGGTGGAGCCATTGATGCCTATTTGGCCATCGCCACACCCTTTGCTGTGTGGGCTGTGGTGTCGGCTCGTCGGCCATTGACATGGTTTGGAGCCGCTGTATTGGGGTTGCTGACTGCTTAT
>JBBRNS010000376.1:0-2274 GCA_038230175.1 Burkholderiales bacterium
TGTGTTCGTCATTGGAGAGCACGGGGACAGGATTCTGCGGGGCCAGTGCCGCTTGGATGGCCGCGTCTTGCAGGGCCTCGAGTTGCAGCAACACCTGGCCCAGGTCGCGTTTGATACTGTCATCACAGACGCCCAGCTCGACGGCGGCTTGCTTCACATACGCCGCCCTTTGCTTGGCGCTGTACATGTCCAGCGTATCGACGTAGTAGGCCGCTTCTGTGCTGCCTATCCCCTTTGCGCCCTCACTGGCCTCGGTGCGCACCTGGGCATTGACGCGCATTTGCTCGGGCGCGAGGTTCTTTTGCCAGCCACGGATGCGCCAATGGCGTGTGCCCAAGCTCAGCAAGAATTCTCCCTTGCTGTTGGCTTGGGCAATCGGTGCGGCAACAGGTGCGGCAACAGGTGCGGTTATGGGTGGCTGCATGGGCGTGGCTTGCGCCAGATGGGTGGATGCTGGTAATGGCGGCAACTCGGGCGCTGGCACAGACACGCAGACGGGCACGGGGACAGCGGCTAAGGAAGGAGGCTCGACCGGGGTTGGCTCTGGCTTGGCCGTGCTGGACTTTTTTTGTTTAGCGGCGGCTGTTTTTACGACTGGCGCGGCTGGCGCAGTGGGTACCTCCAAGGGCGCAGGTTCGCTGACGACAACGCCAGGGCGCTTACCTTTGCCCAGCCAATCGGCCTGCTGCAACAACAGGCCCAGGCTCTTGGCCGCGGGCTGCACCTTGCGTGCGTAGTCATTGGCATCCAGCCCAAAGGGAAACAACACGCGCCAAGTCTCAATACCGGTCTCCAGCAATTCGGTGGCCAATCTGTCGGCCGCCAGGTTGCCCGCGTCGTCGCGGTCATAGGCAATCAGCACGCGGCGCGTGCCGTGGTGCTTCAAGGCCTGCCAGTGGTCTTGGGTAAAACCATTCACGCCAAAGGCGGCAATGACGTTGCGGTAACCGGCGCACCAGAACGTCATGGCATCGATCAAGGCTTCGCACAGGATGATTTCCTTATGCGCCACCAGCGCGGCTTCGTTCCACACCCCGCGCAAGGGGCGCGGCAGATACAGGTGCTTGGCATAGGTGGCCGCTATCTGGCGGTTGGGCGCAATGCGCCGCCCGTAGAGCTGCAACACCTGGCCCGCATGCGCAGGTGTCGCACCCTCCAACAAGCCCACCACCGGCACCACCAGGCAGCCGTTGAGGTGTTCATGGCCCGTCTCGCGCAACACGCCCAAGGCCTGCAACTGGCTGCGCACCGCGCGCCCGCCCTGGGTGTGGCCGGGTGGCAGCCGGTAGGTCAGGCTTTTATTGGCGTAGCCCAGTTGGAAGTGTTCCACCAGTTCGGGATGGTCCAGCCCGCGTTCCTGCAAATAGGCCAGCGCTTCGGGCGAGGTCTTGAGGTTGGCGGCATAGCTGCCCACCACCTGGGCCAGCAGGGCTTGCAAGGCCGGGGCACTTTGGTCGCTTGGGTCACCCTGGGCACCTTGGTCATGGGTGGCGGCGGCAGTGCCGCCGCTTGGAACATCGCCAGCCACTAAAGGCGCAAGGTGGCGCATCTGGCTGCGGGCCACACCAATGCGCGCACCCTCCAGCGGCGCGCCGGTCTTGAGGATCTGCACAGCATGCGGCAGCGATACGCCCTGGGTCTTCATGACCCAATCGAGCACGCTGCCGGCCGCGTTGCAGCCAAAGCAGTGGTACAGGTTCTTGCTCTCTGTGACCACCAGGCTGGCCGTGGCGTCTTCGTGGAACACGCAGCGCATTGACCAGTCTTTACCGCGCTTGGCAAGCGTGTGGCCCTGCGACTGGATCAGGCGCAACAGGCTGACCTCTGTTTTAAGCCGCTCTAGTTCGGACTCGGGGATGCGGGGCATGGGTCAGTTCTCCAAGGTCGATAGATATACACAGGATTGCTAAACAATTTGATGTACGTGTTACTATACATCATGTGTATATTTTGAAATTCACCCTCTGTCATGAACACTTTTGCCTGCCTAGACTTGGCCCATCGCTTTGGAGCTACTTCGATGGGCAAACGCATTCAACCGGCCACTGTTTCAGAGGCCAACACCGACACTTCTTTTGGGCAGCGCCTGGCCACCTTGCGCAAGGCGGCGGGTTTTACACAGGTAGAGCTGGCCGCAGCGCTGGAGATTTCGCAGCGCATGGTGGCCTACTACGAGAGCCCAGGAGCAACACCACCAGCGCATTTGCTGCCCCACATCGCCACCGCGTTGGGAGTGTCCATTGATGCGCTGTATGGGCAGGCTCCCCAGCCCAA
>JBBRNS010000377.1:0-2187 GCA_038230175.1 Burkholderiales bacterium
ATGGCGACAGCTTCGAGGCATGGGCAACCGTGAACGCCTCAATCTGGCTGTACATGATGTGTACCCAGCTTCTCTTGCGCATAAAACGCAATATCTCAACGTATTGCATCAACCCCGCACCACGTCCAATGGCATTACCGCCATGTTGCCGGTACAAAATCGTCGCCTCCTCGTCCACGATCACGTTGCCGAAAGCGGTAACCACCAGGTACAACCACCCGTCATGGAAGTAGACCCGCTCTTGCGCTTTTATTTGTAGCGCCAGGTGCAAGGCGTCACGGTTGAAGGCGGCGGTGCAGCCGGTCACGATATTCTCGGTCAGTGCATTCTGAAAAGAGGGTGGCCGCAAGCAGCGCTTGGAGAGCGCAATGGGATGAAGAGTCTCGTCTACCAGTTGCTGGCGCGCGCAATACAAAGTGGGCACTCCGTCCGTGTCTTTCAGGTGTTGCCATGCGCGCCCGATTTTGTGAGGTAGCCATACATCATCCTGATCGGACAGCATAATCATTTCTGCGTCATCGGGCGTCGCGGCCATCAACGTGAAAAAACTCCGCGCAAAGCCGATGTTGGAGCCACAGGCGAGCGTGATGCGGGGGTCCACAAAGGATCGAACAATGCTGGCTGTGCCGTCGCGGGAGCCGTCGTCACGCACCATGAGCCGGCCATCAGGCGGAAGCTGCTTGAGTATGGATTCGATTTGCTCGGCTACAAATTGCTCGCCCTGGTAGGTGGACATGAGAACAACAACGCGCATGGGGCCCCTTTGGATCAAGTTCAATTATCCCCGATGCATTTGGGGCCGTCCGTGCTGGCGTTTTCGGTTGCTTAGAATCGCAGCCATGCAGGATCAAAAAACAAGCACCGTGCTCGTGACGGGTGTCGCAGGGTATGTCGGGTCACATACGGTTGTCGAGCTACTGGGGCAAGGATATCGGGTCATTGCACTCGACAACCACTGCAACAGTTCTCCGGCTGCGTATGAGCGAATGCAGGACTTGGCGGGCACGTCGTTTGTCCGCGTGGTTGCCGATGTGCGGGATGAGTCGGCTCTGGAGAAGGTACTTTCAAATCATCCTGTCGATGCCTGCATTCATTTTGCGGCGCTCAAGGCCGTTGGAGAATCCGTGCAAAAACCGCTGGACTACTGGGGCAACAATGTGGGCGGCCTGCTCGCGGTGTTGCCGGCTCTGGAGCGTGCTGGAACCTGCCGGCATACCACCTCACCCAATGGAGAATCATCGATTCATGTGGAACTTGAAAGACAGGCTGCGTGCCAGCAGCATTCATCTGGGCATCAGCCTGAACGTGGCAGGGCTGGTGGCGGCATTGGTGTTCGGGCTTTGGTACCCCTACCCCTACCGCGAGATTTCGGGCGGGCGCGATCTGCTCCTGCTTTTGGTGGCCGTGGACGTGGTGATGGGGCCCCTGATCACCCTGATGATTTTCAACCGGGCCAAGCCACGCCGTGAGTTGATGCTGGACTTGACTGTGGTCGGTTTGCTGCAACTGGCCGCGCTGGGCTACGGCCTGTGGACGGTAGCTGTCGCGCGGCCGGTGCACCTGGTGTTTGAATACCACCGCATGGCGGTTGTAAGCGCTGCTGAGGTTGATCCGGCAACGCTGGCGCAGGCAGCACCCGCCCTGCGGGCCTTGCCGCTGACGGGGCCGACGCTGCTGTCGCTGCGGCCCTTCAAGGACGGCAACGAGCAGTATGACTCGACCATGCTGGCCATGGGTGGCGTGCCGCAAGCGGCGCAGCCCGCGTTGTGGCAAGCGTGGGATGCGGCGCGTGCCGACATCCTGAAAGAGTCGCAACCCGTGGCCCAACTCAAGCAGCGGTTTGGCGCGCAGGCGGCGCTCATTGACAGCGCCATCGCAGCCACCGGTCGACCAGCCGACGCCTTGCGCTACTTGCCGCTGCTGGGGCGTAAACAGGGCTGGACCGTGCTCATTGACGGGCAAAGCACCGAGCCGGTGGGGTTTTTGCCGCTGGATTCGTTCTGAGGCAGACACCCTGAAGCTGAGCGGTTTATCTGCACTGCGGTAGATCTCGACAGGTTCGTGATTACTATATTTTTAATAGCTACTTACGACCGTACAATATGGACTATCGCCTTATTTGACGCCTTAAACGTAACTGCTCAGCTCCTTGTAGGGTGGGCACCGCCCACGCCATCCCCGACGGGC
>JBBRNS010000378.1:0-2183 GCA_038230175.1 Burkholderiales bacterium
AACCCTGCCACACAAAAGTCGCAGCCCGTGCCGGCTGCACTGCGTGCTGTCTTCGAAGCGTACGAGGCCGGCGAAGCGGTCACCAAATTGCAGTTGGGACGCTGGGACAACTTAAGTTCGACACTTCCAACACGTAAGTCCTTGATTTCATTGGAAACAGGTTCCAATTCGCAGACTACAAAACGGGCTTGGTGAGGTTTTTGGGGGTGGGCAGTGCCAGCTCCAAAGCAGCAAACAATGATTTTTGCGCAGCCGTCATCTCGGTCAAACCGGTCAGTGTTTTTCCGTCCGTTGTCTGCACCGTTTGCTGATGAATACGCTTGAGCTGCTCCAGCAAGGCAGCGGGTGACTCTGACCTCTTGGCGCTGGCAAGGCGCATACGCATCACCCGGTACAGAATCAGCGCCATGAAACACACCAGAGCGTGCGAGCGAATGCGCTGGGGTAGCCGGTGGTACACCGGGCCAATCTCGATGTCCGATTTGAGGACCTTAAAGCCCTGCTCAATATCGGCCAGGCTCTTGTAGCGCTGCACCACCTCTTGCGCCGGGGCATCGGTATTGGTCACCAGCAGCAACTTGCCGTCCAGAAGTTCCAGGTAACGCTTCTTGTCTTCGTCAATGGTGTAACTGAACAGATCGGCCTTCAAGTCCACCTTGATCACATGCGCCATGTGGGCGTCTTTGACCGCGTGATAGAAACGCGCCTTGGTCCCAGAGTCCGACATCGGGCGGCCCTTGGTCTTGTTCCTTTTGCCAGCGCGTTGGCTCTCATCTTGCCCATCGAGCTTGTCGCTGCACAGCTGGCCCATGGCCAGCAACTGGGCAATCGTTTTGTCCCGAGCTTGCGCACGCCGCGCGGCAACCTCCGGGTCATGCGCCACCACCAGGCGCTTGTTCTGCCATTTTGTCTCTGCACACCATGCGCATGGTTGGTCGTCACACGCATCGCCGGACTGTTCTTTCGTCTGCGCTGCACTGAGCTGACTCAAATCTTCGGCAAATTCGCCATAACGCGCAGCCGGCACGGCCAGGATGTACTCAAGGGCCACGTCGCGCCCGTCTTTTTTGAGCTGCGTCTGGAGTTTGTCCAATTCCTCCAGGTTGCCCACGCTGAGCAGGCCCCGGTCAGCTACCAGCACCACGCGCTTGAGTGGGTAACGCGCCAGCAGCTTGGCGATCATCGGCAGCAGTGTTTTGGCCTCTGCGGTATTGCCGGGATGTACCTCATGGGCGATGGGCAGGCCTTGCGCAGTTTGCACCAAGGACAGCATGAATTGGCGCTCCACCAAACCTGACTTGGCTCTGCCATAGGCGCGCACGTCTTCTTCCAAATCCGTCTGCCCCGTCACACCCACCGTGGTGAGGTCGTAAAACACCACCGAGAGGTCTTGGTCAATCAAGGGGCGCATGAGGGTGGCCAGCTTGTCACCCAAGGTGTCGCTGTATTCGTCAAGCACATCCATGGCGCGCAGCAGGTGGTGGTGCTCAGGCAAACTCTTTGCAACACCGACCGGCAGGGCGACGGTGTCCAACCAGCGCAGTACACCGAGTTTGCTGCCTGGATCGCACAGGCGGTTAAAGACCATCAGGCGCAAGCAGCCCAGAACGTCGGTCTCAGTTTTGGATCTACGCCAAGCGCTGGCCAGGTCATCAAAGCCCAGGGAGCGCCACAGCTCAGACAAGGCCCACACGTCACCTGCATGGCGGCTGTCGGTAAAGCGCAAGCCCTCCAGCGGCGATGGCGTGGGTGTAATACCGCGGGCACGTTGCAGGGATGCAATCAGGGTGTCGACTTCGCCGCCATCTTCGAGCCGCCCCAGGGTGCAGACAGTGCGTTGGCGGGGCTTGCCGTCAACATTGCGAAAGGACTCGACCAGTTGGGCGTAGCGCCGGGCACCGGATTGAGTGACTTTGATGAACATGAAGGGAGTGTAGCGTAAGTCGAACACAAGAAACTACTATCGACTGCAAACGTGCCACTACAAGCATCTCAATTCTAAAACCCAAAAACCGCGCTAAGTCGTTGAATTTATTGGGCTGGCGGGTTGAGTTTCCTGGAAATTGGGGAGTTTGGTGTCGAAAATAAGTGGACAGGGCCACCGCCGCCGTGGAGACGCCGGGACCACGGCAGGCGGCAATGACCTTGCGTTTGAATTCGTTGCTGTAGCGGCCGCGACGGCG
>JBBRNS010000379.1:0-2176 GCA_038230175.1 Burkholderiales bacterium
ACGCCCACCAGGGTGACAGCCGCTTGCGCAAATTTGGTGGTGTCGCCCGCCTTCAGCCAGGCTTGCAGCACGCTCAAGCCCACCACCGCCAGCATCAGCGCCACGGTCAGCGGGATGCCGCCCCAGGGTTCGTCGGGTAAGGCCAATTCGGGTGCAAGGGGGGTGCTGCGCAGGCGCAGGCGCAGGTGCAAGCGCCCCAGTACCAAGTCGTCCGATCCGTCCCAGCCAAAGGCTGCGCCGCGCGGGTGCAGCACGGAACCGTGGCGCACGCCGTTGATGGTGTCCAGCACGGTCACGGTGGCGCCGCCATCGGGCGCGGCGTCGATGCGCAGGTGCTCGGCGGCGACGTGGGCGTCGTCTAACACCAGGTCGGCGCTCAGGGCGCGGCCTACGGTTACCGGCCAGTGGTGCACCGGCAAGCGGGCCACGGTGGCGCCGTGGCGGTCTAGCACTTCCAGCAAGCCCAGTAGGGCAGTACCGGTGGTCTCGGCAGTGGTTTCGGTGTGGCTCATTTTGTGGCCTCCCATTGGAAACCATTGAGGTAGTAGGCCACCAGTGCCAGCCCGTTTTCTAGGCTCACACCGTTGGCATCAAACCGGCCCTGTATCCCCTGGGTGGCCTGATTGAGCGAGGCCACCAGCACCGACACGTTGTACAAACCCTTGAGCTTGCGGTAGGCGCTGGCGCACACGACCGCGCGCATGGCCATGTCGCCGCGCTGGATGTAGCGTTCGCTGCATTCGGCCGCTGTCATCTGGCTGTTGCCGCGCAGGGCGAATTGCTCGTTGCGCCAACTGTTGGTAAACACGCCGGCAAAACGCAGGGCATCGAGCTTGGGGGCGTTATAGGATTCGTAGCGCAGTTGGATGTAACCGGTGGTCATGTCCCCGGCAAACAACTGGCTGTCGAGCTGGCAGTCGGTGCGTTGCAGGTCAAAGGCTTTGAAGTCGGGGTCTCTGGCGGCGCCCCAGCAGCGCGCTAGGGTGTCGTCGGGAACCGGCACGCCATAACCCCCGTGGCGCTGGATTTTGAACGGCGTGGCCAAAAACTGCTGGGTCACCCGGTTTTGGTGCTCTAGCAGTTGGCGGGTCACTTCGGTGTGGACATTGCGGGTCAGCGCTGGGTTTTTGGCCCCGCGGGCCAGCAGGGCCTGGGCGAATTCGGCGGGCACCAAAAAGCTCAGCAATTCGCCGTCCATCCGTTTAGACACGTTGATGCCGATGACTTGGCCCGCTTCATCGAGCACTGGGCCGCCGCTCATGCCGGGATTGATGGCACCACCAAAAAAGATGCGCGGGTAAAAACTGCGCTCGACCAGGCCGTTGTAGGTACCCTGGGTGACAGCAAATCCAATGTCCAGCGGGTTGCCCAGCGAATACAGGCGCTCGCCGCGCTGCAGCGCCACCGCTTTGCTGCGAAAGGTCAGGGCAGGGCGCGGGCCTGCGGCATCGGTCACCCGCAGCAAGGCCAGGTCGTGCAGCACGTCAAAAGCCAACAACTCCACATCGCCTTGTTTGCCGTCCACTGGCACATACACGCCGCGGTAGCGCTCGGGCTCCAGCGCCAGTTGGCTAGCGACATGGAAGTTGGTGATGATCAGCCCGTCCTTGGACACAAAGAAGCCCGACCCCACGCTGGACTGGCTGTCGGTATTGCGCAGCAGGGTGCGAATCTGCACCAGCTTGTCGCGCGAATTTTCATAGGCCCGCTGGGCGTCGTACGAAACCGGGTCGGCCGCTGCTGCAATGGGCGCGATAGAGGGCATGGTGGGGGGCGCAGGGCGGGGCGCAGGGCGGGGCGGCTGGGCCAGCGCCACGCTGGAATGCAGGGCGACGATTGCCAAGGCCGCCAGGCCACGCGCCAGACGGGGCAGGCCAAGGCAAGCGCCGCTTGGCCGGTTAAAAAAAATGTGCATCATGGGTTTGGATTTTACGGGCCCGTATGGCCCATCGCGGATGAATGGGCTGTTTCCCGCTATAAAAAATATAGCTGTAAGTCCAATGGTTTTGAGGGCTAGAGGCTATTTTTATTCACCATTTGTAACTACTCAGCTCACCAAGCCAACTGAGGCTGGGTAGGCTGACCGTTAAAAGTACTGATCAGGCACTCAAACAGGCAAGCTCTCTGCTTGCGCATGGTCGCCAGATAGGAGCGGATAGTAAAGAAGGTCGTGGCG
>JBBRNS010000380.1:0-2126 GCA_038230175.1 Burkholderiales bacterium
GCATCGTGGTGGGGCCGTAAATGGCATACCCAGCCGCCACCTGTTGGGTGCCTGGCTGCAAAAAGTCGGCTTCCACCACATCACGGCCACTGTCAATCACCTCGTCAGAGGCGCGCAAGATGGAGAAAATACTGCCAACTGACACATTCACGTCAATGTTGGACGACCCATCTAGTGGGTCAAAAACTATCAGGTAACTGCCGCGCGGGTATTGGGCCGGAATCTGGTATGGCAGCTCCATTTCCTCAGACGCCATACCCGCTAGGTTGCCCGACCATTCGGTGCGGTGGATAAACACGTCATTGGACAACACGTCGAGCTTTTTTTGCGTCTCGCCCTGCACGTTGACCGACTCGCCTTCTTGGTTGCCCATCACGCCCGCCAACTCGCCAAAAGCCACAGCCTTGGCAATACGTTTACAGGCCAGCGCCACGTCAAGAATCAAGGAGTTGAAATCCCCACTGGCACTGGGGTAGCGCCTGCGCTCCTCAATCAGGTATTGGGTGAGGGTGAAGCGTCTGGACAGTGGCATGAGAACTCTCTATCAGGGGCAACAGGATGGGCGCGATCAGCGTGCGGCCAAAGCTTCGGCATGCCAAGCTTGCAAATCGGCCACCGTGGTGCTGGCCAAGTCGGGCACAACACGCAGGGCACCGGTGAAGTTGTGCTCAGCGGTAAAGCTGTTGGGCGTGATGATGGTTGGCAGGCCCGCGCTCATGGCGGCTTGCAGACCATTGCCGGAGTCTTCAAAAGCCAAACATTGGTCGGCCGGCAAGCCCAGGCGGCTCAGGGTCTGCAAATAGACCTGTGGGTGCGGCTTTTTATTGGGTGCGGTCGACGCGTCTTCAATCACGGTGAACATGTCGGCCCAGTTGGGACCAATTGCACCGCGCAAGAGCGCTGCAATGTTGACAGGGGATGTGGTGGTCGCAATGGCCAAACGCAAACCGGCCTTGTGCGCCGCTTCCAGCAAGATGAGCACGCCGGGGCGCAGCTGCACTGCGCCGTCTTGCACTGCACTTTCATACGCGGCTGTTTTGAGTGCATGCATGCGCTCTACTGCGTCAGCCATGGAGGTGCCGCCAATATCGGTCAGGTCCGGTTGAACCTGCTTCCAGTAGTGCAAGATGCGCTCTTTGCCACCCGACACCTCGAGCAGCTTGGTGTAGGTCGGCACGTCCCACACCCATTCACGGTCCGCCTCGACAAATGCCTGATTGAACGCGGCGCGGTGTGCGCTTTCGGTGTCGGCCATTGTCCCGTCGACATCAAAGATCAATGCATTGAGCATGGGTAGTTCCTTCTGAGTGTGCGTAAGCGCCATGGCGAATAGCCCAACGCGGGTCAGGCCGATTAAATGTATACGGCAAAATACATAAACTCAAATCATGTTTAATGTAGTTATCATCAGCTAAAACTGATGTGCGCCGCAATATGCGAAACTATACCTTAAAGCAAATCCAGACATTCATTGAGGTTGCCCGGGAACGGTCGGTCTCCAAGGCGGCCGAACGGCTGTTTGTCACCCAGCCTGCGGTCTCCATGCAGCTTCGCCAGCTTGAAGATGCATTTGGCATCGCCTTGGTTGAGCCTTCGGGCCGCAACATCCAGCTGACCCGCGCCGGCCAAGACTTTTTGACCCATGCGATTGCAGCCTTGGGGCAACTCAAAGACCTGGAATCGGCCATGGCCGAGCACGTCGGTCTGCGTAAAGGCCATATCAACCTGGCTGTGGTCAGCACCGCCAAGTACTTTGTGCCCATGCTGCTGGTGCAATTTGGAAAGCTGTACCCTGGGGTATCGCTCAGCTTGCGCATCGACAACCGCGAAAACATTCTGGGTATGCTCTCGCGCAATGAGGCAGACTTGGTAGTCATGGGCCGTGCGCCCAAAACGCTCGATTGCGATGCAGCCCCGTTTGCCACCAACCCCATGGCCATTGTGGCGGCGCCCGATCACCCCTTGGCGCGGCGCAAACACATCGGCTTTTCGGCGTTGGCCGATTGCAGTTTCGTGGTGCGTGAACAGGGCTCAGGCACCCGAGCCGCCATGGAGCGCCTGTTCGCACAAAACGAAGTCCCCCTTAAAGTGGTGATGGAAATGCCCAGCAACGAGACCATCAAGCA
>JBBRNS010000381.1:0-2125 GCA_038230175.1 Burkholderiales bacterium
AAAAGGGAGCCAATAACTTTGCGGTTGGACGAAGCAACTATTTCCCCCCGCGCGTCCACCACCAGCAGTGTTCTCAGCCCGGGGACAATGTCTGTCAACACTTCCAGGCGGCGGTTTATGCGCTCGCGGAAGTCCTTTTCTTGTTGCCAGCGTGGCAAGTCTTCTATAAGGCTGAGTAAGGCCTGATTGGCAGCCTCCACTTGAGGCACCAGGTTGTGCTCCACAATAGACGCCTGCTGGGCCAGCCGGGCCAGCTCATCGCGCTCGGTGCGCTGGTAATCTTGGTACGCCGAGAAACCGAGGTAGCCGCCCAGTGCAAGCAGCGCCATCAGTACAAAAAACCATTCTGCAAAGAAAAATTGGCGGCGTGTGAACATGCTTCTTTTTAGGCGTTGATCGAAAGTTCAACCGATTGCGCGCAAGTATGCCCTCAAAATCGGCACTATGGACATAGTGCACCCCAGCGCAATGTTTTCCTATTTGTAGGCTTACCCACGGGGGGCCACGCTAACGGATGGCTGCTAGCCGCTTCTCAATTTTTTGACCGGTGCACGCACTAATAGCCTGATTCCAGCGTGGCAGATAGTCGGGCGGCTGCGCGGCCAGAAATGCTTTTGAAAAGTAAATACCCAAGGGCTTGTCCAGTGCCATGTAGGACTTTACCGCGTCAGCCTTGCCAGATTGCGTTAGCAATTGCTCCATCACCAGCCGATTGGCCAAAATAGCATCCACACGATCATTGAGCAACATGGCCAGCAAATTGCTGTTTTGCAGCGGACTGTCATTGGCAGAGTAACCATTTTCGATCAACCAGTCCCGCATATTGGCGCCGAGGAACGATGATGTTCGGGCGGTACTCTTGAATGTTTCAGACCGTGGGTCCATGGTACTGGCCTTCAACAAATACCACCTCCATTCCTGCGGCGCGATGGTGGCGCTCAGTACAGCGTAAACGTCGCGCTGGTCTGCCTGAGAGGCGCCAAAAAACCCATCGGCTGCGCCTTTCTTGACCATTTCTTGGGCCCGTTTCCAGGGAAAAAAACCAATGTTCACCGGGATGGACATTGCCTTTGCTGCACATTGAACGGTTTGCACAGCAATGCCACTTGGCGCGCCACCTTCCACGGGGAAGCTGTAGGGCGGCAGATCATGCGTAGTGAGCGATACCACATGCATTTCCGACCAAGCGTGTGTTGCTACCAAAAGCAACGCGGCGAAAACGGCGGGCACACGCACTAACAAGCTCCTTAACGGCTAATTCATCGACAGAAAAGCGTCAGATACGACCGAACGCTGCATGCAAGCGGCATCTTATCGTCTTACTTTGACACGGTCTACAACCGACTGCCACCAGAACTATTTGCAGCCGAGGGTTTTAAGGGATACCGGGCAAGGGATGTAGCGCTCGCGAATGGCCTTATAACTACCGCCTTCACGCAAGACGGCCACCCGCTAGAGGATCTATTGGCCAGCGGCCCCTGGCGCCATGAACCCCATTCGCTCAGGCTGCGCCAGGAAGTATTCAAAGCCAAGCGGGAGAAGAAGTTGACGTTCTCCCTAGGTGAAAGCCCGATCGATGCCTTTGTCAAATTGCGTCGCGGCGCAGCTTCCAAGTCGCGCCGTGCCGCCAGTGATCTGGCGCGCGTCCAGCGGGAGCGACGTGACGCACCGCCCAGCGAACCCACTGCAGTGCAGCCATCCTCCCAATTGGTCAGCGAACCGGTCAAAGGAAAGCCCCTGCGTATAGCACGCGGCTTTGCACGCTGAGGGGAGCAGAGGGCTGGCTTTGTCCTCCTCTGACAGTTCATTGGCGCAGTTGGCGCCGTGAGGTTGGGTCGGGGCCTTCACACCGGCCACTGGCGCTGCCAAGGCGCGAAAGGTATTCATGACCGATTCCATTCAACCCCCTGTGGCGGCAACTCGCATCAAGCAGCGCCCACCGCAAAAGATCAAGCCACTGTGGAACACGCCGGAGCCGACTCTGGTGACCCTGCAGAATCATCCTTTGGTGCGCCGGCACTACCGAGTTGCCACCGCCGCCATTGAACAATTGGTGGATTTGGTTGAGCGCTGCATCCGCGTACTGGTGCCCGGCGCCCTGATTCATGCCCGTCCGCGCATGGGC
>JBBRNS010000382.1:0-2089 GCA_038230175.1 Burkholderiales bacterium
ATGCGCCACACCATTCAGGTCAACTCGCCGCTCTTGGAGCATTTTTGGGACACATCCACCCGGCGCGCGCTGGCCATGTCGCACATTGCCCGCCAGTTGTATTGCGTCGACCCGGGCTTGGCCTACACCTGCGGCCTGTTTTGCCACGTGGGTATTCCCATTTTGATGCAAGGGGTGCAGGGTTACTCTGGCACCCTGGCCGAGGCTTTGGCGCGGCAAGACCGTAGTTTTACCGACACCGAAAATGCGGCCCACAAGACTGACCATGCGGTGGTCGGCGCCCTGGTGGGCCGCACCTGGCGGTTGCCGGTGCCCCTATACCAGGCGGTGCGGCTGCACCACGACTTCTCCGTTTTGAAGGACAAAAGCATATCCACGGAGGTTCGCTCCTTGGTGGCCATGGCTTTGATAGCTGAGTACCTGGTGGCCCTGCACGAAGGCGTGAAAGCGCACAAAGAATGGGTCCAATACGGCCCGGCTTGCTTGTCTTACCTGAATGTGACCCACGGCGAGATTGAAATCTGGGTCGATGCGCTCAAAGGGCCGTTTGAGAGTGTGTCCAGCACGTGAGTCTGGCCCAGGGTGCCAGCCGAACCGCTGCAAAAATCTTGGAAAATATCCGCCTTATCGGTTGTCTAAAATAACCTCTTGGTAGGCCTGTGTGCGCACAAAAATTTCGTCTTTGAGCGGGTTGAGACGGTACTTGCGAATACGAGTGAACTGGTAGGCAACCAAGGCCACATTGGCCAGCAAGGCTAGGGCACTCACCAGCATAAAGGCTGCCGGGTTATGCGTCGTGGGGACGGGGGCGATGCGGTCTGCGAACGACGGTATGGTCATCACAAACATGATCCACAGCGCCAGGGTCTGCGCCCGGTGTTGCAGCCAGGCTCCCCTTTTAATAAAGAACGCGGGGATGGTGCAGGCCGCCAGCAAGGCGGCGCCAGCGTAGAACGAGTGGTCGGCAATGCAGTTGTAGGTGTAGGCAAAGTTCCACAGGTCGTAGGCAATGATCCAGGGCCAAATCATGTCGGGCCAGATCATGTCTTTGGAGCGGTCCTTGGAGACAAATATGCCCATCCAGCCGCAAATAGCAACGATGTTCAGCAGGCCGGCAATGCCGTTCATGATGTTCCACGGGCCCGACATCATCCAGAGGTTGTCAACGTATGCCCCGTTCCACGCATGGAAGGTGTACACCTGAAAGTCACGCACACAGGCTTCCAAAATATTGAGCGCCAAGATGGTGGGTGGAAACAGCAGTGCCCACTTCTTTTTCGCCACGCCCGGAATAAACCGGATCGCCATAAACCCCAAGCACCCCGCCAGCGCTGAATAGGTTTTGACCCAGTTGAACCAGGTGCCGGTGCCGTATTCGTTGTCGGGGGCGGCGGTGGTGGGCCACACAAAGAGGGTCAGGCCCAGTGGCAATACAAAAAACAGAACCAGTCCGCCCCAGCGGGTGGTGCGGCCCAGTTCATTGAAGGCCATCAAGGCAAACAACACCGCGAACCAGATCGCCCATCCGGTGAGCGAGGTGGCTTGGTACAAAAATCCCATGGTGTGCGTCCCCGTGTGGCAGCGTGCCTTCAGAGCCGCTGATTTACTTACTTCTGAATGATCCCAGCTTCAAACTGCATGGCTTTGATTTTTTGCGCAGCCGCTTCGGCTTTTTCCTCGGTGGCATAGGGCCCCACCCGCACGCGGATTTGCCGTGCCTTGGTGGTCTTGAGCTCTTTCATCACCGAGGGCATGCCCGCCTCTAGCAGTTGGGCATGGACTCGGCTGGCATTTTCCGGCTTGGAGAACAAGCCCACATTGATGTAGAACAAGGCTTGCGGTGGTGCTTCTGCAGTGGCTTTGCTGGCTGAGGCGCTAGCCGCTGGTGCTGCGCTTGGCCCAGGGGCGCTGGCTGTTACCTTCGGTGCCGTGGGTGCCGCTTCTTTTTGGGACTTAGCCGCCTTGGCGTTGGCCAACGGTGTGGATGCCGATGGTGCTGCTGTTGGTGCAGCAGTGGCGGCGGCGACTTCAGTCGCTGGGGCTTTTGACGGGGATTGCTCCGGCACAGAGGGGGCTGCAGGAGTCGATG
>JBBRNS010000383.1:0-2059 GCA_038230175.1 Burkholderiales bacterium
TTCAATCTTTTCTCGCACCGCCGAGGTGACTACGTCTGGAAGGGTTTGTTGCAAGTTCCGTTGGAAAACGATGATGCTGTGGCGCAGGAATTGCTCCACAATCCAAATTCAGGAGAAAACAATGCTGCTACAGCTTGAGCAACAGTACTTAAGAGCGAATCTGGCGCAGGCTCAAGCGTTTTTAGCCGATGCGAAGCTTGACGACGACCCCATAGGCCAGCACCAGTTTGCTCAATTGGTCGATGAGTTGTCTGACAAACTGAAAACCATGCCTGGAGCGATTGAGCAAGCGCCAGCAGGCGTTGCCTTATTTTTTGGTGGACGCCCTGTGGTGGGCTCTTACGGTATTCATGCAGACTTCAGCAGCCGGGCGCTGGACAGTTTTCAAAAAATTGTTAGCCAACGGTATGCAGCTGAAGAGCTAGGGCCACTGGCAACGCGTGGCCGGGTACCTTTGAAAGACAATACTCATTTATTGATAACCGATATTGTTCGCGGATCATTTGGTTTTGTTTTGCAGTCTGCCATTCAGAACAATGAGGCAGAAGCCGCCGATACCGCATTAAAAATAGTCATAGACAAAGTCGTTAGCACCCTCTCGCGCTTGACTGCGCAAGACGACATGCTGTTTGATGAGGCTGTGGCTGAGATTGATGAACGGCAAAAAAGTACGTTGTCAGAATTTTTCAAGCTATTGGATACCGAAGGTGCGACGATGCGTCTGGTTGAAGGCAAGCGTGACTTTGAGTTGAATTCGGAATCGGTACAAAGGGCGCGCCGCCGCGTTGAGCAGCTTGAAATTACAGACCGAACGCAAGAGTTCTCTGGGCAAATCGCGGGCTGGACGGATGTTTCAGCTAAATTTGAATTGCGGCTGTACAACACACACGAAGTAATACAGGGAAGTGTGACAACCGACGCGTTGCAGCGGGTTGCTGCGCAAGGCTTGGAGCCATACCATAAGCATGTACGAGCCAGCGTCAAGGTGCGAGAGGTTAAAGCCCGTAACAGGACGACAAAGACAGCCTACACGCTTGTCGGCCTGGAAGTCGTTACAGCACCTAAAACTTGGGAGTCTCCGGCGATTGAATCGCCCAGGCTTTGAAAAATCACCTGTCGCCTCAACAACACCCGCCTCGCCTCTGAATCAAGCGCACCCTGGCGGGTTACTTTTTTATGCCTCCTCCTGATGTATCGATGATTCATAAAATCGAAGGCACGGCTGGTGGCCAAGCTGTTTTACCTACCTCATTGAATTTTTTCTGAATTGATCTTCCCGAATGTCTGACTCCCTGGCCGCTGGCCTGAACCCGGCCCAGCAAGAAGCTGTCAACTACCTGCATGGCCCGTGCCTGGTGCTGGCGGGCGCCGGTTCGGGCAAAACCCGTGTCATCACGCACAAGATTGGGCGCCTGATCCAGTCAGGCCTCAAGCCTGAGCAGATTGCGGCCATTACCTTTACCAACAAGGCCGCTGCCGAGATGCGCGAGCGCGCCAAAGCCCTGATTGGCAAACAGGCCAAAGGTGTGTTGATTTGCACTTTTCATGCACTCGGCGTGCGCATGTTGCGGCAGGACGGTGCGGCGCTGGGCCTGAAACCGCAGTTTTCAATTCTCGACAGTGACGACGTGACCAGCATCATCAGGGACGCAGGCGGTAGTACGGATGCCGCCACAGCGCGCCAGTGGCAATGGACCATCAGCGCGTGGAAGAACAAGGGCCTGAACGCCGCGCAAGCCGCCGTACAAGCCACGGGCGATGAAGAACGGCTGATTGCCCGCGTGATGGGCCACTACGAGGAGCGTTTGACGGCCTACCAGAGCGTTGACTTTGACGACCTGATTGGCCTGCCGCTTAAATTGCTGCGCGAGCACGAATCGGTGCGCACCAAATGGCAGGCATCGCTGGGCCATGTGCTGGTCGATGAATACCAGGACACCAACGCCACGCAGTACGAAGTGCTGAAGTTGCTGGTCGGTGAGCAGGGGCGGTTCACGGCAGTCGGTGACGATGACCAGTCGATTTACGGCTGGCGCGGTGCCACGCTCGATAACCTCAA
>JBBRNS010000384.1:0-2055 GCA_038230175.1 Burkholderiales bacterium
CAGCAAACACCCCCACGCAGGCGCAGACTGCGCAAGAATGCGGGCTAGGCCCATTTTCTATGGGCACCCCCATTTGACGTCCCGGAGTCCGCTATGTATCTGCGCCCCACGATTGATTTTTTGCTGCACGACTGGCTGGGCACCACAGCGCTGTCTGAGCGCGAACGTTTTGCCGACCACTCCCGCGAGACATTTGACGCCGTGCTCGACACCTGCGAGCGCATCGCCCGCGAGAAATATGCGCCGTTTAACCGATTGGTGGATGTGCAAGAACCGCACTTTGACGGCGAAAAAGTCATCTTGCCGCAAGCCACCCATGACGCCAACAAGGCCTATGCCGAGTCCGGGATGCTCAGCGCCGCGCAAGACTATGAGATGGGCGGCATGCAGCTGCCCTACAGCGTGGAAGCCGCCGCCAACGCCTTCTTTGCCTGTGCATCGGTCAGCATCAGTTCTGGGATGTTGACCACCGGTAACGCCAATTTGCTGATGGTCCACGGCACGGCCCGGCAGAAAGCGGTGTTTGCAAAAAACGAATTCTCCGGCCTCTGGTCGGGCACCATGTGCCTGAGTGAGCCGCAGGCCGGCTCCAGTTTGTCAGATGTGGCCACACGGGCGGTCCCTGACGGAGACGGTTCGGCCGATGACCCACTAGGCCCCCGGTACCGCCTCAAAGGCAACAAGATGTGGATTTCGTCGGGCGAGCATGACCTGACCGACAACATCATCCACCTGGTGCTGGCCAAGGTACCCGACGCCGATGGCAAGCTCGTGCCGGGCACCCGTGGCATATCCCTGTTTATCGTGCCCAAGAAAATGGTGACGGCAGACGGCCAACTCACCGGCGTGCGCAATGACGTGGCCTTGGCAGGGCTGAACCACAAGCTAGGCTGGCGCGGCACCACCAACACGCTGCTCAATTTTGGCGAAGGTAAATTCCCTGTGCCCGCAGGCGAGGGCGCAGGTGCCGGTCTGGACGGCCAAGGTGCTGGCGCCGTGGGCTATTTGGTCGGCCAAGCGGGCAAGGGCTTGCAATGCATGTTCCACATGATGAACGAGGCCCGCATTGGTGTGGGCATTGCCGCCACCATGCTGGGCATGGCGGGCTACTACGCCTCACTCGACTATGCCCGCAACCGCCCCCAAGGACGCCCCGTGGGTGTCGGCGGCAAAGACGCCGCAGCGCCGCAGGTGGCCATCATCGAACACGCGGACGTCAAGCGTATGCTTCTGGCGCAAAAGTCGTATTGCGAAGGCGCACTGGCCTTGGAGCTGTACTGCGCCCGCCTGGTAGACGAGAACCACACTGCCGGTGGTGCGTTAGCAGACGACGCGCGCCTCCTGCTAGAGGTGCTAACCCCCATCGCCAAAAGCTGGCCCAGCGAGTGGTGCCTAGAGGCCAATTCGCTGGCGATCCAGGTGCACGGTGGCTACGGCTACACCCGCGACTTCCCGGTGGAGCAGTATTGGCGTGATAACCGCCTCAACATGATCCATGAAGGCACCCACGGCATCCAGGCCACCGACCTGCTGGGGCGCAAGGTGCTCATGGAAGACGGCAAGGGCCTGCAACTGCTGGCGGCGCGTATGACCGCAACCATGGCGCGTGCGGCGGGCGTGGAGGCCTTGTCGGCCCACGCCGCGGCCTTGGGGCAAGCCTTGCAGCAAGTCGCCGTGACCACGCAAAAGGCGTGGGCCACCGGCAAGCCCACCGACGCGCTGGCCAACGCCGTGCCCTACATGCAGGCCTTTGGCCACACAGTGATCGCCTGGATGTGGCTGGACGTAGCCGCTGCCGCGTTGGCGGCTGACCCCGCGCAAGCCCTGCCTGCCACCCAAGGCCGCGTGGGAGCGGCGCGCTTCTTCTTCCACTACGAGCTGCCCAAAATCGGTGCGTGGCTGGGCGTGGTGGCGTCGCGCGACGCCACCTGCGCCAAATTTCCACTTGACGCTTTTTGAAAAATTTGCAGTGCTGATGCATCACTATGCGCCGCGCGTCTACCATCTTGCGCGGCGCATGCTCGGCAACGAAGCCGACGCGGAGGACGTGACGCA
>JBBRNS010000385.1:0-1990 GCA_038230175.1 Burkholderiales bacterium
CTTCATGCTTGTTTCTCCATCAGAATTTAGATGGGCCAAGCGTGCGCAATTCAGGGATGACTGACAAGGTTGGGGTTCATGGAGCGCTTACAATGTTCCGGTTTGAGCAGGTGTAACCGGACCAGAAGGCGCAGCAGCAATTTCTACGCGCGTTACGGCAGTTGCACCGGTCGTATCTGCTATGGGAGCGACACCACTGTTTGCTGTTCCCGTCTTATCCACAAATACAGTCCAACCATTGGTCCACGTACCCGCCGTGGTGTTTGCGGCAACCGTCACCACGGAATCGACACCCCGCTTGATAGCCTCGGACCGGGCCAAACTAAGAGACACTTGCAATGCGGAGGAAGCGCTAGATAAGCGATTCTTCCGCATCATGTCGCCAAAAGAGGGAACGGCAACTGCCGCCAAAATACCGAGAATTGCGACAACAACCATGAGCTCAACGAGCGAAAATCCTCGAAAAATACCAGCACGCATGTTTGACACGCCTGCACCGATGTACAGCGTGTTTGGGGATCCGCTTATAACTGACAAATCAGAATTACTCATGCGTTGTATGGTACGAACGACTACGGACTTGAACCACACTAAACTGACAAGCGGTCCTTACTACGCGCCAAGCGGTAATGCAAAAGGCGACAGAAAACAAAAGAAATGAAATCCCTTCAAGCGATAGAAAATGCATTGATGCAGGCTGCACTCGCCGCCACCATCACAAGCCCAAATCCCCGTGTGGGATGCATGCTACTTGACAGCAGTGGGGTAGAAATTGGTCAAGGCCACACCCAACAAGCTGGCGGCCCGCACGCCGAAGTCATGGCCCTGCGCGATGCCGCTGCCAAAGGCCACTCAGTCGTTGGCGCCACCGCCTATGTCACGCTTGAGCCCTGCTCCCACCATGGGCGCACCGGGCCATGCTGCGACGCGCTGATTGCAGCCGGCATCAAAAAAGTGGTTGCCAGCAATACCGACCCCAACCCGCTGGTTGCGGGACAAGGGTTTGCCAAGTTGCGGGCTGCAGGCATTGAAGTGGAGCTGCTATCCGCTGACCACCCGGTCGCCATTGCTTCGCGCCAACTCAACATCGGCTTTTTCAGCCGCATGATCCGCAAAACACCTTGGGTGCGCTTAAAAGTCGCCGCATCGCTGGATGGCAAGACCGCGCTGGAAAATGGCGTCAGCCAATGGATCACCTCGCCGCAAGCGCGGGCGGACGGCCACGCGTGGCGGGCGCGGGCCTGCGCGGTGTTGACCGGCATTGGCACCCTATTGACTGACCGACCGCGACTAGACGTGCGGCTGGTAGAGACGCCTCGCCAACCGCATGTAGTGGTGGTGGACAGCCAATTACAAACGCCAACGGACGCTCCTATTTTTATAGCTGGTCGCGCAGTATTCATCTACGCTGCAGTGCAAAACGACGTTAAAAAGCAGGCATTAGAGGCGCAGGGCGCAACGGTTATTTACCTGCCAGGCGCACATCCCGACGGTAGCCCTACCGGCAAGGTCGACCTAGCTGCCATGCTCTTTGACCTGGGGCAGCGTGAAATCAACGAGCTGCATGTGGAGGCGGGCCACCGGCTCAATGGTTCCTTCATTCGTGCGGGGCTGGTTGATGAGTTACTGATGTACATTGCGCCAAAGTTGATTGGTCAAGGTGCCGACATCGCCAGCTGGGGGCCTCTCACCACGCTGGACGACGCCCTCCAATTGCAGTTCACCGCGTTCGAGCCCGTTGGCCCGGACCTGCGTATTCTTGCCACGGTCGCAGGGCGAGACCGTTTTTAACTTACGACTATTGATGTAGGCCCAAACACCTGTCACAAATGCCTGCCAAAATGCGCCCATGTTTACAGGAATCATCACTGGCCTAGGCCATATCGCCACCGTTACTCCCCTAGGGGACTCCCCTGCCCACGGCATGCGTTTGAGCATCTCTTGCCCCGCAGAGTATCTCGACGACGTGGGTTTGGGCGACAGCATTGCC
>JBBRNS010000386.1:0-1948 GCA_038230175.1 Burkholderiales bacterium
CAAGTCCCTTAAACTTCCGGTTTTAACCCGGTCAGGTCAAGAAGCAAAGGGTGCTGACTCAAGCCCGCTTCAGGCTCATACCTGAATTGGAAAATACTGTCGGCGCATTTGCAGGCAATAAGTTTCGTGCGGTTTCGCACAGACGAAATCGTATTGCTTGCTTATTCTTGATCTCAGCTGGAATGTCAGGTGGGAGCACCCCACCCTGAGCTGGTTAGTTCACTTTTTTTACAACACAAGGAAGTTCTTATGCAGACCACTGAAAAGATCCCGGTTGGCAGTGCCAACCTAGATAAGAAGACAACGATGAAGACCGCAGCAAAACGAGCGACGTGGGCGATTGCGTTGGGTTGCGCGAGCGTGTTCGCCGCAGATTACCCCAGCACCACAAAAACGCCCCCAGCACCCCACCCTGCTGAAAAAGTGCAAGTGTCACCCCATGCCGACAACACCAACATCAATGAGCGCGATAAAAGCGGCGCGACGGTGACACCGCAGGACCAAACCAACAATGCTGCAGATCGCGAACTGCTGGCGGCCGTTCGTCGTGCGGTCGTGGATGACAAATCACTTTCGACGAAGGCCCATAACGTCAAAATTATGGTTCAAGGTGGCGACGCAACCTTGCGTGGTCCGGTCGACAGTGCAGCCGAGAAATCAAAAGTCGAGACGCTCGCAAAGGGAGTCAAGGGCGTGAAGAAGGTTGACAACCAGTTGGACGTCAAAGCGAAATAAATCTTCACCCCTTTACTTGTTCACTTATTAACTTACTCACTGAAGGAATTCCAAATGAAAAACGCTGTTTTCTGTATTGCCAAGGATCGCACCCAGGCCGAGACGATTCTTGAGAACTTGAAGGCTGCCGGGTTTGCCAATACCGATATTTCGGTGCTGTTGCCAGACCAGTCGGGAACGCGTGATTTTGCCCACGAGCAAAACACCAAGTTGCCTGAAGGTGCAACCACTGGCGTCGTCGCGGGCATGGGCACGGGCGCCATTCTGGGCTGGTTGGCTGGCATTGGCACCTTGGCCATTCCGGGAGTGGGTCCGTTTATTGCTGCGGGCCCCATCATGGCCGCACTGGGTGGGGCAGCGGTTGGCGGAGCCACCGGCGGTGTTATCGGCGCTCTGGTGGGTATGGGCATACCTGAATACGAAGCCAAACGCTACGACGGCAAGATCAAAAGCGGCAACGCACTGATCTCGGTCCATACCAATGATTCCAAGCAGGAAAAATCGGCCAAAGAAATTTACGAACGTGCGGGTGCCGAGGACATCAAATCAACGAGTGAATCCACTGTCCCAAGCGTGTGACAGAACGGGTTCAACGTCAGTTGATCGGCTAGCGCAATCTGGAGACTCTTGCAGTCTCTTGATTGCGTTGCACGGCTAAAAAAATCGACTTGACGGGAATCACGTCCATTAAAACGCCGTTTCGATACTCCGCAGTAAGCGGAGAGTTCGCGAGCACATAGACAGCCTGCGCCTTGAGCTAAAAGATGAGCGGATAACCTTTCCGCATCGCCCCTGCATTTCTAGCAATAACCGCGAGGTATTTCCCGCTTTAAGGTTCTATGCGCGTTTGTGCATTGAGTTGATGGCGCAGTATCGAGATGGCGAGGTACACCGCTTTGCGCACCCGAGAGATACCACCCAAGGGACGGTGCTCCGGTAATGAATGCCATGGTGTGAAGGAGCGCGTTTCACAAGCCTGCGTGTTATCCACAGTTTGGGGATCGATCCGGATTTTGGCAACCGGAATGAAAGGAGAACTAGCCTCTTGCCATTCCACGGTCGGGTCTTCAATGGGCATCTGATTCGGCACGGTGCGGGTCTGGACCATGAAGTCGAAACGTAAGCGGCTGGCGAAGTCATATTGAGCTGCATCTGAATTCTAGAGATAGTGTGCACGATGAAGATCATGCACACCATGGCGAGCGATGCTCGC
>JBBRNS010000387.1:0-1921 GCA_038230175.1 Burkholderiales bacterium
GATGTGGGTTACCTGCTGGCCCCGGGCGCCTTGTTCCACGCCGAACGGCAGCCCAGCACGCTGATGCGCATCAACTTTTGCAGCACCCAAGACGCCCAGTTTTGGAAAGTGTTTGCGCGCTTGCGGGCCGAATAAGGCTCAGTGCGGCTGCTGGGCCATTGCGCCATTGGCGCTTTCGTAAAATCACCGGCTGTTCATCTTGCCAACGGTATCCAGACATGCGCATTAACTTGAAAGTGCCCTTCGCCCAGAAAGAGGCCGCCAAAGAGCTGGGAGCCCGCTGGGATCCGGTGCGCAAGATTTGGTACGTGGTCGACCCTGAATGCATCGACATGTTTGCAGACTGGATGCCCGAAGCCGCGACGGATGTCCCGTTGGCTCCAGTAAGTCGGCCATCGCCCAGCAAGCAAGCGGGTGTGGTGACCGGCGCCGCAGGGTTCAAGGTGTTATGCCATTGCGCCACCCCGCCGTGGGAGCACTGCCCCCACTCGCAGGCCCGCTAATCCCGCAACCCATTAATTGGGTTGGCAGTGGGCAAGCGCCACGTCTATCGGCTCAAAGAAGAGGCAGGCGCGCTCATAGCGCTCAATTTCGTGCAGCGCGTACTGCACCCGCCCGTCAATCTTCAGGTAGCTTGGGCCTGCGCCCACTGCGCTGTGCAGGCAAATGACCGCCTCTGAGCGACCCCAGCGCTTGGCCAGTTCTTGTTGGGTGATGTATTCGGTGCTGCTGGCGGGTGAATGCATGGTGGTTCTCGCGTGCCGTGTTGCTTGATTGATCGGTATTTTCAAGCGTTGCTGGAGCACCAATTGCCCAACATGGGCGGTAATTTCCCTGCTTATTCCAAAAGCGTGACAAAAAGGGCGTTCCGTTTTGATATTCCCCCTTCGCGAGGGCCTGAATGCATCCAAAGGCGCCCGCTGCCGACTCAGTCCACTCTAAAATGGCGCTATGAGCAAACCAGTAACCAAAACCGCTATTGTCGAAGACGGCCTGCGCTACAAATCCAAAGTGTCTGGCTCGCCGTTTAGCACCACCACCTTTGCCGGGCAATCTAGCATGTCGTGTTTTTTGTGCGGCAAGCACAGACCCCGCGCAGAGCTGATGACCCGCAAGTTTTTGGGCAAATCCCAGGCAGTGTGTTCGCCCAAGTGTGGCGTTTAAGCCGTAGCCATTTGCTGAACCAGTGGATTACTGGATAGTAGCCAGGGTGCGCAGCAGCGCGCGGTTGACTTCATCGGCGGGCATGTTGTGGGCTACGCACACGTCGTGGATCATGCGCGGGTTGTGCGACTCTAGCGCGCTGGCCACCTCCAGATACGGCGCATAGGGGCCTGATTGGCCGATGATGGCCGATGCAATACGGCCAGGCAGAGGGATGCGGTGAATGGCTGCACCCAGGGGCTCGCCCAAAAACAAATCCAACTGCGACAGCACGCCGCACAAGAACACTTCGCGGCGTAAATCGTCCTCTGCGCCGGCGTCGGCCAGCCGCTCCATGATGCGTGCGCGCAGTACCATGTTGGCGCGGATGGGGTTGAGGTTGAGGTCGCTGTTGGCATGCGGCAGTTGCGCCAAAAGCCAGTCGCGCAGTTTGCTGTGGCCCATCACCATCAGGCCACGGCGGATGGTGTCCACTTCGGCACGTGCACCCAAATGGGCCGAGTTGGCGTAGCGCAAAAAACGGTAGGCCAGCAGGGGCTCGTTGCCCAGACGGCGCTCCAGGTTTTCCAGGGATTCATCGGCCTCAATCGCATTCAGCAGTCCGGCGAGCCCAAGCCGGTTGGGTTGGATTTGTTGGAAGCGGTAGGCATGCAAGATTTCTTCGGAAGGCCAGCCGGCAACGCCTGCAACACCTTGGCGGTCCAGAGCGTGTTCGACCAGCGCCTGGCTGGCTAGGCCTTGGTAATGGCTACCGGAA
>JBBRNS010000388.1:0-1914 GCA_038230175.1 Burkholderiales bacterium
CGGGACTGCGTTCGAGGAAGTCAGGATTGAGAGTGAGTCAGCAATACCAATTGCCAAACCGGGGCAGCGCCGTCCAGCTGCGTGAAGTCGAGTGCAACTTAAACTGCCATCAAGTCTGTCCGGACCCTGGGGTCCACTTCACACCTTACCGCTGTGCTTGGCCTTAATCTTAAAATAACCTGTACCCAAATCTTCCAATATATAACGTTGGTTGTTGTTACCGTTGTAGTGATATTGGAGGAGGTAGGCGCCGTTAGATGTGTACGCGCCCTGCACATCTGCCACCTTTTGACTCTTAGCGCTGACCAACATATAGGTCTCAGGATTGGTGTCGGACGTCTTTTCCACGTACCACATCTGGTTGTCGCCACCGTTGTAGGTGTACTGCACAAGGTGGGCCGCGTCGGCGGTGGAATTTGACTGAACCGTCAGCGCCTTGCCGGTGTGCTTGACCGTGAGTTTGTAATACCCATCGGTGAGGCAATAGCCGTTGAAGGACAGTAAAAGAAAGAAAAAACCCAGTAGCGAAGCGCGCAAGGTGGTCCAACTCATCGTATATCTCCTCGTTTTATTGTTAAACGAACTTATTTAGAGAACCGATTCTAATTTGGCCACCTGCGTGAACGCACTAGGGTTTACGTGGGTACTAGCAGGCTATTTGTGGCCCGAGAAGCCATCGCCGTAGTTGCCTTTTTGGAAGGTTGAAACAACATTACCCCCTGTCTGGAGTGCGTCCAATGCCAGTGTTAGCTTGCGTGCTTGGCTTCTAGAAACGCCACCAACAAATGGGCAATGTGCGCGCCTTCGTGGCCGTCCGCGAGGCTATCTAAGCTGGCGCGGTGGTGGTCAGCTCCGAGCAAATCACGCCGCTTGTTGATGAGGTGCGCACTCAAACCCACGTCAAATTCGGGGTGCGGCTGGATGCAAAACACGGTGTTGCCAATGGTGAACGCCGCCACTGGGCAAAAGTCGCTGCTGGCCACCAAGGTCGCGCCAGCGGGCAGCGCAAGCACCTGGTCTTGGTGACTGGCCAAAAGTGCGATGGTGTCGCGGGTGGCGCTGTGCGGCAGGTCGCGGCGGTGCCAGTCGTAGGTCATTCGCCCAGCCCCCCAGCCTTGCGGTGCGCGCCGCACCGGGGCGCCCAAGCACAAAGCAATCAACTGGTGCCCAAAGCACACGCCGACCATTTTCTTGCCCACCTGCAGCAGTTGGGTGACCTGCCGACGCAATTCCACGACCCAGGGTTCATCCGAAAACGAGTCGGCCCGGCTGCCGGTCAGCAGCACGGCGTCATACGCGGCAAATGAGGCCGGGTACTCGCCCCGCTGGGTATTGAAAACGTCCATGGTCCACTGCGCACCCACGCTCTCAAAAAGGCGAATGAATAGGCCGCCAAAGCTGCTGTAGTCTTGCGCCAGCTGGCCTTCCAGAATGTCGTTGTCGAGAATGCAGAGTTTCATTGTGAAGACTTTAATAGCATCAGCGATTGCATCCGGCGGTTCCTGGGTGCCGCCAGACACATGAATCCACTTTATCGCGAAAGGCGCTTGTCATAGTTGCATGTCGCGGAAGGGGACTCTACTACCTGGCATTGCTGAAACCCCTCTGGCCTTATTGTCGATCCGTACGGAGTTAAGACTCGAAAGGGCGCGAAACATTCCTGACTGCTGTAGTACGCATCCCACTTTTGAGTGCACGTATCTTGCGGCATCGGATTGGCAGGTTTCGGATCATTCAACACGGTAGGTTCTGCAACTGCGTCAGCTATTTTGCGGTCTGCGAGTAGTTTGCTCTTTGCCGCTCTGTCGTTTGCCTGCATGCGATCGGCATCAGAAATGTCGAATTTTTTGGAGTCGATTCGCTTTGCAACCGCCTTGTATCTTTCAGGCACCCTGTCGGACATGTGGGTTTGAC
>JBBRNS010000389.1:0-1870 GCA_038230175.1 Burkholderiales bacterium
AACACCCAAACTGCATTTTCTGGACACAGGCTTGCTGGCCACCCTGCGCGGAGACACCGCCGCCCAGTTGCAGAAAGACCGTACTGGCTATGGCCCGCTGCTGGAGAGTTTTGTGGTGTCAGAAGTGCTCAAACTGTGTACCTGGTCAGACCAGCGGCTGCGTATCTCCCACTTTCGTACCAAAGACCAAGACGAGGTGGACTTGGTTATTGAAGACCGGCGCGGTAGAGTCATTGGAATCGAGGTCAAAGCCTCTGCCACCGTGCGCTCCCAAGACCTGCGCGGCCTGCGCCAACTGCAGGCTGCGGTGGGCGACAAGTTTGTCCACGGCCTGGTGCTGCACGACCATGACCGCATCACCCCGTTTGACGAAAAGTTGCACGCTGTGCCGGTGTCGATGTTGTGGGAGGCGGGCGGTGGTTTGCCGCAGAAAGCAGCCCCACCATGAATCGGTTGCTGCAGAGCTTTTGTACTTAGGTTTTGGACAAAATTGGCTGCTAGCCCTTGTGGAATGTGTGCAAGCAGCTATCAAAAACATAGTGTTTTGCAGGCATAAAGAGCACCCAGTCGCAATCCAGACAAGGGCACAAACCGACTTACTCGCCCGCTACCAACTGCAGAATTTTTTCTGCCTTCTCAAAATGGTCCAGCTGGTGGGTTTGAATCCACCACGTGGCGGCTTCCATCAAGAGCACGGGATCGTCATTGCGGTTGGCAAAGAAAGCGTAGAACGACAAACCCACAGTCGGGCCCTTTTGCGCGATTTTGGTTTTGCAGACCGCAACGACTTTTTGCTTCAGGGCGGCTCTCATGGTGTTTTGTTATTCCGTAGTCGTAGCCATGGGCGGCAGCGTGTTCCGTTAGTGCGTCAAATTCAAGTTTTACAAATGCGCAGGCACATCCTTGCGCTGGTTCAAGATGCGCACCACATCCACCGTATCGCTGGGCTGGCACCTGAAAAATATCACGTGCGAGCCAATCAGGTACTTGCGATAGCCCGTGCGTATGTGCTCTGCACTTTGGCCGCCCGGGCGTCCCTTGGCCAACGTCTGTGCCAACTCTTCGCAGGCCGCATGAATAGCCAACACATAGGCATCGGCTTGATCTGCCCCCCAGCTGCCATAGCTGTGTCCCAAATATCTGAAAGGTCCGCCAGAGCAAGCGGTGAAAGAAGGTAGCCGCCGCTCACTTGGCAGCCGCGTCTTTACCGATTGATTTGCCGACTGAACCAGTCAGCATTTGTCGCTTGGTTTTTAAGAATGCATCTACGTCAAAGCTGGTGCTGGCGCCACTGTTTTCGCCAGCGGCCAATGCGGCACGCAAGGTCGCCAGTTGAGTTTCATGTTCTTCAAGTTGCCGCAACCCTGCGCGTACTACCTCACTCGCCGAGCCGTAGCGCCCTTGGCTGATTTGCTGCGCAATGAATGCGCCGAAATGATCGCCCAGCGAGATGGATGTGTTTTGGGCCATGGGGCTTACTCCGGTTTGAATGGCGGTTGATGCCTTGGATATTACCAATAAATAATATTTAATGGTAACCCGAAGTGCTGCCGCGCACCGGTTCGCGGCAGCAACAGGTAACCCAGCAGGCCTTACTCCGTCTCACCCGAAGTCATACCCCCCGGCAGCTCCGCAAACTTGGCCGCCATCGTGGGGTTGCCCCGTGTGAGCTTCTTGATCGTCAGATCATCGGCCTTGTCGTTGGCGAGTCGCAAATTGTTCGCTGACTTGTGCAGCGCTTCCTTGGTTTTTTCCAGGTCCTTGATCGCATCGTCGATGCGTTTAATTGCTTCTTCAAAGCCTTCGGAGGCCAGGCGCCAATTGCGCCCAAACGCCGTCTTGAATTCGTCGAGCTGGGTTTCGAACTTCG
>JBBRNS010000390.1:0-1832 GCA_038230175.1 Burkholderiales bacterium
TGGGTTCGGCTCATGTTTTCCTGCCTAGTAGATGCCGACTTTTTGGACACCGAGGCCCACTTTGACAGCGCAAAAACGCAACGCCGGCAAGGCTTCCCCAGCTTGACCGCGATGCTGGACGCGTTCGACACCTTCATGGCGGTAAAAGCGGCAGAGGCCACACCAAGCGTTGTCAACACCCTGCGCGCCAACATCCTCCAGCAATGCCGAGACAAGGCCGTTTTGCCATCGGGATTCTTCTCGCTCACGGTGCCCACGGGTGGCGGAAAAACGTTGTCCAGTCTGGCGTTTGCGCTACGCCATGCGCAGCAGGCTCCAGCGGGCGTGGTGCGCCCCATCGTCTATGCCATCCCCTACACCAGCATCATCGAGCAGACGGCGGACCAGTTTCGCAAAGCCCTGGCTGTGCTGGGCGATGAGGTGCTGATCGAGCACCACAGCCAAGCCGAGAGTGACGAAACCCAAGAAACCGCACGCAGCCGACTGGCCTGCGAGAACTGGGACGCGCCGCTTATCGTTACCACCAATGTGCAACTGTTCGAGTCGATGTTTGCGGCCAAGACCTCGCGATGCCGCAAACTGCACCGCTTGGTCAATAGCGTCATCGTGCTCGACGAAGCCCAGCAATTGCCACCCGAATTTTTACAGCCAATTCTGGACACCTTGAAACTGTTGGTGGCGCATTACGGTGTGACAGTGGTGTTCTGCACCGCCACCCAGCCTGCACTGACCAAAACCGAATACTTCGACAAGTCCAAAGGGTTGGACGGCATCGCTAACGTGCGTGAAATCATCGACGACCCTGATGCCCTGTACCGCCAGCTGGACCGTGTGCGGGTCGAGCTGCCTTCCGACTGGAACGCGCCGACACCATGGGCCGATTTGGCTGAACGCATTGCACAAGAAGATTGCGTACTGGCCATCGTCGGCACCCGTAAAGCCGCCCGCGAACTGCACCGCCTGCTGCCCGAAGGCACTCTGCATTTATCGGCCTTAATGTGCGGCGCACATCGCAGCGACGAGATCAAGAGAATCAAACAACGCTTAGAGGCAAAACGCAACGGCACAGACACTAGGCCGCTGCGGGTGGTGGCCACGAATTTGGTTGAGGCGGGTGTGGATTTGGACTTTCCCGTCGTGTACCGCGCACTCGCGGGGCTGGACTCCATCGCCCAAGCCGCAGGCCGGTGCAACCGTGAAGGGCGCTTGGCGGACAAGGGTCGCGTGGTGGTGTTTATTCCGCCGGAGAAACCACCGAAAGGCTTACCCGCCCAGGGCGCTGCAGTTTGCAAAAGCCTGCTGAACGATCGCCCTGAAAATCCGCTAGAGCGCTCGATGTTTGAGCGCTATTTCGAGCGCCTGTACTACGACTGCGACCTTGATACCAAGGGTATCCGTAAGCTGCTAACGGCAGACCGCGAGCTGGCGGTGAATTTTCGTACTGTGGCTGAGTTGTTCCAATTGATCGACGACCGGGACAGCGCGCTGGTGGTTGTGCGCTTTGAGGCGCGTCGTGACGATACTGAAAAATGGCTGGCAATGCTTGCCAGCAATGGCCCTGCGCGCTGGTTGATGCGCAAGTTGCAACGTTTGACAGTCAGCATTCCGCAGCGCGATGCCAACCGGATGCTGGCGCAAGGCAGCCTGGCGCTCTCAATCGTGCCCGGTCTGTACGTGCAGGCTGATACCGATGGCCTATACCACCCAGCATTAGGATTGCAAGCCGATGATGTTCCCTACAACCCAAACATGGTGTGTTGAATGACTATTCACAAATCTTTCACCCTCGAAGTCGCAGGCCCATTTGCCTGCTTTACCCGGCCCGAGATGAA
>JBBRNS010000391.1:0-1829 GCA_038230175.1 Burkholderiales bacterium
AATGGCTGTCGGTGGAAATACCGTAGAGCTCCACGCCCAGTTTCTTGAACTCGGCATGATGGTCGGCCAGGTCTTCCAGTTCGGTCGGGCACACAAACGTGAAGTCGGCCGGGTAAAACATGAACACCGCCCACTTGCCTTTGAGGCTGTCTTGCGTGACCGGAACAAACTTCCCATTGTGGAAGGCGGTGGCCGAAAAAGGTTTGACTTGGGAATTGATCAGAGACATGGTTTTGCTTCCTTGTTGGTAGTGGGTTAAGAATCGTTGACCTGCGTATTATTGCACTATTGATGTAATAAATTCGATTGTCATTGACTATCGATACGATGGCAAAAAATGTGTGGCCTGTTTCGACACCGCTGGTTCACGCCACCCAGAGCGACGTGAACCAGCGCTTCGGGTTGCCGCGTGCGCTGCACGACGAAGTGATGCGCCGCTATGGCTTTCATGGCTTGTCGTACGAGTCCATCGTCTCGCAATTTCCCGCGCTCAGTGCGGGTCTGGCCAAGGCGCGGTTTGTCGTGGCGCACCGGCGCAATGGCGCCTCGAGGTGTGCCATCCAAAACGGGTGCTCGGTCGCCACCACTATTAGCTTTTCACCGCTCGACGGCCTGACCATGGGCAATCGCTGCGGCCAGCTCGACGCGGCTGTGGTGCAGCAACTGGGCAAACTGGCAGCCGCGCTACGCCCGCCACATCGGCCTTTTGCTACGCGATTTGGGGTGATGAGCGCGCCCTGTCGTGAGCCGCATCCGGATTTGTACATGGCATGTACAATTTAAACCCATGATTACCAACATCGATATCGACGAAGGCATTGTGGCCGAGGCCATCAAGCTCTCGGGCGCGAAGACCAAGCGCGAGGTGGTAGACCGTGCGCTGCGTGAAATGGTGGCCCGCCGCAAGCGGCCGTCCATTCGCCAGCTGTTCGCCATTGGTGGCATTGACCCCGACTACGATCCCAAGGCACCCGGGGCGCGGGGTGCGGAGGTGGGGCAGTTTCGCGTTGAGCAGCCCAGGGCCGCTTATGCCGCCACGGGCAAGGCAGTACCCGGGCCAAAACGTGCCGCGGCCAAAAAACGCACATGATCCTGGTCGATTCTTCGGTCTGGATTGACTGGCTGCGCGGGGTCGACACTGATGCCGTGCGTTTCGTCCAGCAGCGCGAGGACAGCGATGAGCTGGCCCTCACGCAAATGATTTATCTCGAAGTGCTGCAAGGCGTGCGACTGGACCGGCAGTTCGATCTGACGCGCGATGTGCTGGGGGCGCAGACGATACTGGAGCCCTTGCATTCGATCGAAACCTTCGAGGCGGCGGCACAACTCTATCGGTCAGCCCGCAAACGGGGGCTTACGATTCGCAAGTCCACCGACTGCCTGATCGCCGCCATCGCCCTGGAGCACAGCGCCTTGCTGGTACACAACGACCGCGATTTCCTGGCGCTGGCCCAGGTAACGTCGCAGTTGATGGTGTATCCCCGGCAAGCTGGAGGCTGAAATGGGCTTAAATTCAGGCATATGCGTTCCACATTAACCCGAGACCCGAGCACGGTACAAGGAAACCCGAGTTGTTCAAATTCTTATCCCGCGAGCCGATACACGACCCCCTCGCCTCGCCCACTCCGACCGCCGCCACCGAGGTCAAAACCACTACCTGCTACATGTGTGCCTGCCGCTGCGGCATCCGGGTGCATTTGCGCGATGGCGAGGTGCGCTACATCGACGGCAACCCGGACCACCCGCTGAACCAGGGCGTGATCTGCGCCAAGGGCGCGTCGGGCATCATGAAGCAGGTGTCGCCGGCGCGCCTGACGCAGCCGCTGCTG
>JBBRNS010000392.1:0-1749 GCA_038230175.1 Burkholderiales bacterium
CTGAGGGAGTCGCTGTCTCCCAAGAAGACGCCGAGCCACGCCAGGTCTTCTTGCATTCCCACCGCAAAGCAGGGCCAGAGGGTGGTCAGTGCACCCGCAGGTCAGCGAACTTCTTACTCTTCCAGCTCGAATCGGTAAGCGCGAGCGCCTGCGGCGGCAGAAACGCAATTTGCGGTGTCACGCCACAGGCGTTCTTCACGCATGCAATCAGGACTTGTGACAGTTGCGAATCGGCGCGGTCTTCGACGCGCAGTTCGAGCACATCGCTTTCGAGGGCGTGTCCTGGGGTGTGCGCCAGGACACACAGCAGGAAAGGCCGAGCGCCGAGGATTTCGTCCAGTGCCTGGACAACGGCACCGGGATTGACCAGCATGCCCTTGATCTTGAGCAGGGAGTCAATGCGGCGGGGCACCTCGACCAGACGGTCGGTAATGGCGCCGCAATGGGGGCATGGCGCTTGCGTGCGCACAGAGGTGTCGCCCAGCGCGTAACGCAGCAAGACGGTTCCGCGCCGTTGCAAATGGGTCAGCACCACAAGCCCGCGCTGTCCATCCGGTAGTGGCTCGTGTGTTTGCGCATCGACGATCTCCACCAGCATCTGGCCGGGCAAAGGGTTGTGGTAGCCCGAGCCCGGAATACATTCGACCATGCCACCTTGCATTTCCGTGGCCCCGTACGAAATGCTGATGTGTGCCCGTGCGGCCCCGGCGCTTTGCATTGCCAGCTGCATTTCATCTCGTGCTTTCTCGCCAAAGGCCTCACCTGTGACGAAGACCAGCCGCACGGCGCCGAAGTCAGCGCGCAGCTCTACGGCCCGCTGCAGCACGCGGTAGATGAAGCTCGGGACGCCCCATAACACGGTGGCCCGTTGCAGCGCCACCAGCTCGACGACCTGATCGAGCTTGTTGCCCAGAGTGAAGAAGCTGGACGGGTTACCGGGCAGGGCTGAGAACACTGGCACGTTCATGCTTGCCGCCGCATGCAGAACGCGTATCCACGCACCATGTGGCACTTGCGTGAGGGGAAACAGGTTTGCGATGAGATCGCTCCTGTGGACGCCGCGCAACTGCAGCATGTTGCGCTGCAGGGCCAGAATGTTGAAGAAGTCGAAGCTTGTGGAGACGAAGGGCGTGGGCTTGCCGGACGTGGAGCCTGTGGTGTACATGGTGTCCCACACCGTGCGCATTTCCAGTGGCAAACCCTGGGTGTCGAGCACGAATTGTTCGGGCGTGGCCATGTAGTCGGCCTTTTGCGTAAGCGGAAGCAGGCGCAAATCCGCCAGCGACGAAAAGCTCGCCCGCTGCAAGCCGCGCTCTGCCATCACCCTGCGGTAGTACGCGTGACGTTCGCATACAAGGTCCATCGTTTGCGCAAAGGCCAGTTCGCGGGACAGCCGTAGCACGCTTAAGTCTGGAAAGGAATAGCTTGTGTCCATATTTCCATCTGATCAAAAAACTGAAAGAGTGGGCACCGCGCTCCGGCAGAGTCTACCGCTCCACCTGCTGGGGTCCGATTGTGCTGCTGAGCATTTTGAAACCGTGCCACGCGATGACGCTGAGTCCGACAGATACCAGAAGGAGCCACGGTCCGAAACTGGCGCACGCTGGCCTGTTACCCTCGGACAGCTGCCTCGTACCAACGTACGCACACCAACATTACTTCCGGCAGATAGTGCAGCCGCTGGACCACTTGGCGCAGCGCTTCAATCATCTTCGTACGGTCAAACTTCATCAGCTGACCTTACCAGCC
>JBBRNS010000393.1:0-1718 GCA_038230175.1 Burkholderiales bacterium
GCTGTCATGCGCCTTGCAGCCCGATCGATCCCAAATTGACCCCCTACCCATCTGTAACCAGTTGATTTTGTTCGACTTTTAACCGGACAGTAGTGAAATCTGACACACCCGCACATCACGGTAGATGCGCTCCAGCGGGAAGTCGCTGACATACCCATAGCCGCCCAGCGTCTGGATGGCAGCGCTACACACCTTCTCGGCCATCTCGCTGGCAAACAGCTTGGCCATGGCCGCTTCTTTGAGGCACGGGCGACCGGCATCGCGCAGGGAAGCGGCGTGCCAAATAAGCTGGCGCGCGGCCTCTAGCTGCGTGGCGCAATCCGCCAAGCGGAACCCAACCGCCTGGTGGTTAAAAATGGCGGTGCCAAAACTGTGGCGTTCTTTGGCATAGGCAATGGCCACATCCAGCGCACTGCGCGCCATACCCACACTTTGCGCCGCAATGCCGATGCGCCCACCCTCCAAGCCACCCAGGGCAATGCGATAGCCTTCGCCCTCTTTGCCAATCAGGTTCTCGGCCGGAATGCGGCAGTTGTCAAAATTGATCTGTGCGGTGTCGCTGCTGTGCTGTCCAAGTTTGTCCTCAAGCCGCGCCACCGTATAACCTGGCGTGTTGGTAGGCACCACAAAGGCACTCATGCCCTTTTTGCCTGCGCCCTTGTCGGTTACCGCAATGACGATGGCCACGTCGCCATGTTTGCCGCTGGTAATAAACTGCTTGACACCATTAATGGCGTATGCATCGCCCACCTTCACCGCGGTGGTACGTAGGCTGGATGCGTCACTGCCCACATGCGGCTCGGTCAGGCAAAAAGCGCCCAGCAGCTTACCCTGCGCCAGGGGCACCAACCACTGCTGCTTTTGCACCTCGGTGGCATAGCGCAGCAAGATGGCGTTGACCGGGCAATTGGTCACGCTGATAGCGGTGCTGGTGCCACCGTCGCCGGCTGCAATTTCTTCCAGCACCAGGGCGAGGGTCAGATAATCCAGGCCGGCGCCGCCGTAGGCTTCGGGAACGCAGATGCCGTAGGCGCCCAGCGCGGCCAGGCCTTGGTGGGCGGCTTTGGGGAAGTGGCGCTCTTTGTCCCACTTTGGAGCGTTGGGCCAGAGTTCGCGTTGGGCGAAGCTGCGGATGGCGTCGCGGACCATTTCTTGGTCTTGGGTTAAGAGCATGGTCGGTTCCTTTTTGTTAAAACGACTTCATTTACAGCCAAATTTCGGATTGCCGAACTTCTGGACAACCCACTCTCCCCCAACCCCTCTCGCCCCGCCGGGCGAGAGGGGTGCATTAACAGCCATATTTGGCCAACTTATTCAAGGTGTCAGGTTCAAGGTCGCTGCTAACGCTATCAATAGGCCGGGGACCGTTGTCATCTACTTGGCTTGTTAGTTGGCCCACCCGATGCACGCGGCCCCTTGCCCGCGACGGCCAAATATGGCTGTTGGGCTCCCCTCTCGCCCGGCGGGGCGAGAGGGGTTGGGGGAGAGTGGGGGTAGTGAGAGAAATCAAAAAAATGATCCGCCAAAAATACACTAATAAAAGTGAACTAAACCAACTCCAAAGCCACCGCCGTAGCCTCCCCTCCCCCAATACACAGCGTAGCCACCCCCCGCCTCAACCCCCGAGCCCGCAAGGCATACACCAGCGTCACCATAATCCGAGCCCCCGACGCCCCAATCGGATGCCCCAGCGCACACGCACCGCCATTCACATTGAC
>JBBRNS010000394.1:0-1689 GCA_038230175.1 Burkholderiales bacterium
GCAGGGCGTCGACCACCAGGTCGTTCCATGGCACCGACTCAAAAGAGGCAACGTCGTCAGCCCAGTTGTCGCTGAGGCCCGGCGTGTCCCACCCCAGCGGGTTGCCCGCAAGGGCCAGCCAGCTTAGGCGCGGCAGCTCGGTCAGCCAAAGCGGCAGTGTGCTCAGTTGGTTGGCGGCCAGGCGAATCAGCTCCAATCGGCTGGCCTGCGCCAGACTGGCGGGCAAGGCGCGCAACTGGTTGCCCGCCAGAAGCAGCTTTTGCAAAGCGGGCCGCTCGCCCAGCGCGCGGGGCAACTCGGTAATGGCGTTGTCGGTGAGCGTGAGCCAGCGCAAGGTCTGCGGCAGGGCTTGCGCTGGAACCACACCAATCTGGTTGGCCTTGAAGCCGACCATTTCCAGCGCCGGGCAGGCCCCCAGCACTTCGGGCAATGTGGTGAAGGCATTGCCGGAGCAAAAAATGACCTTGAGCCGATGCAAGCGGGCCAGCTCGGGCGGCAAGTCTGTGAGCCGATTGCCCGACAGATTCAACACCTCCAGCGTGTCGGCCAGGTCCCACACCTCGGGCGGCACGGTGTGCAAACCACAGGACAGGTTTAGGCGGCGGGAGCCAACGAGCGCGCCGCTGCGCAGTTGTTCAAGGGTATGCATGGGGCGTCATTACATCAGAAGCGCGCGGCCCACTTGCAAAAATACTTACCCCCGCAGACTGTGCGCCACGCTGTGGATAAGCCTAAGGACAAGCCCGCAAACCCGCACCAGCATTGGGCTGCCAGCGCATGCCTGAAATTTAAGCAGCCTACTGAGAAATTGCGCCATTTTTGCGCGGGTTGACCAATGGGGCGCGATTGTGTGTTAACCAATGACCATTCCAAAATTTTTGGAGACATGCCGTCCAGACAGGGCAAAGTTAGCCCCGTATTGTGTGGACCACGCTGTGGATAAGAATGTTCATAACCGCCCAAACCCGCGCCAACAGGGGCTTTGCGGCGGGTGCTTAACGCTTAAGCACCTTGGCCACTGGGTTATGCCGCAGGCGCGATGCGTCGGGCATGCCTGAGCCCAGCAAGGGGCGCAAATACATGCGAAAAGCGTCGGTCACATCGGTGCCATTGGAGGCGATAAATTCGTCCTCCATCACCCGGGTCTTGCCCGCCACCGCGCTGAGCGGCAGCAGTTCGTAGTCGGCCGAATAAAAACCCGTGCGCTTGATGGCCACCGAGCCGTCGCTGCCGCCCCACATGGCGTATTGCACAGCTTTTTCGCCCACCTCGCGGGCCTCGCGTTGGTCCACGTCCGACACACAGCCGATGAACGAGCGCTGCAGGTAGCCAAAGGTGTCGCCGCGCACCCGCTTAATGCCCAGCTTGGCCTTGATCTCTTCGCACAGCAGGTCAGCCAGTGCGCCGTTGCCGGAGAGCTGCACATTGCCGTGGGCGTCATGCTCCAGCGCTTTGGCCAAGCGCGCCACCATGGGGGTGCCACTGGCATCGTGGATGCCTTCAGACACCGCCACCACGCATCGGCCATAGCGCTCCATGGTGGCTTTCACGTCGGCCAGAAACCGCTCCAGCACAAAGGTGCGCTCAGGCAGGTAAATGAGGTGTGGGCCGTCGTCCGGAAACTTCTTGCCCAAGGCCGACGCCGCGGTCAAAAAGCCAGCATGGCGCCCCATGACCACGCCCACATAC
>JBBRNS010000395.1:0-1677 GCA_038230175.1 Burkholderiales bacterium
CACTCTTCTGGCGTTCCACCACTTGTAGGCGAACCACAAGCCCAGCGCCAAAAAGGGCCAATAGTTTTTTAGCAAGTCCATCGGGTCTTTCATTCATTCGGGGTTGGCAATACGCACTTCGGGTGGCACTTCGGTGCAGTAATTTTAAGTCAAATCGGCCTCTAGCCCTCGTGGAATGTGCGCAAGCAGCTCCTATTTTTATAGCTAATTCACAGGCGCAACAGCGCGTTGCTAATCGGCCAGTGCGGCCCAGCCGATCAGCAAATTCGCGGTAATGGCTCGCCGCTGAGCCAATCCACGACCCGCCGCCCGCCAAAGCGGGTGGTCATTTGCACAAACTGGTGGTCGTCAGGCTGCACCACACCAATTTTTGCGGCGCCCTGCCCCAGCGGATGGGCGCGCATAGCCGCCAGCACGGCATCGCCATGCTCCGGGGCCACCACGGCAATCAGCTTGCCTTCGTTGGCGATGTACAGCGGGTCTAGCCCCAGCATTTCACAGGCCCCGGCCACCTGGGGCAGCACCGGTATAGCGGCCTCTTGTAGGTGCATGCCCACGCCCGACTGCTGGGCAATTTCGTTCAGCGTGGTGGCCAAGCCACCCCGGGTGGGGTCGCGCAGGGTGCGCACCGCGCCTTCGGGGGCGGCGGCCAACATAGCGGCAACCAGGGTGTGCAGAGCCGCACTGTCGGAGGTAATGGCGGTTTCAAACTGCAGCGATTCGCGCTGTGAGAGCACGGCCACGCCATGGTCCCCCACACTGCCTGACAACAGCACCACATCACCCGCCCGGGCATTGGCGCCGCCTACGTTGCGCCCGTGGGGCACCACACCCACACCGGTAGTACTGATGAACACGCCGTCGCCCTTGCCACGCTCCACCACCTTGGTGTCGCCGGTGACCACCGGAACCCCGCAGGCCTTAGACGCCGCCGCCATCGATTCAACGATGGTCTTGAGGGTGGCCAGTGAAAACCCTTCTTCCAGAATGAAGGTGGCGCTCAGGTACAGCGGCTGAGCGCCCAGCATGGCCACGTCGTTGACCGAGCCATGCACCGCCAGGCTGCCGATGTCGCCACCGGGGAAAAACAGGGGTGAAATCACATAAGCGTCGGTCGCCATCACCAATTGGTGGCCGGGGGGCACTGGCAGCACCGCCCCGTCGTTGCCTTGGCGCAGGTAGGGGTTGTCAAAGCAGCGCGCAAACAGCTCTTGCACCAGTTGCGCACCCACGCGGCCGCCGGCACCATGGTTCATGTCGATGTGGCCATGCTTAAAGTCCAGCGGGCGCAGGTAGTGGGGTTGGGCGGTCATGCAGTCGTTTCGTTGTGAATGGGTGTGGCGTCTCTGAACCGGCCATAGGTGTAGTGGGCCGCACACGAACCTTCGCTGGACACCATGCACGAGCCCATCGGGTTCTCAGGCGTGCAGATGGTGCCAAACAGCTTGCAGTCGGTAGGCTTTTTGACGCCACGCAGAATGGCGCCGCACTCGCACTGCTTGTGGTCGGCCACCGCCTTGTAGTGCAGGCCAAAGCGGTGCTCGGCATCAAACTGCTGGTAAGCCGGACGAATTTTGAGCGCACTGAACGGCACCTGGCCCAAGCCACGCCATTCAAAGCTGTCACGCAACTCCAGCACCTGCGCGGTCACCGCTTGGGCTGCCAGGTTACCTTGGC
>JBBRNS010000396.1:0-1676 GCA_038230175.1 Burkholderiales bacterium
AAGCTGGCGATTTTCAACAACTATCGCGCCAGTCTTGATATTTCTGCAGCGGGCGGCTACGGCAGCCTGTACGGCCCCAACGTGAATGCCAAGGGCGTGGCCACCATCAGCGAAGGCAAAATCGCTGGCACCGAATACATTGCTTACTCTGACGACGGCACCGGCACCCAGAACATTACCATGATGGTCCAGATACCCGCCACCTTCAACCCGGCCAGTGCCTGCATCGTCACAGCAGCGTCCAGCGGTTCGCGCGGGGTCTATGGTGCCATCGGCTCGGCGGGGGAATGGGCACTGAAAAACGGCTGTGCCGTGGCTTATACCGACAAGGGTACAGGCAGCGGCATCCATGACCTGCAGAACAACACCGTCAGTGTTCAAAACGGCGTGCGTACCAATGCGGCAGCGGCAGGCAAGGCCTCCATCTTTACCGCCAGCATGACCAGCGCAGAGCTGGCCGCTTTCAACACCGCCACGCCCAACCGCTTTGCCGTCAAGCACGCGCACTCGCAGCAAAACCCTGAAAAAGACTGGGGTAAATGGACGCTGCAATCGATTGAGTTCGCCTACTTTGTGCTGAACGAAAAATACGGCCCTGTCGCCAGCGACGGCGTCTCGCGCCTGCGCAACCTGGGGCCAGTCAACACCATCGTGATTGCGTCCAGCGTCTCCAACGGCGCAGGTGCGGCACTTGCTGCCGCCGAGCAGGACACCCAGGGCCTGATCAGCGGCATTGCCGTGGCCGAGCCCGAGGTGCAACTGGCACCCGACAGTCGCCTGAGCGTCAGGCGCGGTGCCAGTACCCTGGTCGGCACTGGCCGTTCGCTGTATGACTACTTCTCGTTTGCCAATTTGATGCAGCCGTGCGCGGCGCTGGTCTCACCCACCACCAACGCCTTCAACTCGGTCAACCCCCTGATCGCTGCCAATCGGTGCGCTGCACTGCAGGCCAATGGGCTGATTACCGGCACCACCACTGCACAGCAGGCCGCCAGTGCCATGGCTGTATTGCAGGCTGCGGGCTGGCAGCCCGAAAGCAATGACTTGCAGGCTTCGCACTACTCGCTGGCAACGCTGTCGGTCGGCCTGACGTATGCCAATGCCTATGGCCGCTTCAGCCCCAAAGACAACCTGTGCGGTTACAGCTTTGCCGCCACAGGTGCTGCAACCTCCGCCACACCGAACGCACCGGTGGCGGCATCGGCTGCCGCACTGGCCACCTCGTTTGGCACCAGCAATGGCGTGCCACCCACCCTGGGCATCAATATCGTCAACAACAACAGTGTGGGTGGGCCGTTGCTGGACGCCGCATCGTTGTCAGCAGGCGGTGTGCAGGACTACAACATGGCGGGCGCACTGTGCCTGCGTGAGCTGGCCACGGGCACCAGCGCCAATGCCCTGCGCGTCAGGCAAGGCATCAGCGAAGTGCAGCGCACGGCTAATTTGCGCGGCAAGCCCGCACTGATTGTGCAAGGCCGTGCGGATACCCTGCTGCCGGTGGCCTTCACGGGCCGCCCGTACTTCGGCATGAACAAGATGGTTGAAGGGGCCAACAGCAAGCTGTCATACATCGAAGTGACCAATGCCAACCACTTTGACGCGTTTTTGGCCCTGCCCGGTTATGGCGACCGGCTGGTGCCGCTGCACCGCTACTTCGTCCAGGCCATGGACATGAT
>JBBRNS010000397.1:0-1669 GCA_038230175.1 Burkholderiales bacterium
ACTTTGCCTGTGCACCCGGCAGCGCCTCAAACACGCCATCGACCACGCACACGTGGAAGTGCACGTGCGTGTTCAGGCTGGAACCAAACCGGTGGATGAAGGCGACCGCGCCCAGGTGCAGGTGGGCTGGGTCAACCTTTGATCCGAAAACAGACCATTTCAGCCGTTTTTCGCATTTTGGGCGGGTTGCAGGGCTTAGTCGGGCGATTTGTTCCCCTATTCGGCTCTTTTTAGCCCATTTTAAAGAGTCAAATAGGGCTCCAAGCCAATCGATGTAAGCGCGAACAGCTATTGATTAAAGAGCACGCAGGCTCATTGAGTTCCCCGCTTGGCGCATAACTTCCAACAACGCCTTGTCCAAAGTGACCAATTGCAGACCCTTGGCAATGGCCGTGCCGGCGATGATGGCATCGGGCAGCTTGATGTTGTGTTTGCGACGCAGAGTGATGGCGTGCTTTTCAACCTCCTCATCAATGGCGATGGCGGAAGTCGCTTGCAGCACCGCTTGTATGGCGCGCTCTTCTATGGGCGTGATGCCCGGAAAGCCCAGCAACTCCATGCGCGTGATTTGGCTAACTGCCGCCTGCGCCAACGGCATGCCTGTTGCATTCACCAGTTCCACCGCTGGCCCATACCCCTTGAGCAAACCAATCACGACATTGGTGTCCAGCAAAAGCTTAACGCCATTCATTACGCATGCCTTGCTGCACGGCTAATGGGTCTGCTCCAAACAGCGTCGAGTCTTTGAGCAAGCCTGTTACCTGCGCCCAATCGGCCTGTAGCGGTGCGCTGCCAGCGTCTTCCACGTCATCCTGCAAAACCGTTACCAATACCTTTTGCGCACGGTCAAAACGCGGCGGTGTGGGGCCTGAAAATTCCAGCCCCCAGTTGGGTTGCAGAACGGCTTCGTAGGTTTGCAGCATGGTGTTTCCTGGGTAGTTGGCGATACTGGAAGTTTAAACCGCCAGGTGCTGCGCCTTGGCCCACTCGCATACAGCGTCGTTTACCCGCGTTTGCCAGCCACGCCCCGTGCCTTTGACGGCTTGCAGCACGTCGGCAGCAAAGCGGATGGTGGTGGCCACCTTGGTAGGCGATTTTTGTTTGCCTCGGCGTACATGCTGGGCCATCCAGTCCCCCCGAGGCGCGGTGCCCGCCAGTCAAAGGGCTTTTACCAATGCCGAGCGCCAGCGCACCGACAGAGCCCGGGCAAAAACAGCCCGGAACCAAAACCCCGTGCGTCCGCGCGCCGTTCTGCCACTCGGGTAAGTACTCCCTCCAACATCCACCATTTGGGGGATGACAGGCCTTGTAAAAATCTATGGAGTGAAATGTAAAGAAATTTCAACACGACCTTAAAGATAAATACCAGCTTCGTTTTTTGTTTGATTATGGGTCTGCAAAGCGTTGTAACAGCGCAGATAAACGCTAGTAGCCCCAACGTCACGTCCGTTATTTAAAGGATAGGAATTCCAACCGCATGAGCCCGAGTATGGCACCCAAAACCGGGCTCACAAAACACGCATGCCCACAGCCGCCAGTCTGATTTGCCATGAGTTTTCGCCGCCGTCACCACATTGAGCCGAAAAGCCGTCCTGTAGCCACAGCCCTACCCAGGCGGGCGGTTGCAGCCGCACTTTTCAGGCTCACCAGTCTGTGCGCTGATCGTCGG
>JBBRNS010000398.1:0-1598 GCA_038230175.1 Burkholderiales bacterium
GCGGCACAGCACTTGCTGATCGCCACCCACCTGCACCGGCTTGTTTACCCCCACACGCTCATGAAACCCAAAGTAAATGTGCCGCGCCGCGCCCTGGTGTTGGGTGGGCTGATGGTGGCCACCTCGGTCGCTGCCAAACTGGCCATGCCGCAGCCTCAGATCACCGCCGACAGCCAACTACCCGATCTGGAGCGGCTGATCCCTGCAACCTTTAGCGACTGGCAAATCGACCGCAGCATCGTGCCGCTGGCCGTTTCACCCGAGTTGGCCCAGATGCTGGGCACGCTGTATGACCGCACGCTGTCGCGTACTTACGTCAACCTCAAGGGCGAGCGCATCATGCTGTCAATCGCCTACGGTGCCAACCAGTCGCGCGCGCTGCAACTGCACAAGCCCGAGGTGTGCTACTCGGCGCAGGGGTTCCGCCTCAGCGGGGTAGAAAAAGGCCAGTGGCAAGTCACCGGCATAACCATCCCCACCATGCACTTGGTGGGTGCGTTGGGCACCCGTATCGAGCCTGTTACCTACTGGATGCGCATTGGTGACGACATCGCCCGCGGCTGGTTTGAGCAAAACCGGGTGCGGTTGAAGTACGGCGTGCGCGGCACCATTCCTGATGGTGTGCTGTTCCGGATATCCAGCATCTCATCCAGCCCGAAGGCTGCTTATGAGTTGCAGCGCCAGTTTGTCGACCAGTTGGTGACGGTGATGACGCCCGAGGCGCGCAACATGTTTATCGGCGCCGTGGCGCAGGGCCGGGCAGGCTAGCGGCATGTTGATCAGTGTGGTCATCCGCACCTTGAACGAGGCGCGGCACCTGCCAGCCTTGCTGACCGGCATAGCCGGGCAAGCCCTGCAAGGCCATCAGTGTGAGGTGGTGCTGGTCGATTCCGGGTCAACCGACGGCACCTTGCAGATTGCCCAGCAGCACGGCTGCCGCATCGTGCACATCCGCAAAGAGGATTTCTCCTTCGGCCGATCCCTCAACGTGGGCTGCACCGCCGCCAAGGGTGAGGCGCTGGTTTTTGTCAGCGGCCACTGCATACCGTTTGACAAACACTGGCTGGCCCGGCTGGTGGCCCCGCTGGGCCAAGACCGGGTGGTGTACGCCTACGGTGGCCAAGTGGGCGACAGCAGCACCCACTTCAGTGAGCGGCAGATTTTTGCCAAGTACTTTCCGGCTGAAAGCAAACTGCCGCAAGAAGGCTTCTATTGCAACAACGCCAACTCGGCCCTGCTGCGCAGCGAGTGGGATCTGGTGCGCTTTGATGAAGAGATCACCGGCCTGGAGGACATGTTCTTGGCCAAAGAGCTGGTGCAGCGTGGCCGGCGGTTGGCTTATGTGGCCGATGCCAAGGTTTACCACCTGCATGATGAAAGCTGGCGCCAGGTGAAACGCCGCTTTGAGCGTGAGGCCATCGCCCTGCAACGCATCATGCCCGAGGTGCACTTGGGCCCGCTGGATGTGGCCCGCTACGCCGGCAGCGCCATCCTGCTTGATTGCGGCGTGGCACTGCAAGAGCGTGGTCTGTTCAAGCACTTTGCCAGCATCGTCACCTACCGGGCCTGCCAGTTTTGGGGCGCCTTCAAGGGCAACC
>JBBRNS010000399.1:0-1553 GCA_038230175.1 Burkholderiales bacterium
ACTTTGCCTGTGCACCCGGCAGCGCCTCAAACACGCCATCGACCACGCACACGTGGAAGTGCACGTGCGTGTTCAGGCTGGAACCAAACCGGTGGATGAAGGCGACCGCGCCCAGGTGCAGGTGGGCTGGGTCAACCTTTGCAGCGCCGGGGCAATGGGTTTGCAGGCTCTGCTGCACCACGCGCAGAAAGATACGCAGCGCCGCATTGAGTGCGCCTTTAGGGCGAACGGCCTTAAATGAACAGTATTGCTCTCTGACCGTAAACACCCTTATTACCCCAGCACCCTCAAACTCATGCCCGACTCGGCTTGCGCAATGGCTTTACTCTCGGCAACGCCAGCAAACTAGAGTCAAGCTGCGGGTACCGCTTGCGCAGCGCCGCCAAACCTGCCTCTGCCCGGCTTAGCCACCCCGGGCCGCGCCCAATCAGATCGGCCCAAGCTTGGGCTAAGGCGTCGGCATCGTTCTCGGTCAGGTACTCGATAAGAGTCGCAGCCTGATCCAAATCTTTCGAAGCCTTAATGCGCATGCTTTGTGGGCGCTCGCCATACACCAACAGTTTATGCACTGCGTATTTCTCTGGCGGTGGTGCGTTCACCAAAATAGCGCCCTGATTGGACAACAGCGACATCTGAATAGGCAGCGCCATCGAAAATTCCATAAACTTTAGCGGCTGCATCGTGGCATTGAGGGACTTGATCAGCACCGGCGTATCACCACCGCGATGCAACGACGTTACAAAATCAATTTGCAAGTCTGTCTCATCGGACTTCACGTAAGTGGTCAAACTTTGCACGGGTGCAAAGCCCATTTCCAGCGATTCAATCACCGAGCCCATGTCCATCACCACATCAGACGGGATGGCAATCGACACGTTCTTGCCGGCGTGCGCAAAATCAAGGTCAAGCGTCTGCGCGCCAGATGTCCACTGAACGCCAAGATAGTTTTGATAAGCCATGAAGACATGCGTGCCAACCAGTATCCCGCCCGCTTGAAAGAACCCCGCATCGGCGAGCCGGGCAAGAATTTTTGCGTGAGTAGGCGCAATGGACGGGCAACCCGCCGCCACGCACTGCCGCGCCAGTTTGCGCATGTGTAGCGATGCTGCGTCGCCTTGGCGGTGCTTGTTGACCAAAGCGGTGAGCTCGTCTGTTGCTGGGCCAACGAATATTTGCTTTTGGCCGCCCAGCAAGTCGGGCGACTGGTAGTACCAGTAAGCAATGCCTTTGATCTTTTTTTGAGAAAAGCTGCCTGGAAGCTGCGCAACATTGCGCACCGCGCTGAGCAGGCTCGCGCTGCTAAGTGCCGCAAATGCAGTTTGCGCTGCTGTGGACTGTTGGCTAAATAGCATCGTTATACTGACATTTTAAAAACTCAGTATAACCATTAGTAGCGTCCAGGCCAAATCGCTGGGTTCTGTCGCATTAGCCACCGAGCCCATGGTCGTATGCTACGCGGCTGTCAACTGATCGCGTAGACCTGCCATGCTCAATACCAAAGGAATGCGTTTCCCAATCGATGTGATCTTGGTGTGCATCCGCTGGTATGCGGC
>JBBRNS010000400.1:0-1545 GCA_038230175.1 Burkholderiales bacterium
ATCGGCCAGCAGCGCGTAATAGCGCTCGGTGCTGCGCGCAAAGCCGCGCAGTGGCGACCACAACCCGCCGGTGTAACCCTGGGCCGTGAGCCAGGTGTGGGTGTGCAAACGCATGACACGCCCGTTGCCATCCACAAAGGGGTGGACCCAGCCCAGGCGCTGGTGCGCACAGGCCAGTGCCACCAGGGCCGCTTCGCCACGGCGCACACCGCCGTAGAAATCGGACCACCGCGCCAAAAATGCCGGTACGCTGGCATGCGCCGGTGCCACATGCTGGCCCACCTGAACGTCGCGCTGGCGCAGTGCGCCGGGGGCGATAGGTTCGTTCTCGGGGGTTAGCAAGTCGGCAGCGGGCAGATGGCCGAACAGCTCGCGGTGAATGTCTTGCACCGCATCCGCAGAGTAGAGCGCCTGTGCGCCATCGATCCCACGGTAGCGCTGCTCTAGCGCCTGCTCTGCGTCAATATGGGCTACGGCCAGGCGCTGCTTGGCAGCCAACACGGCGTCTTTGGAAAAGTCTTGGCGCAGCGCCTGGTCGATCTCGTGCGGGCGGGTGTGCTGGCCCTCGATACGGTTGGTGTAGTACGCGTTCATGCTGCGCAACAGGCTTCGCAACTCGGGCGGCACGCTGGTGCCCGCCAATGTGGATGCAGCGCGAGACAGGTCATGCGCCTTAGCCAATAGCGGCTCCATGCGGGCATCTGCGGGCAGCAGGGGTTCGAACTGGTCGGCCTGGGTGTACATGCCGCTATTTTTGCCAACTTTAACTACAAAAACTGACAGCAAAACGGCCCAACGGTAAGAAACGAAGTGCAACTGCGCCACCAACAGGCCGCCGCCAACTGTGCGACGCCCAGCCCTTACTTGTTCCGTGAGCCGCGCAGAGCCTTTTTGGTCGCTGCGGGCGCCAGGTAGTTGTCGCCTGTCACCACTGACTTGCCGGTTTGGTTTTCCAGTGCATGGCGCGCTTGCTTGGCAATGCCGCCACCGGCTTTGGCAGCATTCTTGTTCTCGCCCAGACCCGTCGCATCCGATGTTTCGGCAATCTGGCGGGTGGACAGTTCGGCCAGCGCGGTAAAAATGAGCTCCGCCTCGCTCATGTGGTCACGCAAGTTGTGGCTGCTCAGGCCCTTGGTGGCTTTGTGCTCCTTGACGCTCAGCCCCGCCCACTCCTGGTGAATGATATTGGTCAGGATGGCGAACTCTTGCCCCACCTTGATATCGTGCTCGCGCCAGTAGTCAGTGAGCTTGTTGCGGGTCTCTTGCCCGGTCATGCGCTGCTGAATCCACTTGTCGCTGCGGCCGTGCTGCTGCCAGGTATCGCGGGCACGGTTGAGCGACAGGGCCGGGTCGGCCATCTCCTGCATGCGCTCGTAGCCCACCTTGGCCAGCCAGAGCTTGATGGGCTCGGCTTTGGGGCTGGGGACGGATTGGACCAGGCTCAGCAGGGTTTCGGCGGTGGCTACATCGGTGAGCCGCTGTTTGCCGTCGGCGGCGGGCATTTTCAACTGGTGACAAGTTGTCACCAGTTGGCTGCCTTCACTG
>JBBRNS010000401.1:0-1522 GCA_038230175.1 Burkholderiales bacterium
CAGTCCGCACACAGGGCCTCCCACGAATGCGCGCCAACGCTGCTAAAGGTTTCTTCGTCACCGATGAACAGCGCCAAGCCATCGTCTCCATAGGCCTTGACACACAACAGGTCGTAAAACGGCGCCAGGCGATAGCCTTTGCCGTCCACCAAGACCGACATATTCTTACCATGCGCATCGGCGTTGCCAATGAGGTAATTGAACATCACCCAGCGCTGCACTTGCAGCAGATCGGCGCCACGCACCGGCAGGTTGCGTAAGGCCTCCACCAGGCGCGGGATGCTGACCAGGCCGCCTTGGCGCTGGTACTTCCAGCCCGAACCATGGCCTATTGCTCCGGCCCTGTGAAGTCTTAAGCCGCATAGCGAACCCGCCGATCCTGGAAGTAGCTCATAACGCGCTCTGGGTTTTGCTCCAGCATCGTCATGTAGTCGTTCGCAGCTTCGCGTAACTTGGCTTTGGTTCTGATCGGCACACGCTTGCCAATCTCTTGCTTCAGATCAGCGTTCAGTCGCTCCTCTGGGTTAAGTTGCGGGCTGTAGCTGGGCAGGTAAAACAGCTCAATCTGATCTTTGCGTTCGGCCACCCAAGCCTTCACAATTTTGCTGTGATGCACTCGCAAATTATCCAGAATCAGGAAGACTTTTTTGCCTGCATCTTTGATCAAAGACTGTAGAAATTCAACGAGCTTGTCGGCGTCAAACGCCTCGTCAATAATCATCCAGCGCGCCTTGCCTTGATTGGTTACCGTGGCGATCATCGAGAGCTTTTGGCGGGTACCGCCCACGGCCATTGCCACAGGGGTTTTGCCCGCAGGTGCGTAGCTTCTGCCACGCACGTCGGTGTTGACCAATGCAGTCTCGTCACCCCAGTGAATCTCGGCTCCTTCTGCTCTGGCGCGCTGCTCAATGGCCGGGTATTCGCCCTCCAACCAAGCCTGTACCGCAGCAGGGCTTTGCTCGTAGGCGCGCTTGATGGGCTTTTGCGGTGTGAAGCCCCAGCGGGTGAGGTATTTGCCGATGCTGCGCACTTGTAGTTTGATGCCAAATTCTTGTTCGATGAGTTGCCCCACTGCTGCGCGACTCCATAAATGAAAATCCATCTTGAGCTGCTCGGGGCGTTTGTCGATGATCATGCGCTGGATGGCGTCTTCTTGCACTTGACTGAGCACCCGGCCGTCGCCTCTGGCGCGCCCGCGCAGCGCCGGTTTGATTGCTCTCCAGCCGCCAACCTCAAACAAGTCAACAGCAGCACGCACTGTCGGGTAGCTCAGCCCCGTCATCGCCACGATTTGCATGATCTTGATGCCTTTGTTGTGCAACCTCACGACTTGCTTGCGCCTCTCGTGGAGTTGTTCCAGTGTTTGATTTCTTGCGCTTTCTTTTTCCATGAACCTTTGACATGGAAAATTTAAGAAAGTTCAAACTTTATTGGGCCTTATCTATAAACAACGACTGGCTCTGGCTTCAGCAAGATCCCGAAGCGCTCGTATACGCTGGTCTGTATGGCCTTGGCCAACGTC
>JBBRNS010000402.1:0-1511 GCA_038230175.1 Burkholderiales bacterium
AACCCGGCTTCAAGGAATACCAACAACAGGTGGTGAAGAACGCACAAATCATTGCCCAGACGCTTACCGAGCGCGGCCTGCGCATCGTGAGCGGCCGCACCGAAAGCCATGTCATGTTGGTTGACGTGCGTGCCAAGGGCATTACTGGCAAAGAGGCGGAGGCCGTGCTGGGCGCCGCCCATATGACCATCAACAAAAATGCCATCCCCAACGACCCCGAAAAGCCGATGGTCACCAGCGGCGTGCGCATTGGCACACCGGCCATGACCACCCGCGGCTTTAAGGACCAAGAGGCCCGTGAAACGGCCCACCTGATTGCCGACGTGCTGGACAACCCGCGCGACGAGGCCAACATCGCCGCCGTCCGGGCCAAGGTGCACGCCTTGACGGCCCGCTTCCCGGTCTACGGTTAAACCCGAACCCGTGCGCAGGCACTATGATTTTCATAGCTGCTTGCGCATATTCCACGAGGGCTAGAGGCCAATTTGGCTTATAAAAACCATGCGATGCCCCTTTTGCAGCCACTCTGAAACCCAGGTGGTTGAAACCCGGATTTCAGAAGACGGCGACTTTATCCGCCGCCGCCAGTGCAGCGGGTGTGAAAAACGCTTCACCACCTACGAACGACCGGACGTCAACTTCCCCGCCATTGTTAAGAAGGACGGCCGGCGTATCGAATACGACCGCGGCAAAGTCCAAGCATCGTTTCGCCTGGCACTGCGCAAACGCCCGGTCAGCACCGAGCAAGTCGACAGCGCGTTGGAGCGCATTGAAGAGAAGCTACTCAACATGGGTGTCAAAGAGCTGCCCTCGGCCCAAGTTGGCGAATTGGTAATGCGCGAGCTTAAGAAGCTGGACAAAGTGGCCTATGTGCGCTTTGCCAGTGTGTACCGCAGCTTTGAGGATATTGACGAGTTCAAGACGCTGGTGGATGAGGTGCGGCGATAGGTCCACGCCACAGTCCTGGCAACTAGACCGATTCACTTATTCCAACAGGTAGCTGCGTCACCCAGCGTTTGTCCTTTTTCGCCAAGATTAGTCAAAGTTAAATCGCCGCACAGGTCGTCGGTCCATCCAGTGGGTGTTGCAGTTAAGGTGAAATCGGCCGCGTTAGTTGCTGCGGTGATGTTATAGGCTACAACACCCGTCGCAGGTGATACCGCTAAATTTGCTGGCAACGCAACCACATAAGTGAAATTGCTTGACCGATTTCTTTCCAGAAATTGTGCAGCCTGCAGCAACACGGTTTTAGCATCCGCACGCTTTGCTCGCTCCACGTAAGCGCTATACGACGGCAAGGCTATAGCAGACAAAATCCCAATAATGGCTACGGTAATCATGAGCTCAATCAATGTAAACCCACGCAATCGTTTTCTTATAGTCATTTCTGTTGTCCTATTGTTCTAAAAACATACGCGTCACTTCAATTGACGCCAGACTTGTCTGTTCGATGTAGCAGATGGTGTTGCCTTGGCCAAATCAACAGAGATAATCCGCGTGGTTCCTGTTAC